>NZ_CP108039.1:4004464-4312500 GCF_036173045.1 Streptomyces sp. NBC_00299
CCGACGCGTACAGCAGCCCGCCGAGCGACCACAGGTCGGCCGCGGGGCCGGGCTTGTGGCCGCGGGCCCGCTCCGGGGAGATGTAGGACGGCGCGCCGACGAGCATGCCGGTCGAGGTGATGGAGGGGTCGCCCTCGACCTGGGCGATGCCGAAGTCGGTGAGTACGACCCGCTCGGTGTCGCTCTCCAACAGGACGTTCGACGGCTTCACGTCGCGGTGCAGGATGCCCTCGCGGTGCGCGGAGCGCAGCACGTCGAGGACGGCCAGGCCGACCTCGGCCGCCCGCTTGGGCTCCAGGAGGCCGTCCTCGCGGATGACCTCGGCGAGCGACTTGCCCTCGACGAGTTCCATCACGATCCATGGCCGGTCGTCCTCGTCGACCACGTCGAACACCGTGACCGCGCTGTTGTTGCGGATCCGGGCGATCGCCTTGGCCTCACGCAGGGTGCGCGTGATCAGCCGCCGCTTCTCCTCCTCGTCGATGCTCGACGGGAACCGCAACTCCTTGACGGCGACTGTCCGCCCCAGAGTCTCGTCCACGGCACGCCACACCGTGCCCATGCCGCCCCGGCCGAGCACTCCTCCCAGCCGGTACCGCCCCGCGAGGAGACGCTCACGGTCGTCCTGACGAGTGTCCTGACGGGATGTCCCCGCCCGCTCCGCCTCCGACATGCGTCCCCTCATACAACCCGCCCTGACAGAGCCTCCATTGTCTCTCACCCGACAAGTGCCCAACGCCCAGGGTGCCTCACGCGTCGCCACCCGACCGCACGGCACGAACCGCCCGTGCACCGCAGACCCGAAGCCCGGTGAATCACAGGTTCCGCTTGCCCGGCATGATGACCCGCGACAAGGGAAGGACCCCGCATGGCGCGAACGGCGATGCCACTGCTTCGGACACTACTGGCCATACCTGTGTGCCTGACCGTCCTCTGCCTCGTGTCCCCGGCCCTTCTCGGTCTGTCCGCGACCTCCCCGACCGCCTCGTCGGCACGCACCGCCTCGCCGACCTCCGCTGCACCGGCGACGAACGCCCTGCTGTCCCTGCTGGTCACCCGGGGCAAGGCACCCGCCGCGGCCCTGCTGGCCCTCGAGGACGGCGGCACCCGCTTTGCCCGGTCCGGCCAGGGCATCGCCCGCACCGACCACTTCCGCGCCGGCAGCATCACGAAGACCTTCATCGCGACGGTCGTCCTCCAACTGGCCGCCGAGCGACGCCTGTCCCTCTCCGACACTGTCGAGCAGCACCTGCCGGGCCTGGTGCGCGGGGCGGGCAACGACGGGCGCGCGCTGACCCTTCGTGCCCTGCTGACCCACACCAGCGGCCTGTACGACTTCGCCGCCGCCTCCGGGGGCACCGTCCCCCTCACCCCGCTTCAGGCCGTCCGCATCGCACTCACCCACCCCCCTGCCCACCCCGGCAGTTACGCCTACTCGAACACCAACTACGTCCTGCTCGGCCTGGTCATCAAGCAGATCACCGGCCGCTCCTACGCCGCCGAGGCCGAACGCCGCATCATCGCTCCACTGGGTCTGACCGGCACCTCCTTCCCTGGCTCCCGCACCTCGCTCCCCTCCCCGCACGGCCGCGCCTACGCAGCCGACGGGACCGATGTCACCGCACTCGACCCACGGGTGGCCGGCGCGGCCGGCGAGCTGGTGACCACGCTCGCCGACCTCGACCGCTTCTACGCCGCGCTGCTCGACGGCCGCCTGCTGCCCCCGCGCCGGCTGCGCGAGATGCTCGACACCCGTGCCGCACATGGCTCGTACGGCATGGGACTCTTCCCGGTGAAGCTGCCGTGCGGCACCGTCGTATGGGGGCACAACGGGCGCATCTCCGGCAGCTACGTGCGCTCCGCGGCCACCGTCGGCGGTCGTCGCGTCCTGACCTTCCGGGTGAACACGACGGCGATCGCAGATCCCGGCCTCGAACCCCGGCTGCTCGCCGCCGAGTTCTGCCCTCGCACCTGATAGAACGGCCGAGGTTCGAGCAGAGATCCCGGCTTCCGTAGCCCGTTCGGGTGACGTCCTGCCCCACCCCGCCGTGCTACAGCGCCACGATGTCCGGAGCCCCCAACCGCGCCGCGTCCGCCGTCAGGTCGTCCGGCTGCCGCTGCGATTCGCGCTCGGCCTCCACCCGCTTCTCGTAGTGCTGGACCTCGCGCTCGATGTGGTCCTTGTCCCAGCCCAGTACCGGCGCCATCAACTCGGCCGCCTCGCGCGCACACCGCGTCCCCCGGTCGAACGTCTCGATCGAGATGCGCGTCCGCCGTGTCAGCACGTCGTCCAGATGCCGTGCTCCCTCGTGCGAGGCGGCATACACGATCTCGGCGCGCAGATAGTCGTCGGCGGACTGCAGGGGCTCCCCCAGTGCGGGATCGGCGGCGATGAGTTCGAGTACCTCCTCGGCCAGCGACCCGTACCGGTTCAACAGATGCTCCACCCGCACCACATGGATCCCCGTGCGTGCCGCGATCCGTGCGCGCGCGTTCCACATCGCCCGGTATCCCTCCGCGCCCAGCAGCGGAATGTCCTCGGTGACGCACTCGGCGACCCGCATGTCGAGCCCGTGCACCGCCGCGTCCACTGCGTCCTTGGCCATCACCCGGTACGTCGTGTACTTGCCGCCGGCCACGACGACGAGTCCGGGCACGGGATGGGCCACGGTGTGCTCGCGCGAGAGCTTGCTGGTGGCGTCCGACTCCCCGGCGAGCAGGGGCCGCAGTCCCGCGTACACGCCCTCCACGTCGTCCCGGGTCAGCGGCACCGCCAGCACCGAGTTCACGTGTTCCAGCAGGTAGTCGATGTCCGCGCTGGACGCGGCAGGGTGGGCCTTGTCGAGGTCCCAGTCGGTGTCGGTGGTGCCGACGATCCAGTGCCGGCCCCAGGGGATGACGAACAGCACGGACTTCTCGGTGCGCAGGATCAGGCCCGTCGAGGAGTGGATGCGGTCCTTGGGCACGACCAGGTGGATGCCCTTGGAGGCGCGTACGTGGAACTGCCCCCGCTCACCCACCATCGACTGGGTGTCGTCGGTCCACACACCGGTCGCGTTGACGATCTGCTTGGCGCGGATCTCGTACTCGCCGCCCCCCTCGACGTCCTGCACCCGGGCCCCGACGACGCGTTCCCCCTCGCGCAGAAACCCGGCCACGCGCGCGCGGTTGGCGACCTTCGCGCCGTAGGCCGACGCCGTGCGCACCAGGGTGGCGACATAGCGGGCGTCGTCCATCTGCGCGTCGTAGTACTGCAGCGCGCCGACCAGCGCGTCCTTCTTCAGGGCGGGGGCGATGCGCAGGGCGTTGCCGCGGCTGAGGTGGCGGTGCATGGGCAGGCCCCGGCCATGGGTGCGGGCCATGGACATGATGTCGTAGAGCAGGACGCCGCAGCCTGCGTACAGGCGCTCCCAGCCCTTGTACTGCAGCGGGTACAGGAACGGCACCGGCTTGACCAGGTGCGGCGCCAGCCGCTCCAGCAGCAGGCCGCGCTCCTTCAGCGCCTCGCGCACGAGCGCGAAGTCGAGCATCTCCAGATAGCGCAGGCCGCCGTGGATCAGCTTGCTGGACCTGCTGGAGGTGCCCGAGGCCCAGTCACGTGCCTCGACCAGGCCGGTGGAGAGCCCGCGGGTCGCCGCGTCGAGGGCAGTGCCGGCACCCACGACGCCGGCGCCCACGACCAGTAGGTCCAGCTCGTGCTCGGCCATTGATGCGAGTGACTCGGCGCGCTCCGCCGGCCCCAGTGTCGCTGTCCTCACCGCTGCCTCCCGCTCATCGGTCGCGTAGGCCGCACCCGTCGGGCGAAGCCCGCTTCGTACCCCCCATGCCCAAAGTCTGACCGGGTTGCCCGGCTTCAGCCACCACGCACCCCCAGCCTGTGGACAACACTCACGGAAACGCGATCATTCAATGCCGGAAATCGGTCATATTTACTCCTAGTCTGACATTGCGCTCCCTCGATCTGTCCACAGGGCTTGCGCACCTGCACCGCTTCGGTTACTGGGAAGGACGGCCCACGCCATGCCCTCAGATCTCGCCGTCATCGGACTCGGCCTGCACGGCCTGCCCGTGGCGAAGGCCGCCGTCGCGGCCGGCATCCCCACGCTCGGTTACCGGACCGGGCCCGAGGCCGGCTCCCTCAGCCCCGCCGAACTGCGCCGGATGCTCTCGGGGGGCTTCCGTCACGCCACCAGCGCCGCCGAGCTCGGCCGCGTGCGCACCGCCGTCATCTGCGCGCCGACTCCGCGCGGCGCGGACGGCGGGCTGGACCTGAGCCAGGTGGAAGGGGCCGCCCGCACCCTGGCCGCGCAGCTGCGCCCGCACACCACCGTCATCCTGGAGTCGCCCGTACCCCCGGGCACCACCGAGAGCGTCCTGCGCCCACTCCTGGAAGAGGTCTCCGGACTGCGCGCCGGCCGCGACTTCCACCTGGCCTACTCACCCAGCCGCGTCGATCCCGGCAACCGTGACTTCACGCCCGCCAACACCCCCAAGGTGATCGGCGGCCTCACGCCCGCGTGCACCGAGTCGGCCGCGGCCTTCTACGGCCGTCTCACCGACAAGGTGGTACGCGCGCGTGGACTGCGCGAAGCCGAGACCGTGCAGGTGCTGGAGACCAACTTCCGGCATGTCAACATCGCCCTGGTCAACGAAATGGCCGTCCTCTGCCACGACTTGGGCGTCGACCTGTGGGACGTCATCCGCTGCGCGGAGACCAAGCCGTTCGGCTTCCACGCCTTCCGCCCCGGCCCCGGCGTCGGCGGCCACGCCGTGCCCCAGGACCTCACCGGCCCCGCCGGCCGCCCCCTGCGCATGGTCGAACTGGCCCAGCAGGTCAACAGCCAGATGCCCCGCTACGTCGTCCAGCGCGCCGCCACCCTCCTCAACGAACACGGCAAGTCCGCGCGCGGCGCCCGCGTCCTCCTGCTCGGCGTCACCTACAAGCCCGACCTGGCCGACCAGCAGTCCACGCCCGCCCAGGAGGTCGCGATCCGCCTGATGGAGCTGGGCGCCTGCGTCAGCTACCACGACCCGCACATCCCGTCCTGGAACGTCCTGGACCGCCCGGTCCCGCGCGCGGACGCCCTGTACGAGGCGGTCGCGGACGCCGACCTGACGATCTTGCTCCAGCAGCATCGGACGTACGACTTGCAGGGCCTGTCGGTGAAGGCACAGCTGCTGCTGGACACGCGGGGCGCGGCACCCACGGGGGCGGCACACCGGCTGTAAGAAGGGCCGGTCACCTCACTCGGAGTGACCGGCCCTTCCCTGACCTGGGCGTAACCGCGTGGCGGCTAGCGCTGGTGCTGCGAGTCCGCGACCGTGACCTCGACCCGCTGGAACTCCTTCAGCTCGCTGTAACCGGTCGTGGCCATCGCCCGCCGCAGCGCACCGAAGAAGTTCATCGAACCGTCCGGAGTGTGGGACGGCCCGGTCAGGACCTCCTCGATCGTGCCGACCGTGCCGAGGTCCACCTTCTTGCCGCGCGGCAGCTCCTCGTTCACCGCCTCCATGCCCCAGTGGTGGCCCCTGCCCGGCGCGTCGGTCGCGCGGGCGAGCGGGGAGCCCATCATCACAGCGTCCGCGCCGCAGGCGACCGCCTTGGGCAGGTCGCCGGACCAGCCGACGCCGCCGTCCGCGATCACGTGCACATACCGGCCGCCGGACTCGTCCATGTAGTCACGGCGGGCCGCCGCCACGTCCGCGACCGCCGTCGCCATCGGCACCCGGATGCCCAGGACATTGCGCGTGGTGTGCGCGGCGCCGCCGCCGAAGCCGACCAGGACGCCCGCCGCGCCGGTGCGCATCAGGTGCAGGGCCGCGGTGTACGTGGCACAGCCGCCGACGATCACCGGGACGTCGAGCTCGTAGATGAACTGCTTCAGGTTGAGCGGCTCGTGCGAACCGGAGACGTGCTCCGCCGAGACCGTCGTGCCGCGGATGACGAAGATGTCCACGCCCGCGTCGACGACCGCCTTGGAGAACTGGGCGGTGCGCTGCGGGGAGAGCGCGGCGGCCGTGACCACGCCCGCGTCGCGCACCTCCTTGATGCGCTGCCCGATCAGCTCTTCCTTGATGGGAGCGGCGTAGATCTCCTGGAGGCGGCGCGTGGCGGCCTCGGTGGGCAGCCCGGCGATCTCGTCGAGCAGCGGCTGCGGGTCCTCGTACCGCGTCCACAGGCCTTCGAGGTTCAGCACGCCGAGGCCGCCGAGCTCGCCGATGCGGATCGCGGTGGCCGGGGAGACGACCGAGTCCATGGGGGCGGCCAGGAAGGGCAGCTCGAAGCGGTAGGCGTCGATCTGCCAGGCGATCGAGACCTCCTTCGGGTCCCGCGTACGGCGGCTGGGGACGACGGCGATGTCGTCGAAGGCGTACGCCCTGCGCCCGCGCTTGCCGCGCCCGATCTCGATCTCAGTCACGTCTGTGGCCTTTCCCTGTTGCGTTCAGCGTCTTCCAGTATCGCCGACGGGTACGACAAGGGCGGTCCCGGTGCACCGGGACCGCCCTCGAAGGAGTCTGCCGACTACTTGCTGCGGCTGTAGTTCGGCGCCTCGACCGTCATCTGGATGTCGTGCGGGTGGCTCTCCTTGAGGCCGGCGGAGGTGATCCGCACGAACCGGCCCTTGGATTCCATCTCCTCGATGGTGGCGGCGCCCACATAGCCCATGGTCTGGCGCAGACCGCCGACGAGCTGGTGCAGCACGTTGGCCAGCGGACCGCGGTAGGGCACCTGGCCCTCGATGCCCTCGGGCACGAGCTTGTCGTCGGAGGCCACCTCGGCCTGGAAGTAGCGGTCCTTGGAGTACGACCTGCCCTGGCCACGGGACTGCATGGCACCCAGGGAGCCCATGCCGCGGTACGACTTGAACTGCTTGCCGTTGATGAACAGCAGCTCGCCCGGGGACTCCTCGCAGCCCGCCAGCAGCGAGCCCAGCATCACGGTGTCGGCGCCGGCGGCGAGCGCCTTGCCGATGTCACCGGAGTACTGCAGGCCGCCGTCGCCGATCAGCGGGATACCCGCGGGGCGCGCGGCCAGGGAGGCCTCGTAGATGGCGGTGACCTGCGGGACGCCGATGCCGGCGACCACGCGGGTGGTGCAGATGGAGCCTGGTCCGACGCCGACCTTGATGCCGTCCACACCGGCGTCGATCAGCGCCTGCGCGCCGTCGCGGGTGGCGACGTTGCCGCCGATCACGTCGACGTTCACGCTCGACTTGATCTTCGACATCCAGCTGAGGGCGTTGCTGTTGTGGCCGTGCGAGGTGTCGACGACCAGGAAGTCCACACCGGCCCCGGCGAGTGCCTGGGCGCGCTCCAGGGCCTCGGGGCTGGCGCCGACGGCGGCCCCGACGAGGAGTCGGCCCTCGGCGTCCTTGGCGGCGTTGGGGTACTTCTCGGCCTTGACGAAGTCCTTGACCGTGATGAGGCCCTTGAGGACGCCCGCCTCGTCGATCAGGGGAAGCTTCTCGATCTTGTGGCGGCGCAGCAGCTCCATCGCGTCGCTGCCGGAGATGCCGACATGGCCGGTGACCAGCGGCATCGGCGTCATGACCTCGCGCACCTGACGACCGCGCTCCGTCTCGAAGGCCATGTCGCGGTTGGTGACGATGCCGAGCAGCTTGCCGGCCGGGTCGGTGACCGGGACACCGCTGATGCGGAACTTGGCGCACAGGGCGTCGGCCTCGGCGAGGGTCGCCTCGGGGTGCACCGTGATCGGGTCGGTGACCATGCCGGACTCGGACCGCTTCACCAGGTCGACCTGGTTGACCTGGTCCTCGACGGACAGGTTGCGGTGCAGCACGCCGACGCCGCCCAGGCGGGCCATGGCGATCGCCATGCGGGACTCGGTCACCTTGTCCATGGCCGCCGAGAGCAGCGGGATGTTCACACGGACATTGCGGGAGATACGGGACGAGGTGTCGACCGCGTTGGGGAGCACCTCGGATGCACCCGGCAGCAGCAGCACGTCGTCGTAGGTCAGCCCGAGGGTTGCGAATTTACCGGGCACTCCGTCGACGTTGGCAGTCATGACACCTTCCCCAAATGGCCTTGATCGGTGCGGATGTCCATGCTAACGGGAAGCATGGAGCGCAAATTCCACGGTTGCGGCCGACCTCGGGCTTCGTATGTTCGTACGGAACCGGAGTGAGGCCTGTTCATTTGGGGGCGCACTCAAGGGAGCACTGACGGAGCACTACTGCTCGGCCAGCGCGCGCAACCTGCTCAGCGCCCTGTGCTGGGCCACCCGGACGGCGCCGGGTGACATTCCCAACATCTGACCCGTCTCTTCCGCGGTCAACCCCACCGCGATCCTCAGCAGCAAAAGCTCCCGCTGGTTCTCGGGCAGGTTGGCCAGCAGTTTCTTGGCCCACTCGGCGTCGCTGCTGAGCAGCGCCCGCTCCTCCGGGCCGAGGGAGTCGTCCGGGCGTTCCGGCATCTCGTCGGACGGGACCGCCGTGGAACCCGGGTGCCGCATCGCCGCCCGCTGCAGGTCCGCGACCTTGTGCGCGGCGATGGCGAAGACGAACGCCTCGAAGGGGCGGCCGGTGTCCTTGTAGCGCGGCAGCGCCAGGAGAACGGCGACGCAGACCTCCTGGGCGAGGTCCTCGACGAAGTGACGGGCGTCGCCAGGCAGACGGGACAGCCTGGTGCGGCAGTAGCGCAGGGCCAGGGGGTGGACGTGCGCGAGCAGATCGTGCGTGGCCTGCTCGTCCCCGTCCACGGCGCGATGGACGAGTGCTCCGATCGCCCCGTGGGCATAAGCCGCCTCGTCCTCACGCATCGGTCCATGGTGCCTTGCGGCCGTTTGGTCCGTGGCATCGTGTCCGACGTTGTGCACCGAAGCGTTATGAGCAGGTGCGGCAGAACTCATCCCCTGCGCCCTCCCCTTCCGCTCGACCGACTCGTCCCCGAGAGACTCCACATTCTCAAGGATGCGGCATCCGCGGCGAAACGAGCACCGGGCGCCGACAGGACCCCTTGACCGGCCTCGCAACCGCGCCCCCAAAGGGGCGCGGGCCGCGACATCATGCGGCTCCGCCGCGTGGGCGCGGCCAGCCACAAACGACCCGCACACAGCAACGGGCCGCAGGACCGAGTTCTCAGCGAACCAGACCCCACCGGAATCCGAGCGCCACGGCGTGCGCCCGGTCCGACGCACCGAGCTTCTTGAACAGCCGCCGGGCGTGCGTCTTCACGGTGTCCTCGGACAGGAACAGCTCCCGACCGATCTCCGCGTTGGAACGACCATGGCTCATACCCTCGAGCACCTGGATCTCACGCGCCGTGAGCGTCGGCGCCGCACCCATCTCGGCGGACCGCAGCCGCCGCGGGGCGAGCCGCCATGTGGGGTCGGCCAGCGCCTGCGTCACCGTGGCGCGCAACTCCGCGCGCGAGGCGTCCTTGTGCAGATAGCCGCGGGCACCGGCGGCGACGGCGAGCGCCACGCCGTCCAGGTCCTCGGCGACCGTGAGCATGATGATGCGCGCACCGGGGTCGGCGGACAGCAGCCGCCGCACGGTCTCGACGCCGCCCAGACCGGGCATGCGTACGTCCATCAGGATCAGGTCCGAGCGGTCGGCGCCCCAGCGGCGGAGGACTTCCTCGCCGTTGGCCGCCGTCGTCACGCGCTCGACGCCGGGCACGGTCGCGACCGCGCGGCGAAGCGCCTCTCGGGCAAGCGGGGAGTCGTCGCAGACGAGGACGGATGTCATGGCCGCCCTCCGCAGCTGATGCACGTCACCTTGAGCCTCCAGGCTGGTACGAAATCGTCACCTGTGCGGTCGACCGCCTCGGACGCGTGCCCGAGCGCTTGTTCCTTCAACCGCCTCCGCCCTCTCAACGACGGTCACTCGAAAGAGTTACGGGGGCATGTGCCGTCTTCGGCACTCTACGTGAGGGGGCGGACACGGGGCAGACATGCACGACGGACCCTCAATGTTTCATCACAACCCATGCCCCATTCAGCCCTTTTTCTTCCCGTTTCACGGCGTTTGGGGCTAGATTCGCAATGAGTCATATTTTCATCTTCTTAGATCGTAGATGTACGGTCGTAGACACCGTATCCGCCCAGAACGGCTACAAGGGGTCACGCAATGGCAGATTTCTCCCGCCTTCCCGGACCGAACGCGGACCTGTGGGACTGGCAGCTGCTGGCTGCATGTCGCGGGGTGGACAGTTCGCTCTTCTTTCACCCGGAGGGCGAGCGCGGTGCGGCTCGGAGCGCTCGAGAGAACTCGGCCAAGGAGGTCTGCATGAGGTGCCCGGTGCGCGCGCAGTGCGCGGCGCACGCGCTGGCGGTGCGGGAACCGTACGGCGTCTGGGGCGGCTTGACCGAGGACGAGCGCGAGGAGCTCATGGGGCGGGCGCGCAACCGGCTGGTGTCGGCCTCGACGACCGGCGGGGAGGCCGGCTCGCATCACTGAAGGAACGTTTCTCCACCTAAGGGCACGCGCATGCGTGCCCTTCTTCTCGTCGCTAGCGGGCGGCGGCCCGCGCCAGCTGTTCCAGCGTCGCCGCGACGGCCGGCACCTGCGCCAGGTCGGGCAGGGTGAGCGCGACGATCTCCCGCCGGACCGCCGGTTCCAGCGTCACCATGCGCGCCCCCCGCGGCCGTACGGACTCCACGGCGAGCTGGGGCAGGACGGCCACGCCCAGACCGGCGCCGACCAGGCCCACGACCGCGGGATAGTCGTCGGTGGCGAAGTCGATGCGGGGCGTGAAGCCGGCGCTCTCGCACACCTCGATCAACTGCCCCCGGCAGCGCGGGCATCCGGCGATCCAGGGCTCGGCCGCGAGCTCCCCGATGGCGACCGGTCCTGCGGACGCGGTGCGCGCGAGCCGGTGCCGTTCGGGTACGAGGCCCACGAGACGGTCCGTCAGCAGCGGGCGTACGACGAGGTCGTCCCACTCCCCTTCCTGGGCCGCGCCCTCGTAGCGGAAGGCGAGGGCCACGTCGCAGTCGCCCTCGCGCAACAGCTCGACGGACTTCGGCGGCTCGGCCTCCTCCAGGGAGACGCGGGTGCCGGGGTGCGCGGCGCGCAGGGCGGCGAGGGCGGTCGGGACGAGGGTGGAGCTGCCGCTGGGGAAGGAGACGAGCCGCACCCGGCCGGCCCGCAGCCCGGCGATGGCGGCGACCTCCTCCTCCGCGGCGGTGAGTCCCGCCAGGATCCCGGCGGCGTGCCGCACCAGCGCCTCGCCGGCCTGGGTCAGCCGCATCTCGCGTCCGGTGCGGATCAGCAGGGGCGTGCCGACGGAGGCCTCCAGGGCCTTCATCTGCTGGCTGACGGCGGGCTGGGTGCAGCCCAGTTCACGCCCCGCCGCGGAGAAGGAACCGGTGGCGGCGACGGCGCGCAGGACGCGGAGGTGACGGGCTTCGAGCACGAATCGAGCATAAGCGAACCTTGGAGTACGTGCCGAATAATGCGTCGACACTTTGGACCTACGTCGCCTACCGTGCCGTCATGAAGCTTCTGTCTGTGAATCTGGGCCGCGCGAAGGCGGTGCCGTACACGGATCACGCCGACGGCGTGACCGGCATCGACAAACAGCCGGCGGCGGGGCCGGTCCGGGTGGCGGCGCCCGGGCCGAAGGGCGTCGGGGGGAGCGGGCTGGCCGGGGACGCCGTGTGCGAGAAGCGGCACCACGGCGGCGACGACCAGGCCGTGTACGCGGTCGCGCGCGAGGACCTCGACGACTGGGAGCGCGAGCTGGGGCGGTCGCTGGCGAACGGCGTGTTCGGGGAGAACCTCACGACGTCCGGCCTGGACGTCTCCGGTGCGCTGATCGGCGAGCGCTGGCGGATCGGGCCCGAGGTGGTGCTGGAGGTGACGTGCGGCCGGATTCCCTGTCGTACCTTTCAGGGCCATCTGGGTGAGACGCAGTGGGTGAAGCGGTTCACGGCGAAGGCCGCGCCGGGCGCGTATCTCCGGGTGATCGAGCCGGGTGAGATAGGGGCGGGCGACGCGATGGAGATCATCCACCGCCCGGATCACGACGTGACGGTGGCGCTGCAGTTCCGGGCGGTCACGACGGAGCGGAAGCTGCTGCCGCGGCTGCTGGCGGCCGGTGCGGCGCTGCATCCGGAGTCGTTGGCGACGGCCCGGAAGTACGTGTCCCAGCACGGGGTCTGACCGCGGCTCACCTGCCGGGTGTTCGCCAGGGCTTCACCGACAGGGAGGCCCTGTGCAGAGAGCGGACGCGCAGACTCCGGGTCACTAACCTTGCGCCATGACAACGGCTCTCATCACGGGATCGACCGCGGGCATCGGCGCGGCCTTCGCACGGCGGCTGGCCGCCGACGGACACAACCTGGTGCTCGTGGCCCGGGACACCAAGCGGCTGCGGGAGCAGGCGACCGAACTGCACGACCGGCACGGCATCGAGGCGGAGGTCCTGACGGCCGACCTGGCCGAGGACACCGGCATCGAGACGGTCACCGCCCGCCTCGGCGACCGCAGGAACCCGGTCGACCTGCTGATCAACAACGCCGGCTTCGGCAACAAGGGCCGCTATCTCGACGTCTCCATGGCCGACGAGCTGAAGATGCTCAAGGTGCACTGCGAGGCCGTACTGCGCCTGACGTCGGCGGCGTCGGAGACGATGCGTGAGCGGGGGCGGGGCGGTGTCGTGAACGTCGCCTCCGTGGCGGCCTTCGTACCGCGCGGCACATACGGCGCCTCCAAGGCGTGGGTCGTGCAGTTCACGCAGGGAGCGGCACGGGATCTGGCCGGGAGCGGCGTGCGGCTGATGGCGCTGTGCCCCGGGTTCGTGCGGACCGAGTTCCACGAGCGGGCCGGGATGGGGACGGACAACATCCCGGGCTGGATGTGGCTGGACGCGGACAAGCTGGTGGCGGCGGCACTCCACGATCTGGCGAAGGGCAAGGCGGTGTCGATTCCGGACCCTCGCTACAAGGTCCTGCTGGGCGCGGCGAAGCTGGTGCCGCGGGGGGTGCTCGGGGGGATCAGCTCGCGGACGGGGCGGAAGTACGGGCCGCAGTAGGCGCGTTGGGGAGCGCCGGGCGCCCGGGCCCTCGCGGTGGGAAAATGGTGCTGTCCAGCCACCGAGCACGACCGGGAGGCCACGACGTCATGACCTTCGTACAGCTCATCGACTGCAGGACCAGCCGTTTCGACGACATGAACCGGCTGATGGACAGGTGGGTCGAGCAGACCAAGGGGAAGCGGACGGCGACGCACGACGTCATCGGGAAGGACCGGTCCGACGCGTCGCACTTCATCGAGATCGTGGAGTTTCCGTCGTACGACGAGGCCATGCGGAACTCCGATCTGCCCGAGACCGGCCGGATCTTCCAGGAGATGGTGGCGCTCTGTGACGAGCCGCCCACGTTCACCGATCTGGACGTGGTGCGCGACGAGCAGCTGAACGTCCTGGCCGCGCGGGCCTTCTTCGAGGCCATGGGCAGGATGGCGCCGGAGCGGATCGGCGAGCACCTCACGGACGACTATGTGGATCACGATCCGTCGTATCCGCGGCCGGTGCAGGGCGTCGACGGCATGCGCGAGGTGTATGCGGGGTGGCGGGGCGCCTTCGACTTCACCTTCCGGATCGACGACCAGATGGCCCAGGACGACCAGGTGTGCACCCGGTGGACGTTGGTCGCGCGGCACAAGGGCGACTTCCTGGGGATTCCGCCGACCGGGCAGGACGTGTCCATGCAGGGCATGACCTGGCAGCGGTTCCGGGACGGCAGGATCTGCGAGAGCCGCTGGCTCTACGACCGGGCGGGTCTCCTGGAACAACTGGGGGTACTCGGCGAGTGAAGCCCGCGAAGGGGAAGGCCCCGGTCCCGCGCGAGAGTGCGGGACCGGGGCCTTCTGCGTGCGTATGAGCCGCTGGGCTCAGCGCGCGTGAGCTGCTGGGCTCAGTGGGAGTGCCCGTGGCTGTGGCCACCGGCCGCCGGCTCCTCCTCTTCCTTCTTCTCGACGACCAGGGTCTCGGTCGTGAGAAGCAGGGAGGCGATGGAGGCGGCGTTCTCCAGGGCGGAGCGGGTGACCTTGACCGGGTCGATGACGCCGGCCTTGACCAGGTCGCCGTACTCGCCGGTCGCGGCGTTGAAGCCCTGGCCCTTGTCGAGCTCGGCGACCTTGGAGGTGATGACGTAGCCCTCGAGGCCGGCGTTCTCGGCGATCCAGCGCAGCGGCTCGACGGCGGCCTTGCGGACGACCGCGACACCGGTGGCCTCGTCGCCGGTCTTGCCGAGGTTGCCCTCGAGGACCTTCACGGCGTGGACCAGAGCGGAGCCACCACCGGAGACGATGCCCTCCTCGACCGCGGCGCGGGTCGCGGAGATGGCGTCCTCCAGACGGTGCTTCTTCTCCTTCAGCTCCACCTCGGTGGCGGCGCCGACCTTGATCACGCACACGCCGCCGGCCAGCTTCGCGAGGCGCTCCTGGAGCTTCTCGCGGTCCCAGTCGGAGTCGGTGTTCTCGATCTCGGCCTTGATCTGGGCGACGCGGCCCGTGACGTCCTCGGACTTGCCGGCGCCGTCGACGACCGTGGTGTCGTCCTTGGTGACGGTGATCCGGCGAGCGGAACCGAGCACCTCCAGGCCGACCTGGTCGAGCTTGAGGCCGACCTCCTCGGAGATGACCGTGGCGCCGGTGAGGACCGCCAGGTCCTGCAGCATCGCCTTGCGGCGGTCACCGAAGCCGGGGGCCTTGACGGCGACCGCGTTGAAGGTGCCGCGGATCTTGTTGACGACCAGGGTCGACAGGGCCTCGCCGTCGACGTCCTCGGCGATGATCAGCAGCGGCTTGGAGGCACCGGCCTGGATGACCTTCTCCAGCAGCGGCAGCAGGTCCGCGATGGAGGAGATCTTGCCCTGGTTGATGAGGATGTACGGGTCCTCGAGGACGGCCTCCATGCGCTCCTGGTCCGTCACGAAGTACGGCGACAGGTAGCCCTTGTCGAAGGCCATGCCCTCGGTGAAGTCCAGCTCCAGACCGAAGGTGTTGGACTCCTCGACGGTGATGACACCGTCCTTGCCGACCTTGTCCATCGCCTCGGCGATGAGCTCGCCGACCTGCGTGTCCTGGGCGGACAGACCCGCGACGGCGGCGATGTCGGACTTCTCGTCGATCGGGCGGGCGGTCGCGAGGAGCTCCTCGGAGACCGCGGCCACGGCCGCGTCGATGCCCTTCTTCAGCAGCGCCGGGGAAGCACCCGCGGCGACGTTCTTCAGGCCCTCGCGCACGAGCGCCTGGGCGAGCACGGTGGCGGTGGTCGTACCGTCACCCGCGATGTCGTTGGTCTTGGTCGCCACCTCCTTCACCAGCTGGGCACCGAGGTTCTCGTACGGGTCCTCGACCTCGACCTCACGGGCGATGGTGACGCCGTCGTTGGTGATGGTGGGCGCGCCGAACTTCTTGTCGATGACGACGTTGCGGCCCTTGGGGCCGATGGTCACCTTGACGGTGTCGGCCAGCTTGTTGACGCCGCGCTCGAGGGCGCGACGGGCGTCCTCGTCGAACTTCAGGATCTTCGCCATGGGAGCGGTTCAGCCCTCTCGGAAAACGTGGGTGAAACGAACTGCGCCCCGGACGCCCGGCTTCATAAGGTCGCGGGGGCCCGGGGCGCAGCTCACAAGCAGAAGTGCTTGAAGTGAATTACTTCTCGATGATCGCGAGCACGTCGCGAGCCGAGAGGACGAGGTACTCCTCGCCGTTGTACTTCACCTCGGTGCCGCCGTACTTGCTGTACAGCACGATGTCGCCGGTCTTGACGTCGAGCGGCAGGCGCTCGCCGTTCTCGAAGCGGCCCGGGCCCACGGCCAGGACGACGCCCTCCTGGGGCTTCTCCTTGGCGGTGTCCGGGATGACCAGGCCAGAGGCGGTGGTCTGCTCGGCGTCGAGCGGCTGGACCACAATGCGGTCCTCGAGCGGCTTGATGGCAACCTTGGAGCTGGTGGTCGTCACGATCCGACCTCCCCCTTCGGAGATCTCACGGGGTTAACTGTCTGAGGTGGCGACCAGGTGGATCCGTCGTCGCGGGTGCCGGACCTGCCCGTCGCGTAGTTGGCACTCTCCAGTGGGGAGTGCCAGACCCGAGACTATGACCGCGATTAGCACTCGGTCAAGCGGACTGCTAATTCGCTGCGCTGGCTGAGCCGCGTTCGGGTGACTGGCGCCGGCGGTGAGCGGCGCTGCCGGTGACCGGTGTTGCCGTGGCCGCCCGGGGGCTGCCGTCCCCAGACCCCCGCCATCGGCCTGAACGGCCTCGCCCTCAAACGCCGGACGGGCTGAATGTGCCTGGCCCGGCGCCGAAGGGATCCCCAGGCGCCGGGCCCTCAGATGTAGTCCTCCAACCGGCCCACCGTCAGCCCCCGCCCCTGGATCTCCCGGAGCAGCCTCGTCGTGCGCTCTCTCAGCGTCAGCCCGGCCGGCTCGCCCGAGGGGACCGACACGATGTCCCCGGCGCGCAGCCGGCGGGGACCGTGCGCGTACGTCAGTTCGCCGTCGCCCTCCATCGCCGCCCGCCACAGCACGACCGCCATCACCCCGCAGTGGGCCGCGGCACGGAGTGTGGTGGTGTCGTACGTGCCGTAGGGCGGGCGGAAGAGGCGGGGGCGGATGCCGAAGCGGGCGCGGAGCTTGTTCTGCTGGCCGCAGATCTCGGCACGCTGGCCGGCATACGGCAGACCGCTCAGGGCGGCGTGGTCGAGGGTGTGGTTCTGGATCGACGCGCCCACCGAGCGCAGGCGCGCGAAGTGGCCGTAGCCCGGGCCGACCACGCTGTCGGTGAGGAACATGCTGACGGGCAGCCGTAGTTCACGGACCATGTCGACGAAGCGCGGGTCCTTCTCGGCGCCGTCGTCGTAGGTGAGGAAGACGACCTTGTCGCGGGTGGGAGCGCGGTGCACGACGGGCAGCGGGTGGCCGCCGGGCGGTCCGAGCCGCAGCCGACGGTCGGGCGGGGGCGGTGGCGCGGCGAGTGGGGCGGTCAGGCCCCAGCGCCGGTACGGCTGTGCCGTCTGCGTCGGGCCGTCCGTCGGCCGTGAGCTGTGGGCCGCCCTGTCGCCCGGCTTCCCTCCGCCGGGGCCGGCCGGACCGGCCGACGGCGCACAGCCGGCGAGCATGACGGAAGCCAGGACCGCGACCGCCACGGCCCGCGGCCCCGGCGCCCGCCTCACAGGTAGTCCTCCAGCCTGGCCACCGCGTAGCCCTCGGCCGTCACCTTGTTCAGGAACCGGCGGATCATGTCGGGCATTGTGCCCTTCCAGTCCTCGCGGCCCCGGAAGTGAGTGAGGACGATGTCACCCGATCGGATCTTCTGGTCCCACTCGCGGTACTCCCAGTGGTCGACGAAGACCTCCTCGTTCCACAGCGGGACGTACTTGATGCCGCACGACTTCGCGGCGCGCAGGCTGTCCCTGTCGTAGTTCCCGAAGGGCGGGCGGAAGAGCAGCGCGGGCTTGCCGAAGCGCTCCTCGATGACCTCCTGCATGCCGCAGATCTCGTACTGCTGACGGCGGTAGGAGAGGGCGGGGAGGTAGGGGTGGTGGAGGGTGTGGTTGTTCAGGGTGACGCCACTGCGCTGCATCCGCTTGAAGTAGCCGTAGTCGTCCTTGATCACGTAGTCGCTGAGGAAGGCGGTGTACGGCACCTGCAGGTCGTCCATCATCCGCAGGAAGACGGGGTCCTTCTCGGCGCCGTCGTCGATGGTGAGGAAGACGACCCGCTGCTTGGTGGGGACGGTCGTGAAGACCGGCGGGAGGCCGAGCGCCTCGTGTCCGTCGACCTCGAAGCCCTCGCGGGTGGTGATCCTCGGCTTCGTGGCGGGTGGGGGCGGGGGCGTGAGCGGGATTCTCGACAGGCCCCAGCGTTTCGCGGCGGCGGCTCGGGCGGCGAGGGCGGACTGCGCCGACTTGAACTTCTTGGCGTGCGTGTCGGGGGTGTTCCCGGCGTGCGGGCCCGGGGTGGTGGCCGGGGGCGGCGCCTTGAGGGGCTGCCGGCTCGGGGTGGGATGTGCGGGCCCGGATGCGCCTGTGCCCGAGGGTGCACAGCCCGCGGCGATGGCGGCGGCGGCGAGCACGGCGACTGCGCCGCGGACGCGTGAACCTCCCGCTGCCCGGCCACGCCACCCCACGGCTGCCCCATTGGGGCTACTTTTGTCATTTTGTACTACTAGTCGCATGGTGCGGGATCTTCGCAGGCGCCCGGCCCGAAGCCGGGCCGACACCGCCGCCGGGAGACGGACCATCCACCGACTGGCCCACAGTGAGCGGCCGGTGCGCCCGCTGGCGGACAATGAGCCGGTGACCGACCTCGCCGCCTTCTTCTCCCTCCTCACCCCCGAGGGCCGCGCCCTCCTCGACGCCGTACGCGACACCGACCCCGCCGACGAACTCGCCGTCGCCACCCGGCTGCGCCGCGAGCACCCCGCCGAGCTGGTGTCGGCGGCGCTCGGACAGGCCCGGCTGCGGCAGCGGGCGGCGGCGAAATTCGGGGCGGCGGACGCGGGGCGGATGTTCTTCACACCGAACGGCGTCGAGCAGTCGACGCGGGCGAGTGTCGCGGCGTACCGGGCCGACCGGATGAAGGAGCTGGGGGTGGGCTCGGTCGCCGACCTGTGCTGCGGGATCGGGGGCGACGCGATCGCGTTGGCGCGGGCCGGGATACGGGTGCTCGCGGTGGACCGCGATCCGGTGACGGCGGCCGCGGCGCGCGAGAATGCGGAGGCCCTGGGCCTCACCGGCCTGGTCGAGGTGCGCGAGGCGGATGTCACCGAGGTGGACGTCGCCGGCTACGACGCCGTGTTCGTCGACCCCGCCCGACGGGGCGGCCGCGGGAGGATCTTCGATCCCGAGGCCTACTCGCCACCGCTGTCCTGGGCCGTCGAGACCGCCCGCAAGGCGCCCCGAGCCGCGCTGAAGATCGCACCCGGAATCCCGCACGAGGCGATCCCGGCGGAGGCCGAGGCGGAGTGGATCTCGGACGGCGGCGACGTGAAGGAAGCCGTGCTGTGGTTCGGGACCGAGCCCGGGGCCGTGCGGGCCACCCTGCTGCCCGGGCCGCGCTCGCTGCTCTCCCGACGCCTCCCCGACCCCGGAGTCCGGCCGGTGGGGCGGTACTTGTACGAGCCGGACGGCGCCGCCATCCGCGCCCACCTGGTCGCCGAGGTGGCCCAGCAGCTGGACGGCGGACTGATCGACGCGACCATCGCGTACGTCACGGCGGACGAGCTGCGGCCGACGCCGTACGCCACGGCGTACGAGATCACCGACCAACTCCCCTTCAACGCCAAGAAGTTGAAGGCCATGCTGCGGGAGCGCGAGGTCGGCATCCTGACCGTGAAGAAGCGCGGGTCGGCCGTCGAGCCGGAGGAGCTGCGCAAGAAGGTCAAGCCTCAGGGGCCGAACGCGGCGACCGTGTTCCTGACCCGGGTGGCGGGGGCGCCGACGATGCTGGTCGGGCGGCCCGCGTAGTCAGGCCCCGTCGGCAGCCGCCCGCTTGAGCCGTCAGCGCCGCCCCAGGGCACGCGGGCGCCCTGCGCCGACGGGGTGCGCTGCATCATCTCCGGGCTCGGGCCGTCGGCGGGGGCAGTGGACTCCTTGTTCCCGGCCTCTCACCCCTGCGTCGAACGGGAGACCCCGGGATCGACTCGCTCCCCGGATTTCTTCGAAGATTTTTCTCGTCACCGCAACGACTCCCACAGCTCCCCCGCCTCCGGCTCCTGAGCCACCACCCGGTTGGGGTCCGACGGCGCGGGCACCACCGGCATCGTCACGGTCCGCACGGTGTCCGACGCCAGCCCCTGCAGGCTCTGCCCCAGGCCCGTCAGCTCACCAAGTGAGTCCAGGCCCGTGTCGGTCGTCAGGCTGCCCGTCACCGCGTCGGCGACCCGGTAGAGGCGGGCCGGGTCGGTGAGGAGGTCGGTGGCGGAGATCTGGTCCAGCAAGGCCGTCACCAGCTTCTGTTGCAGGCCTATGCGGCCGAGGTCGCTGCCGTCGCCTATGCCGTGCCGGGTGCGGGCGAGGGCCAACGCCCGGGTGCCGTCCAGGTGATGCGTGCCAGCCTCGAGGATCAGGTGGCTGTCCTCGTCGTCGATGTCCTCGTCCGTCGTGACGGTGACGCCGCCCAGCGCGTCGACCAGCTTCGCGAAGCCCGAGAAGTCGATCTCGATGTAGTGGTCCATGCGGACGTTCGTGAGCGACTCGACGGTCTTGACCGCGCAGACGGGGCCGCCGAGCGCGTACGCGCTGTTGAACATCGTGCCGTACGCCACCTCCGTCGAACCGCCCGACGGCAGCGGGCAGGACGGGCGGGTGACCAGGGTGTCGCGCGGGATGCTGACGACGGTCGCCCCGGTGCGGCCGGCGTCTATGTGCACCACCATCGCCGTGTCCGAGCGGGCGCCGGTGCTGCTGCCGCCGCCCAGCTTCCGGTTCTCCTCGCCGGTGCGCGAGTCGGAACCCAGGACGAGGATGTTCAGGGATCCGGTGGGCAGCGCGGAGGCGGAGGCCGACGGGACCGGTGTGGACCGGCCGCTCAGGGGGCGGTCGTCGCCGAGGGCGCTGTCGATGTCGACGCTCTTGATGTTGTGGTTCAGGTGCCAGTAGGCCCAACCCACGGCAGCCGCGCCCAGCGCCAGGGCGCCCGCGAAGACGAGTCCGGCCGCCTTCAGCGCCGTCGCCCGCCGGCCCGCCCGTCCGCCGAAGTCCCCGTCCGCTGCACGCCCGTTCGCCCCAAGTCCCGTCACAGCCAGGAACGTACGTCCGAATTATTACGGGCAGGAGCGGCAGAGCGCCTTTTCTTCGGAAATTCTCAGACTTCCAGGAGCCCCGTCGAGGCGCTTCCGAAAGTTTCGGTCGAACAACCGACTGACTTCGACGCGGGGTGGGGCTAAGCCGCCGGCGGCTCCCCCGTGCTGCTGCGCACCACCAGGCTCGTCGCCAGCTCCACCCGCGTCGCCGCCGGCGCCCCCTCCTCGCGCGCGAGGTCGAGGACCAGCTTCGCCGCCGCCTCCGCCATCTCCGTGAGCGGCTGCCGTACGGTCGTCAGCGGCGGCCCCACCCAGCGTGCGATCGGCAGATCGTCGAAGCCGACCACGCTGAGGTCCTCCGGAATCCGCAGCCCCAGCTCCCGCGCGGCCTCGTACAGCCCGAGGGCCTGGAGGTCGTTGCCGGCGAACACGGCGGTCGGCCGGTCCGGGCGGCGCAGCAGCTCCAGGCCCTGCCGGTAGCCGGTCTCGTGGTGGAAGTCGCCGGGCCGGATCAGATCCGGCTCGACCGGGAGCCCGGCCGTCTCCAGGGCGGCGCGGTAGCCGTCGATGCGGGCACGGCTGCACATCATGCGGGACGGCCCGGTGATCGCGCCGATCCTGCGGTGCCCGAGCTCGACCAGATGCCGGGTGGCGGCAAGTCCGCCCTGCCAGTTGGTCGCCCCGATGGACGGCACGTCCGCGCCCGGGTCGCCCGCCGGGTCCATCACCACGAACGGGATCGAACGGCTGGTCAGCAGGGCGCGCTGGGACTCGTCGAGCCCGGACAGCACGAGGATCACGCCGTGCGGGCGCCGGGCGGCGACCTGGTCGGCCCATGTCCTGCCCGGGGTCAGCCGCCCGGCGCTCTCGCTCAGAACGACACTCAGTCCCGCATCGCGGGCGACGTTCTCCACGCCCCGGATGACCTCCATCGCCCACGCGCTCTCCAGCTCGTGGAAGACCAGGTCGATCAGGGGCGAGCGGCTGGCCTCGGCCCGCCGCCGGCGGTAGCCGTGGGCGCGCAGGAGTTCCTCGACGCGGGTGCGGGTGGCCGGGGCGACGTCGGCGCGTCCGTTGAGGACCTTCGAAACTGTCGGTGCGGAGACGCCGGCCTCGCGGGCGATCTCGGCGAGCGTCGCGGTCTGCGTGGACCGGCCGGTCGACGGTGGTGTCGTCCGGGTTTCACGCGTTGTGGTCCGGGTTTCGGCGGGCTCCGAGGGTGTCATGGCGGCGATCGTATCCCTGCGCGACCACTTGACGAACCCTTCTCACCGCGCCTAGGTTCCCGGAACATTCGAGGCGAACAACGAAACATTCGCGCGAGGCTCATGAGAGAACCTCCCAGCCGCCGCCCGGCCAGGAGTTCCATGACCACCGCCCGGACAGGAGTTTCATGACCACCGCCCCCTGGCGCGACCCCGCCCTGCCCGCCGCAACCCGCGTCGACGACCTTCTCTCCCGGATGACCCTGGAGGAGAAGACCGCCCAGCTGTACGGCGTGTGGGTGGGCGCCGCCACGGACGGCGAGGCTCGGACCGAGGGAGTCGCCCCGCACCAGCACGACATGACCGCCGACTACGACTGGGCCGACCTGATCACCCACGGCCTCGGCCAGCTCACCCGCTCCTTCGGCACCGCCCCCGTGGACCCGGCGCCGGCCGCGCAGGCACTGGCCCGCGCCCAGCGCCGTATCGCCGAGGCGGGCCGCTTCGGCATCCCGGCGGTGGCCCACGAGGAGTGCCTCGCGGGCTTCACGGCCTGGCAGGCCACGGCCTACCCCGTACCGCTCGCCTGGGGAGCCACCTTCGATCCCCCGCTCATCGAGGAGATGGCCACCCGCATCGGCCAGGACCTGCGCTCGGCCGGCGTCCACCAGGGGCTGGCACCCGTCCTGGACGTCGTACGCGATCCGCGCTGGGGCCGCGTCGAGGAGACCATCGGCGAGGACCCGTACCTGACCGGCACGATCGGCACGGCCTACGTCCGGGGCCTGGAGTCGGCCGGCGTGATCGCGACGCTCAAGCACTTCGCCGGGTACGCGTCCTCGGCGGGGGCCCGCAACCTCGCACCCGTACGGGCGGGCATCCGCGAGTTCGCGGACGTGACACTCCCGCCCTTCGAGATGGCGCTGCGCGAGGGCGGCGCGCGGTCGGTGATGGCGGCCTACAACGAGACGGACGGGGTGCCGGCGTCGGCGGACCCGGCCTTGCTGACCGAACTGCTCCGCGAGCAATGGGGTTTCACGGGCACGGTGGTCGCCGACTACTTCGGCATCGGTTTCCTGGAGACGTTGCACCGGGTGGCGGGCAGTGCGGCGGAGGCGGCGCACGCGGCGCTGGCAGCGGGCATCGACGTGGAACTGCCCACCGTGAAGTGCTACGGGAAACCCCTTCTGGAGGCCGTCCGGTCGGGCGGGATCCCGGAGGAACTGGTGGACCGGGCGGCCCGTCGCGTCCTGCTCCAGAAGTGCGAGTTGGGCCTGCTGGACGAGGACTGGACGCCGGAGCCGACGTCGGCGCGCCTGGAGCTGGACTCACCGGGGAACCGCGCCCTGGCCCGGCGCGTGGCCGAGGAGTCGGTGGTACTCCTGGACAACCCGGACGGCGCTCTTCCCCTCTCCCCCGACGCCCGTATCGCGGTCGTGGGCCCTCGCGCGGCCGACGCGCTGGCGATGCTGGGCTGCTACTCCTTCCCGTCCCACGTCCTCACGCACCACCCCGAGGTGCCGATGGGCATCGAGATCCCGACCGTCCTTGCGGCCCTGCGCGCCGAACTCCCCGCCGCCAAAGTGACGTTCGCGCAGGGGTGCGGGGTCTCCGACCCGGACACGGCGGGCTTCGAGGAGGCGGTGGCGCGGGCGTCGGAGGCGGACGTCTGCCTGGCGGTGCTGGGCGACCGGGCCGGCCTGTTCGGGCGGGGCACGTCCGGCGAGGGCTGCGATGCGACGGACCTGCGACTGCCGGGGGCGCAGGGCGGGCTGCTGGACGCGCTGGTGGCGACGGGCGTCCCGGTGGTGCTGGTCCTGCTGACGGGCCGCCCTTATGCGCTGGGGCGTTGGCAGGGGCGGCTGGCGGCGGTCGTCCAGGCGTTCTTCCCCGGGGAGGAGGGCGGGCCGGCGGTGGCGGGGGTGCTGTCGGGGCGGGTGAATCCGTCGGGACGGTTGCCGGTGAGCGTGCCGCGGGTGCCGGGCGGGCAGCCGTGGACCTACCTCCAGCCGCCGTTGGGGCTGGCGGGAGAGGTGAGCAATCTGGATCCGACGCCGCTGTACGCGTTCGGGCACGGGGGGTCGTACACGTCGTTCACATGGGGCGACTTGACGGGCGGGGACGACGTGGCGGAGATCGGCACGGACGGTTCCCACGAGGTGTCGGTGACGGTCCGCAACACCGGCGACCGGGCGGGCGCGGAGGTGGTCCAGCTGTATCTGCACGATCCGGTGGCGTCGGTGACTCGGCCGGATGTGCGGCTGATCGGCTACCAGCGCGTCGAGCTGGGGGTGGGTGAGGCGAGCCGGGTGACCTTCCGCTTCCACGCGGACCTGTCGTCCTTCACGGACCGTTCGGGGCGCCGGATCGTCGAACCGGGGGTTCTGGAACTGCGGTTGGCCGCGTCGAGCGCGGACGTACGGCATACGGCGCGAGTACACCTGACCGGGCCTGTACGGGAGCCCGGGGCGGGGCGGCGGCTGCGGTGCGAGGCGGAGGTGTCGGGACCGGGGTGACGCGGGCGCGGCGCCGGACCCCCGCCGGACTCACACCGGGCCGGGCAAGGTGTCCACCGACTCGAACCGCCACCGGTGCACCGCCCGGGTCACCAACTCCCCATCCGGTTCAGGCAGTTCGGGAAGCTCCGCGTCGTACGCCGCGTCCCACCACGTGATGACGAGCACTCGATCGTCCTCCGCCCGAAAGACCTCCCGGCGCAGCGGCCGTACAACCCACTCCTGCGCACGGGCCCACGCGAGCAGTTCCTCGCCCCGCCCCGCAACCGCTCGCGCCTCCCACATCAGGGCGACCGTCACGAGTACAGGTTCTCCTTGCTGACCTCGTGCACATGGTCGTGAGAGTGGCCGGTGCCCGGCACATGAGGGTCCGTCACCGGCAGAGAGGAGTCCGCCGACAGGTCCCAGCTGGACGCCGGCCGGTTTCGGGCCACCATCTCCGCACCCAGGGCCGCCACCATCGCCCCGTTGTCCGTGCACAGCTTCGGCCGGGGCACCCGCAGCCGGAGGCCGGCCCGCTCGCAGCGCTCCTGGGCGAGGGCCCGCAGGCGGGAGTTGGCCGCGACGCCGCCGCCGATCATCAGGTGGTCGACGCCCTCGTCCTTGCAGGCGCGGACGGCCTTGCGGGTCAGCACGTCGACGACCGCCTCCTGGAAGGAGGCCGCGACGTCGCGCACCGGCACCTCCTCGCCCGCCGCCCGCTTGGCCTCGATCCAGCGGGCCACCGCCGTCTTGAGGCCGGAGAAGGAGAAGTCGTACGCCGCATCGCGCGGCCCGGTCAGACCGCGCGGGAACGCGATCGCCTCCGGGTCGCCCTCGCGCGCGTACCGGTCGATGACCGGGCCGCCCGGGAAGCCCAGGTTCAGCACACGGGCGATCTTGTCGAAGGCCTCACCCGCCGCGTCGTCGATCGTGGCGCCCATCGGGCGGACGTCGGAGGTGATGTCCGACGACAGCAGGAGCGACGAATGGCCGCCGCTCACCAGCAGCGCCATCGTCGGCTCCGGCAGCGCCCCGTGCTCCAGCTGGTCCACGCAGATGTGGGAGGCGAGGTGGTTGACGCCGTAGAGCGGCTTGCCCAGCGCGTAGGCGTACGCCTTCGCCGCCGATACGCCGACCAGCAGCGCGCCCGCCAGGCCCGGACCGGCCGTCACCGCAATGCCGTCCAGGTCACGGGCGCTCACGCCCGCCTCCTTCAACGCGCGGTCGATGGTCGGGACCATCGCCTCCAGGTGCGCCCGGGAGGCGACCTCCGGCACGACGCCGCCGAAGCGGGCGTGCTCGTCGACGCTGGAGGCGATGGCGTCGGCGAGCAGGGTGGTACCGCGGACGATGCCGACGCCGGTCTCGTCGCAGGAGGTCTCGATGCCGAGTACTAGGGGTTCGTCCCGCGAGTCAGCCATTGATCTCGGTTCCTTGTACGGAGTTTGCAGGGTCGGTCAGTTTCATCACCAGGGCGTCCACGTTCCCCGGCTGGTAGTAGCCGCGCCTGAAGCCGATGGCCTCGAAGCCGTAGCGCTCGTAGAGCTTCTGCGCGCGGACGTTGTCCACGCGGCACTCCAGCATCACTTCGGCGCACTCGAAGTCGCTCGCGGCCCGCAGCAGTTCCGTGAGGAGACGGCCGCCGAGCCCCGTCCCCCAGTGGTCGCGGGCGACGGCGATGGTCTGGACGTCGGCCAGTTCTCCGGCGGAGGCGAGACCGGCGTATCCGACGAGCCGTTCGCCGTTCTCGGCGACGACGTAACGCCGTGTCGCCCCGGGCCCGCGCGAGTGGGCCAGCTCGGACCAGAACATGCCCCGGGACCAGGCGTCCTCGGGGAACAGCTCCTTCTCCAGGCCCAGTACGGCGTCGATGTCCCACCAGCGCATCTCGCGCATCGCGGAGCCGGCGGCAGCGGCGGGAGTTGGCGTCACGGGTTCGGTCACTTGGGGGTGACCACCTTGTAGTTCTTGGGGACCTGGGCGTCGGGCCGGCGCAGGTACAGCGGCCGGGGAGCGGGAAGTTCCTCGCCCGCCGCCAGCCTCTCGGCGGCCAGCGCCGCGAGGGCCGCCGCCGACACATGCTCGGGCTCGTGGGTGCTGGGGAACGTGTCGGGGTACAGCAGCGCGCCCGCACCGACGGCGGGCAGCCCGGCGACCTGGTCGGCGATGTCGGCGGGACGGTCCACGGCCGGGTCGGTCAGCCGCGTGCGGGAGTCGGCGTACCGCGCCCAGTAGACCTCCTTGCGCCGGGCGTCCGTCGCGACGACGAAGGGGCCCTTCTCGATGTCGGCGGCGTACGCGAGGCCGTCCAGCGTGCACACACCGTGCACGGGGACGCCGAGGACGAGCCCGAAGGTGTCGGCGGTCATCAGGCCGACGCGCAGCCCGGTGTACGGGCCGGGTCCGATGCCTACGACGACACCGGTGACGGCGTCGAGCTTCACACCGGCCTCGGCGAGGACCCGGTCGACGGCCGGCAGCAGCAGCTCACCGTGTCGGCGCGCGTCCACCTGGCTCGACGAGGCGATGACGTCCGTACCGTCGTGCAGCGCGACGGTGATGGCGGGGGTGGCGGTATCCAGAGCGAGCAAGAGCACGCAAACAGCCTACGGCGCCCGCGCCCCGGGAAGCGCCGTCCCGGTCGGCCGCTTGACGACTGCTACGGTCGGGATCGATCACCGGGTACGAAGCGAACGCTGAGGTGGCGAGTGGCAGGCAGCAGCTCCTCAATCGTGGCGGGGCTGACCGCGGCTGCCCTCACGACCGTCGGCTTCCTCGCCTTCCAGGCCTACTCGAACGTCCCGGCCGACCTGGGCAGACCGGTCGCCGACAGCATGCCCGGGGTGAGTACCTCCAAGGCGCCGCGCGACGGGAAGGACCCCCGGGCGCTGCCCGCCGGATCCGGTGCGGGGCAACGGGTCGTGTACTCCGTGGACGACGACCGGGTGTGGCTGGTCGACGCGGCGGAGAAGGTCAAGCGCACGTTCCGCGTGACCCCCGGATCGGTCGACCCGGCTCCGGGCACCTACACCGTCACCTCCCGCTCCAACGCGGTCACCGGCACCGACGGCCTCCCCGTGCAGCACGTCGTCCGCTTCGCCAGCGTGGACGACGTCACGATCGGCTTCAGCACCCTCGTCGACAGCCCGACACCGCAGCCCGCCCCGACGCTGAAGACGGGCGGCATCCGCGAGTCCCGGGCCGACGGCAACGCGATGTGGGACTTCGCGACGATCGGCCGAACGGTTGTCGTGATCCGCTAGCCCCGCCCGTAGCCGTGATCGGCTAAGCGGCGTCGCGGTGCCCGTGCCCGGCCCGCTCGCGGGCCGTCTCCGGGTCGGGGAGACGCGGCGGGGTGGAGATCACGTTCGCAGCGGCACCGGCCGCCAGCAGATCGCGCATGGACACCCCGGCGACCGGCACGGACGGCCATGGCCGCGCCTCGCTCTGCGCCTTGTTCTCGGATGCCGACATGGACGCCTCCTGGGGCCGGGGGCGGACGTGGTTAGGTAGACCTAACCACGGACTGGATACCATGTGACCACGCACAAGACCGCAAACGCAATATCTTGCCGACGTCTTGTCGGAATGTTCATCAGGCCCGAGCGGCCCCGGTCCCACTGAGGCCCACGGCACGCTCAGACCCGCGGCACGCTCAGGCCGACAGCACGCTCAGATCCACCTGAGCCCAGCGCTCGCCCAGCCCCGTCACCGTGACGTGCCGTACCTCGTCCGTCGTGTCGCCGACGGCCCGGTGGATCACGAGCTGCAGCCGTTCGTCGGTCAGCTCCTCGACCTTGCCCTCGCCCCACTCCACGACGATCACCGACTCGGGCAGTGAGACGTCGAGGTCGAGGTCCTGCATGTCGTCCAGGCCGCCGGACAGCCGGTAGGCGTCGACGTGGACGAGCGGCGGGCCCTCGCCGAGGGAGGGATGGACGCGGGCGATCACGAAGGTCGGGGACGTGACCGCGCCCCTGACCCCCAGCCCCTCGCCGAGCCCCCGGGTCAGCGTCGTCTTGCCTGCGCCGAGCTCCCCGCTGAGCATCACGAGATCACCGGCGCGCAGCAGTTTGGCGAGCCGCCGTCCCAGCTCCCGCATCTGCTCGGGAGAAGTGACGGTCAGGTCGAGGTCACCCGCGTTGTGCGGTGCTGCTGGTGCTTCCATAGCCACTTACGGTAGCCCCTGCGGGCACGGCACCCGCGCGGGTGAGCAGGTCGGCCATACGGTCGGTGACCACTTCCGGGTGCTCCAGCATCACCAGGTGCCCGGCGTCCGGCACGAGGACCAGTTCGGCGTCCGGCAGCAGGTCGGCGATCGCCTCGCTGTGCTCGCTGGGCGTGACGAGGTCGCCCACGCCGGCCAGGACCAGCACCGGCATCTCCGTGAAGAGCCCGAGCGCCTCGGTCTTGTCGTGGTCGGCGAAAGCCGGGTAGAACTCCGCGACCACGTCGATCGGCGTCCCCTCGATCATCCGCTCGGCGAACCGGGCGACGGCCGGGTCGACGTCCCTGGACGAGAACGAGTACCGCTTGATGATCCCGGCGAACAGTTCGGCCGTGGCGCGGCGCCCCTTCTCCACCAGCTCGGCCCGCTGCCCCAGCGCCTTGAGCACGCCCGGCAGGATCCGGCGGACCGCATTCACTCCGGCGACGGGCAACCCGAAGTTGACCTCGCCGAGCCGCCCGGAGGACGTGCCCACGAAGGCGGTGGCGACGACCCGGTCCCGGATCAGCTCCGGGAACTGGTCGGCCAGCGCCATGACCGTCATCCCGCCCATGGAGTGTCCGACCAGCACGAGCGGCCCCTCGGGCGCGGCCGCGTCGATGACGGCCTTGAGGTCGCGCCCCAGCTGCTCGATGTCGACGTGCTTGCCCTCCTCCGTCTGGGCGACGCCGCGCCCGGACCGGCCGTGGCTGCGCTGGTCCCAGTGCACGGTGCGCACGACGCCCCTGAGCGCGGCGCGCTGGAAGTGCCAGGAGTCCTGGCTGAGGCAGTAGCCATGGCTGAAGACGACGGTGACGGGGGCGGGTGCCTTGCGCCCGAAGAGCCGTCGCCGGCGCGGGGTGAGGGCGGGTGCGGCCTCGGGGTCGACGTCGTCGACCTCGTAGTACAGCTCGGTGCCGTCGTCGGCGTACGCCTTGCCGGGCATGCCGCGCAGCGAGCCGTACGGTCCCGCCGAGTCGAGGGCGAGCCGTGCCTTCTGGCGCATGCCGCGGCCCACGGTCATCCGCTCTATGGCGACGCCGGCGGCAGCGCCGGCCGCGATCACGCCTATCGCGGCGCCGGCGAACCCGGTCGCCCTGCGCCAGTTCGCGGCCGCCCCCGTGGCGGAGGCGACGGCCGCGACGGCCTCCGCGCTGCTCTCGCTCACGTACCGCTCCTCTTCGCTGGGTCGTGCCCCGTGTGTCGTTGTGACGTGGGTGCCGAGTGTTGCGGGTGTACCGCTACGGGTTACCCGCCTCGTTCCTCATTCACATAACCGCATTCGGATGGACGCATCACATTGCCCGCGTCACATAGCCGCATCACGAAGACGCATCACATGGACGCATTCCTATAGACGCGTGGAACGCGCGTTCCGATCCGCGTGACGATTTCGTAGGCGATGGTCCCCGCGGCCTGCGCCCAGTCCTCGGCGGTGGGTTCACCGCGGTCACCGGGCCCGAACAGCACTGCTTGCGCGCCCGCCGTCGGCTCGTCCCCACCCAGGTCGACGACGAACTGGTCCATCGCGATCCGCCCCGCCACCGTCCGCCACTTGCCGCCGACCAGGACGGGCCCGGCGCCGGAGGCGTGCCGCGGGATGCCGTCGGCGTAGCCGAGGGGGACGAGGCCGAGGGTGGTCTCGCCCGGGGTGACGTAGTGATGGCCGTAGCTGACGCCGTGACCGCCCGGGACGTGTTTCACCAGTGCGAGGGACGCCGAGAGGGTCATCACGGGCCGCAGCCCGAAGTCGGCGGGGCTGCCCAGCTCGGGGCTGGGCGAGATGCCGTAGGTGGCGATCCCGGTCCGCACCAGGTCGAAGTGGCTCTCGGGGAGGGTGAGCGTGGCGGGCGAGTTGGCGATGTGCCGCACCTCGGGCCGCGCGCCCTGTGCTTCCGCGTACGCCACCATCTCGCGGAAGAGGGCGAGCTGGGCGGCGATGGACGGATGCCCGGGCTCGTCGGCGCAGGCGAAGTGCGACCAGAGCCCGGTGATCCGGATCAGCCCGTCGGCCTCGGCCCGCAGGGCCTCTCGCACCAGCTCGGTCCAGTCGTCACCGGGCTGGCAGCCGCCCCGTCCGAGCCCGGTGTCGGCCTTGAGCTGCACGCGCGCGGGTGCGCCGGCCTGCCGGGCGGCGGCGGTGACCTCGCGCAGGGCCCACATCCCGCTGACGGAGACGTCCAGGTCGGCCTCGATGGCCTCGCGCCAGGGGCCGCCCGGTGTCCACAGCCAGCACATCATCCGTACGCCGGTCACCCCGGCGGCCCGCAGCACGAGGGCCTCCTCGGGCGTGGCCGTGCCCAGCCAGCCGGCGCCCGCCGCCACGGCCTCGCGGGCGCACCGTACGGCCCCGTGGCCGTATGCGTCCGACTTCACGACGGCCATCAGGGCCGCGCCCGGCGCGTGGGCGCGCAGGGCTTGCACGTTGGCCCGCAGGGCGGCCAGATCGATCTCGGCGCGGGCGCGCAGGGGGGCGGTCCGCAGGGCTGCTGTTTCTGTCATGGCGCCCCCAGTGTCTCAGAGGGGTACGACAACGCCGCCGAGCCGGGACCCGCGCCCCTGGCCACTTGTCCCGCGCCGGCGGGCTACGCCTCCTGCCGGTGCCCCCACACGTACACCTGGTCGTTGTTCTTCAGCACCCTCCACAGCTTCCTGGCCTCGTCCAGGCGCAGATTGACGCAGCCCATGGAGCCGACGGCGGTGAAGATGTTGCCGTAGACGCCGTGGAAGGCCTGGCCGCCGCTGAAGAACTGGGAGTAGGGCATGGGGCTGTTGTAGAGGCTCGACACGTGGTTCTTGTGCCGCCAGTAGATGCGGTGCGCCCCGACCCGCGTCTCGTACCCCTTGCGCCCGCTCCTGACGGGCACGGGCCCGAACACGACCTTCTTGCCCTTCTGCACCCAGGCCAGCTGCCGGTCGAGGTCGACACAGGCGATCCGGTACGTCCGTACCGGGCACTTCTTGGCGGCATTGGGGTTCTTGCGGGCGGCGACCAGCTGCATGGTGGCCCACGTCACGGGTCCGGCGAACCCGATGGCGGGCTTGATCTTGTTCTTGATCTGGAAGGCGCGGATGGCCCGGCAGTCGGCGGGCGACTGCTCCCCGTCCACCTCCCGCTTCAGCCACCGCTCGACCTGCCGCTGATGCGGTCCCGTCTCCTGGCTGCACTTCACGCCCTCGAGGGCGTCCATCGGAGGGATGTACTCCACGAGGTCGTTCGTCTCGTCGGGCGCGTCCTTCGGCTCGACGGCGTTCTCCTCGGGGGTGGGCGTGTACACCTCCGGGGGCAGTGCCTGGTCGGGCGTGTCGGTCGGCCAGAGCTGGAGCAGGTGGGGTACGCCCGGCACGAGTTCGGCCTCCGGCCCGGAGGCCGGGGGTTCGGGGTCGGCCGAGGCGCTGCCGACGGGCAGCAGGGTGGCGCCGGCGAGCAACACAGCGATGCTCCGGCTTGCGATACGTCCGCTGATCATGCGCTCAGAGAAGCGTGAGGGCCTGCCCGGCGGGAGGCGCCGCGCGGCTGGGTCACCCTAACGAGGCGCGGGAGGCCGGGCTTGGGAACGGGCGACCGACCGTAGGCTGCTCGGCATGAGCATCATCGGGGTCGGCATCGACGTGGCCGAGATCGACAGGTTCGCCGCGGCACTGGAACGCACACCCGGACTGGCCGAACGCCTGTTCGTAGAGGGCGAGTTGCTGCTGCCGAGCGGTGAACGCCGGGGCGTCGCCTCGCTCGCGGCCCGCTTCGCGGCGAAGGAGGCCCTCGCCAAGGCGCTGGGCGCACCGGCGGGCCTGCTCTGGACGGACGCCGAGGTCTACGTCGAGGACAGCGGCCGGCCGCGGTTGCGGGTGACGGGGACGGTCGCGGCACGGGCGGCCGAACTGGGCGTGCGGTCCTGGCATGTGTCGCTGAGCCATGACGCCGGAGTGGCGTCGGCGGTGGTGGTGGCGGAGGGCTGAGCACCGCCCGCCTCCCGCCGCGCCTCACGCCCGGCCGGCCGGGGCCGGCCGAAGGCACACCAATGCGTCCATGGATGCGACGGGCCGCGCCGCGTACGGAAGACTCGGTCGTATGCGGACTGCGTACAGCGTGGAGACGGTAAGGGCGGCCGAACGGGAGCTGATGGCACGGCTTCCGGACGGTGCGCTGATGCAGCGGGCGGCGGCCGGACTGGCCGTGGCCTGCGCGGATCTGCTGGGCCGGGTGTACGGCAGCCGGGTCGTGCTGCTGGTCGGCAGCGGCGACAACGGCGGCGACGCCCTGTATGCCGGGGCCCGACTGGCCAGGCGCGGAGCGGGAGTTACGGCGGTGCTGCTGACTCCCGAGCGGGCGCACGCCGGGGGCCTCGCGGCGCTGCGGCGGGCCGGCGGCCGGGCGACCGGTGTCGATGCCGCCGAGGAGTTGATCGAGCGCGCGGACCTGGTCGTGGACGGAATCGTCGGGATCGGCGGCAAGGGCGGGCTGCGTCCTCAGGCGGCCCCGCTGGCCGCCGCCGCCCAGCGGTCCCGGGCCGCGGTGGTCGCCGTGGACCTGCCGAGCGGCGTGGACGCGGACACGGGCGAGGTGAGCGGCACGGCGCTGCGGGCCGACCTCACCGTCACGTTCGGCACGCACAAGCCAGGCCTGCTGATCGATCCGGCGCGCGACTACGCCGGCGTGGTGCGCCTGGTCGACATCGGCCTGGCACTGCCGAACGACGCGGTGGAGCTGGAGGCGCTGCAACACGCGGACGTGGACCTGCTGTTGCCGTCGCCTGCGGCGGAGACGGACAAGTACCGGCGAGGAGTGGTGGGCATCGCGGCCGGCTCGGCGCGCTATCCGGGTGCGGCCGTACTGGCGGTGGCGGGGGCGCTGCGGGGCGGGGCGGGGGCCGTACGGTACGTCGGTCCGGCCGGGGACGCGGTGATCGCCCGGTTTCCCGAGACGCTGGTGTCGGACCGGGGCCCGAAGAAGGCCGGGCGGGTGCAGTCCTGGGTCGTCGGCCCCGGCGCCGGGGACGACGCGGCGACGGTGGCGGAGGTCCTGGCGACGGACGTGCCGGTGCTCCTCGACGCCGACGGGCTGCGGCTGGCGGACGCGGATGCGGTACGGGGCCGTACGGCACCGACCCTGATGACCCCGCACGCCGGGGAGGCGGCGGCGCTGCTGGGTGTCTCCCGGGAGCAGGTCGAGGGGGCTCGGCTGGCTTCGGTACGGGAGTTGGCGGGGCGGTATGCGGCGACGGTGCTGCTGAAGGGGTCGACGACGCTGGTGGCGGACGCCGGGGGCACCGGCCCGGTCCGGGTGAACCCGACGGGAACGTCATGGCTGGCCACGGCCGGCAGCGGGGATGTGCTGTCCGGTCTGGCGGGATCACTGCTGGCGACGGGGCTCCCCGCGTTGGACGCTGCGAGCGCGGCGGCGTATCTCCACGGCCTGTCGGCGAGGTTCGCGGCGGACGGGGCGCCGGTCGGGGCGCATGACGTGGCTGAGGGGATTCCGGATGCCTGGCGGGACGTACGGAGTTGAGGGGACCGCGTCAGGACGGCGGCGAACGGCGATCGTCGTCGGGGCGGGCATCGGAGGGCTGGCCGCGACACTGAGCCTGCGCCGGGCAGGTTGGGACGTCACGCTCGTCGAGCAGGCGGCCCGCTTCACCGAGGTCGGTGCCGGAATCCAGCTCGCGCCCAACGCCACGCGGGTGCTGCGCCGGCTGGACGTCCTCGACGCGGTCGCCGCGCCGGCCTCCCGCCCCTCTCACCTGAGCTTCCGCAGCTGGTCCGACGGGTCGGAGATCTGCCGTTACGCGACGGGCCGCGAGGTCGAGGAGGAGTTCGGGGCACCGTACTTGCTGCTGCACCGCGCCGATCTGCACGGTGCCCTGGTCGCCGCGGTGCCACCGGGGTCGGTGCGCCTGAACACGACAGTCGTGGACATCACCCAGGACGACGACTCCGCCCGCATCACGACGGCGGCCGGCGAGCGCCTGCACGCGGACCTGGTGGTGGCCGCGGACGGCATCCGCTCCGCCGCCCGCCAGTGGCTCTTCGGCAAGGACGAGGCGGTGTTCTCGGGAACCACCGCCTACCGGGCCCTCCTCCCGTCCGCCGAGGTGGCCGACCTGGGCCTTGCCCCACTCGCCGTCTGGCTCGGCCCGGACCGCCACTTCGTCCACTACTGGGTGCGCCGCGGTGAACTCCTCAACGTCGTGGCCGTCTTCAGCACGCAGGAGCCGACGCAGGAGTCATGGACCGCTCAGGCACAACCCGGCGAGCAGCTACGCGAGTTCGCGGGCTGGGACGCCCGGGTCCTGACGATCCTCGAACGCGCGGGCCGGGTGCTCCGCTACGGCATCCACACCCGCACGCCGCTCACCCGCTGGAACGTCGGCCGGGTGGCCCTCCTCGGCGACAGCGCCCACGCGATGGTCCCGTTCCAGGCGCAAGGGGCGGCTCAGGCAATCCTGGACGCGTCCGCCCTGACCGACGCCCTCGCGGACGCGACGCCCACCGAAGTCCCCGCCGCACTCGCCCGCTACACCGCCCGCCGCCTGCCGACCGCCACCGCCACACAGTCCGCCTCGACCCAGGCAGGCAGAGACTTCCACTTACCGGACGGCCCGGAGGCCAGGTCGAGAAACGCCCGCATGGCGGCACACGCAGCCGAGAACAGGTTCATGCTGCAGGCGGCGGCGTGGCGGGCGGACGGCCGGGACGACGAGCCGGACAGCTGAACGGCCCGCCGGCCCAAAGCCGCCCCCCTCCCCTCACTCCACCGTCACCGACTTCGCCAGGTTCCGAGGCTGGTCCACCTCGTTGCCCCGGGCCGTCGCCAGCTCGCAGGCGAACACCTGCAAGGGGACCGTCGCCACCAGCGGCTGAAGCAGGGTCGGCGTGGCCGGGATCCGGATCAGGTGGTCCGCGTACGGCACCACCGCCTCGTCCCCTTCCTCCGCGATGACGATCGTCCGCGCACCCCGGGCCCGGATCTCCTGGATGTTGGACACGATCTTGTCGTGCAGGATCGACCGACCCCGGGGCGAAGGCACGACCACGACCACCGGCAGATCGTCCTCGATCAGAGCGATCGGCCCATGCTTCAACTCCCCCGCCGCAAAGCCTTCGGCGTGCATATAGGCGAGTTCCTTCAGCTTCAGCGCGCCCTCAAGGGCGACCGGATATCCCACGTGCCGTCCCAGGAACAGCACCGTCTTCTTCGCGGCCAGCGACCGCGCCAGCTCCCGCACCGGCTCCATGGTCTCCAGCACCCGCTCGACCTCACCGGAGATCTGGGAGAGGTCCCGGATGACGACCCCGATCTCGTCGCCCCACTTGGTGCCCCGCACCTGCCCGAGATACAGCGCGACGAGGTAACACGCCACCAGCTGCGTCAGAAACGCCTTCGTCGAGGCGACCGCGACCTCCGGCCCGGCATGCGTGTACAGCACCGCATCCGACTCACGCGGAATCGTCGACCCGTTGGTGTTGCAGATCGCCAGCACCCTGGCCCCCTGCTCACGGGCGTGCCGCAGCGCCATGAGGGTGTCCATGGTCTCGCCGGACTGCGAGATGGCGATGACGAGGGTCTGCTGATCGAGGATCGGATCCCGGTACCGGAACTCACTGGCCAGTTCGACCTCGCACGGCACCCGCGTCCAGTGCTCGATGGCGTACTTGGCGATCATTCCGGCGTGAAAGGCCGTGCCGCAGGCGACGATGACGACCTTGTCGAGTTCACGCAGCTCGGAGGCGCTGATCCGCACCTCGTCCAGCGTCAGCGAACCGGACGCGTCGATGCGCCCCAGCAACGTATCGGCGACCGCCTTGGGCTGCTCGGCGATCTCCTTGAGCATGAAGTAGTCATAGCCGCCCTTCTCCGCGGCCGAGGCGTCCCAGTCGACGTGATACGGCCGCACCTCCGCCGGCCGCCCGTCGAACCCGGTGACGGTCACCCCGTCCCGCCGCAGCTCCACCACCTGGTCCTGACCCAGCTCGATCGCCGACCGTGTGTGGGCGATGAACGCGGCGACATCCGAGGCGAGAAAGGCCTCACCCTCCCCAACGCCCACCACCAGCGGCGAGTTCCGCCGCGCCCCGACCACCACATCGGGCTCATCGGCATGCGCGGCGACCAGCGTGAACGCCCCCTCCAACCGCCGGCACACCAGCCGCATGGCCTCGGCCAGGTCGGCGCAGACCGAGAACTCCTCGGCGAGCAGATGCGCGACCACCTCGGTGTCGGTCTCGGAGGTCAGCTCGTGCCCCCGCTCCTCCAACTCGGCCCGCAGAGCGGCGAAGTTCTCGATGATCCCGTTGTGCACGACGGCGACGCGCCCCGCGTTGTCGAGATGCGGATGCGCATTCGCGTCCGTGGGCCCACCATGCGTGGCCCACCGCGTGTGCCCGAGCCCCGTGGTCCCGGTCGGCAACGGCCGCTCGGCGAGCTCCTTCTCCAGATTCCCCAGCTTCCCGGCCTTCTTGGCCCCCGCCAGCCCTCCGTCCGCCAGCACGGCGACCCCGGCCGAGTCGTACCCCCGGTACTCCAGCCGCTTCAGTCCGGCCATCACGATCTCGAGCGCCGACTGCGACCCCACGTATCCCACGATTCCGCACATGCGCGGCAGCCTACGGTCCGATCGTCACGAAAATCGCCCCCGAAATCCGCGCCGCCTGCCCGAATTCGGAAATTCCCACGGCGGTACGAAGCCAGAATCACAGGCGTCCACCGCGACGTATCACCGACCTCCGTCAGGTCTTCGCCCGATAGGACCGCATGGCCAGCGGATAGAACACCAACGCGATCCCGGCCGCCCACACCAGCGACCACAGCACCGGCTCCGCCACCGGCCCACCCAGCAGCAGCCCCCGGAACGCGTCCGACAGATGCGTCACCGGATTCACGTCGCTCCACGCCTGCAGCCACCCCGGCATGGTGTCCACCATGACGAACGCGCTGCTGGTGAACGTGATCGGGAAAATGATCGTGAACGCGAAGGCCTGCACCTTCTCCGCATCCCCCGCCAGCATCCCGATCAGTACCGCGCCCCACGACACCGCCGCCGCGAACACGACCACCAGCAGCGTCCCGAGCAGGAACCCGTCCACTCCCCCGGTGATCCGGAAGCCGAGCAGCAGGCCGAGGCCGATCATCAGCAGCAGCGCCCAGACATGCTTGGCGAGGTCGGCGGTGATGCGGCCGATGAGAGGCGCCGAGCGGGCTATCGGCAGGCTGCGCAGCCGGTCGAAGACGCCCTTGGTGAGGTCGGTGTTGAGCGCCATGGCCGTGTACATGGTCATGAACAGGGTGTTCTGGACGATGATCCCCGGCAGCGCGTACTTCAGATACGCCTCGGGCGACCCGGCCATCTGCCCGCCCAGCACGTACGTGAACAGGAACACGAACATGATCGGCGTGATGCTGTAGTCGACCAGTTCGAGGGGGTTGTGCTTCACCGCCACCAGGCTCCGCCAGGCCATCGTGAAGGTCTGCCGCATCCCGTCGAGCGGTCGCACCCGGCCCGACTTGGTGATCGGGGCCGTGATGGTCGTGGTCGCGGCGGTCATGACCGGCTCACCGCCTTCTCCCGCTCACTCTCGTCCTCGTCCCGTACGGCCGCCCCGCCGTTCTTCTCCGGCTCGCCCGGCTCGGCACGGTGTCCGGTCAGGGCCAGGAACACCTCGTCCAGCGACGAGCGCCGCAGCGCCAGCTCGCCCACCGCGATCCCCTCCCGGTCCAGCGTGCGCACGACCGCGGGCATCAGCTCGGGATCCTTCACCGGGGCGGTGATCGTCTCGCCCTCGATCTGGGTCTGCGGGCCTGCCGCCTCGGTGACCAGCAGGTGCGCCCGTACAAGATCCTCGGCCGCCACCGGCCGCAGCTGCAGCACCTGGCCCCCGACCTGCGACTTCAGCTGGTCGGGCGTGCCCTCGGCGATCACCCGGCCCTTGTCGATCACCACGATGTCGTCGGCGAGCACATCGGCCTCGTTCAGATACTGCGTGGTCAGCAGGGCCGTCGCCCCGTCCGCGACCAGGCCCCGCAGCAGGTCCCACAGCTCACCGCGGCTGTGCGGGTCCAGGCCGGTCGTCGGCTCGTCGAGAAAGAGGATGCTGGGCCGGCCGACGAGACTGGCCGCGAGGTCCAGTCGCCTGCGCATACCGCCGGAGTAGGTCTTCGTGGCCCGCCCGGCCGCGTCCGCCAGCTGAAAGCGCTCCAGCAGCTCGGCCGCGCGCGCCTTCGCCTCCCGGCGCGGCAGACCGAGCAGTCTGCCGATCATCAGCAGGTTCTCCGTGCCGGTCAGGTTCTCGTCCACCGCCGCGTACTGACCGGTCAGCCCGACCATGGCGCGTACGACCCCGGCCTCCCGGACCACGTCGTGCCCGGCCACCTGCGCCCGGCCCCCGTCGGGCCGGAGCAGCGTCGCGAAGATCCGCACCGCGGTGGTCTTCCCCGCGCCGTTGGGACCCAGCAGTCCGAGCACCGTGCCTCGCCGGGCCCCCAGGTCGACCCCGGCCAGCGCCTCGGTGTCCTTGAACCGCTTGACCAGGCCTTCCGCCTCGATCGCATACGTCATGGGTCACCCCCTCGGGGTCGGTGGACCCCGGGCTGGGCCCACCTCTCCCACAACTGTGACGCACGCCACTGACATTCCCCACTTTGCCCAGGTACCGGACGATGACAGCCGTTTCCTCCCGAAAACGCGGCGGCGTGACGGATCCCACCTCACCGTCCGTTCGTACTCCCGTAACAATGGACTGTGATCTCTCCGGTCTCCTCGATGCCCCGGAGCGCCCACCGGCCCAAGCCGGAGGCGACTCCCTACGTCGACCTCACCCGCTCGGAGTGGAGCGCGCTGCGCGACAAGACCCCGCTGCCGCTCACGGCGGAGGAGGTCGAGAAGCTGCGCGGTCTGGGCGATGTCATCGACCTCGACGAGGTCCGCGACATCTACCTCCCGCTCTCCCGCCTCCTCAACCTCTACGTCGGCGCCACGGACGGCCTCAGAGGGGCGCTGAACACCTTCCTGGGCGAACAGGGCTCCCAGTCCGGCACCCCGTTCGTCATAGGGGTCGCCGGTTCGGTCGCCGTGGGCAAGTCCACGGTCGCCCGCCTGCTGCAGGCCCTGCTCTCCCGCTGGCCCGAGCACCCGCGCGTGGAGCTGGTCACCACGGACGGCTTCCTGCTGCCCACCAAGGAGCTCCAGGCCCGCGGCCTGATGTCGCGGAAAGGATTCCCCGAGTCCTTCGACCGCCGCGCTCTCACCCGCTTCGTCGCCGACATCAAGGCGGGCAAGGGCGAGGTCACGGCCCCCGTCTACTCCCACCTGATCTACGACATCGTCCCGGACCAGAAGCTCACGGTCCGCCGCCCCGACATCCTGATCGTCGAGGGACTGAACGTCCTCCAGCCCGCCCTCCCGGGCAAGGACGGCCGCACCCGGGTCGGCCTCGCCGACTACTTCGACTTCAGCGTGTACGTCGACGCCCGCACCGAGGACATCGAGCGCTGGTACCTCAACCGCTTCAAGCGGCTGCGCGAGACCGCCTTCCAGAACCCGTCCTCGTACTTCCGCAAGTACACCCAGGTGTCCGAGGAGGAGGCCCTCGACTACGCCGGCACGATGTGGCGCACCATCAACAAGCCCAATCTGGTGGAGAACATCGCCCCCACGCGCGGCCGGGCCACCCTGGTCGTACGCAAGGGCCCGGACCACAAGGTGCAGCGGCTGAGCCTGCGCAAGCTGTGAGGTTGCGCAGGCCGTGAGGCTGCGCAGGCTGTGAGGCTGCGCAGGCTGTGAGGCTGTCACACGGGCCTGTTAAAAAGGCGTCATGCTGCATCTGCGCCTGATCACGCCGGCCGACCGGACCGACGACGTGGTACGCCTGATCGAGGGGACGGTGGGGGCGACCCACCTCGCCGTTCTGCCGGGCGCCGCCCGCAACCCCTCCGGGGACCTGGTCATGTGTGACGTGGCGCGCGAGGCGGGCGACGGACTCCTCACCGATCTCCAGCAGTTGGGCATCGAGAAGTCCGGGTCCATCGCCGTCGAGAACATCGACCTGTCGCTGTCCAAGCGCGCCGACGAGGCCGAGAAGGAGGCGCCGGGGGAGGGCGCGGACGCGGTGCTGTGGGAGCACCTCACGGAGGCGACACACGAGGAGTCGACTCTCTCGGTCACCTACCTCGCCTTCATCACCCTCGCAACGATGATCGCGGCCTGCGGTGTCGTGCTCGACAACGCGATCCTGATCGTGGGCGCGATGGCGGTCGGCCCGGAGTTCGGCCCGCTCGCGGGCATCTGCACGGCCATGGTGCAGCGGGCGCCACGCCTGGCGCTGCGCTCACTGATCGCTCTGCTGGTGGGCTTCGCGGTGGCGATGGCGGTGACGATGGGCTTCAGCTACCTCATGGACGCCGTCGGCCTGTTCACCGAGGCCAAACTGGAGGCGGACCGGCCCAACACGGGCTTCATCTACGCCCCCGACTGGTTCTCCTTCGTCGTGGCGGTACTGGCCGGCGCCGCCGGCACCCTCTCCCTGACGTCCGCCAAGTCCGGCGCTCTGGTCGGCGTCGCCATCTCGGTGACGACGGTCCCGGCCGCCGCCAACGCGTCGGTGGCGCTGATCTACGGCGACGCCAAACAGACCTGGCTCTCGACCGGGCAGCTGCTCCTGAACCTCCTGGGCATCATCCTGGCAGGCACCCTCACCCTGCTGACACAGAAGTGGCTCTGGTCCGTACAACGCCGGCGGAGCACCACCCCGTAAGGGGCGCGGGGAACTGCGCGAGCAACCACAGACAACGGTCAGCCCGCGACGAACAGAAACCCCCCGCCCCGACCCGGCACGACCGGTTACCCCAGCGCGGACTTCACCACATCGGCCAGCCGCCCCGCCACAGACCGGGCCTGCTCGATATCCGCGGCCTCGACCATCACCCGCACCAACGGCTCGGTACCGGACGGCCGCAGCAACACCCGCCCCGTGGAACCGAGTTCCCGCTCCGCCTCGGTGACGGCGGCAGCCAGCTCGGCCGAGCTCCCGACCCGGGTCCGGTCCACGTCCGGGACATTGATCAGCACCTGCGGCAGCCGCTCCATCACAGCAGCGAGATCCCGCAGCGTACGCCCGGTCTCGGCGACCCGGGCCGCCAGCAGCAGCCCGGTCAGCGTGCCGTCACCGGTCGTGGCGTGGTCGAGGATGATGACATGCCCGGACTGCTCGCCGCCGAGGGCGTAGCCGTGCTCCTTCATCTCCTCCAGCACATACCGGTCGCCGACGCCGGTCTGCACGAGCTTCAGACCCTCGCGCTCCAGCGCCAGCTTGAAGCCGAGGTTCGACATCACGGTCGCCACGACGGTGTCGGCGCGCAGAGCGGAGCGTTCCCGCATCGCCAGCGCGAGCACGGCGAGGATCTGGTCGCCGTCCACCTCGTCGCCGGTGTGGTCCACGGCGAGGCACCGGTCGGCGTCCCCGTCGTGCGCGATCCCCAGCGCGGCCCCGTGGTCGAGGACGGCGGCCTTCAGCTTGTCCAGGTGCGTGGACCCGCAGCCGTCGTTGATGTTGAGCCCGTCCGGCTCGGCACCGATGGTGACGACGTCGGCCCCGGCCTGCCGGAACGCCTCCGGAGAGACGCCCGCCGCGGCGCCGTGCGCCTCGTCGAGGACGATCTTCAGCCCGTCCAGCCGGTTCGGCAGCACGCCGAGGAGGTGGGCGACGTACTCGTCGAACCCCTGGTCGTACGACCGCACCCGTCCGACCGACGCACCCGTCGGCCGCTGCCACGGCTCACCGTGCCGGTGCTCGTCGTAGACGGACTCGATACGGTCCTCCAGCTCGTCGGCGAGCTTGTGGCCGCCGCGGGCGAAGAACTTGATGCCGTTGTCCGGCATGGCGTTGTGGCTGGCGGAGAGCATGACACCGAGGTCGGCACCGAGCGAGCCGGTGAGGTGCGCGACCGCGGGCGTGGGCAGCACGCCGACCCGCATCACGTCGACACCCGCACTCGCGAGGCCCGCGACGACGGCGGCCTCCAGGAACTCCCCGGACGCGCGCGGATCCCGCCCGACCACCGCTGTCGGCCGGTGGCCCTCGAAGGTGCCCGCCTCGGCGAGTACGTGCGCTGCCGCCACGGACAGACCGAGGGCCATCTCGGCCGTCAGATCCGCGTTGGCGACACCACGCACGCCGTCCGTGCCGAAGAGTCGTCCCACTTGTCCTCCTGAGGAAACATCAGTTCCGAAAGCGGAGCCGGCGCTCGATATGCCACCGGGCCACCGGGGGCTCCCGCTACCAGGCATTCCATGCCTGGGGCATCGGATCACACAAGCCTTTGAACGTCTTGTGCCGTTATACGCCCGCGCCCGGTGATAAGACGAACGCCCCGGCGGCACTGTGGCGTGCCGCCGGGGCGTTCGGAGTACCGGAGTACGAGCAGAGGCAGCTTGCGCTTAGCGCTTGCTGTACTGCGGGGCCTTGCGGGCCTTCTTCAGACCGGCCTTCTTGCGCTCGACCGCACGGTCGTCGCGCTTGAGGAAGCCGGCCTTCTTCAGCGGGCCGCGGTTGTTGTCGACGTCGGCCTCGTTCAGGGCGCGGGCGACACCGAGACGCAGCGCACCGGCCTGGCCGGAGACACCGCCACCGGCGATGCGGGCGATGACGTCGTAGCGACCCTCGAGCTCAAGCACCTTGAAGGGCTCGTTGACTTCCTGCTGGTGCACCTTGTTGGGGAAGTAGTCCTCAAGGGTGCGACCGTTGATCTTCCACTTGCCGGTGCCCGGAACGATCCGGACGCGGGCGATGGCGTTCTTGCGACGGCCCAGGCCGGCGGCCGGCTGGGGCTCACCGAAGCGCGAGGCGAGGGACTCGGAGGTGTACTCACCCTCCACCGGAACCTCGGACTCGGTGGTGTAGCTGTCGATGTCGATGTTCTCGACGTTCTCGACGTTCTCGTCGAGCGGCTGCTCGGCAGTGGTCTCGGCCACGATTCTCCTCAGATTCTCTTCAGTCTTAGGGGGTGGCCGGACTTACTGCGCGACCTGGGTGATCTCGTACGGCTGCGGCTGCTGCGCGCCGTGCGGGTGCTGGTCACCCTTGTAGACCTTCAGCTTCGAGAGCATCTGACGGCCCAGAGTGTTCTTGGGGAGCATGCCCTTGACGGCCTTCTCGACGGCCTTCTCGGGGTTCTTGTCGAGGAGCTCGTCGTAACGGACGGAGCGCAGACCACCCGGGTAGCCGGAGTGGCGGTACGCCATCTTCTGGGTCCGCTTGTTGCCGGAGAGGTGCACCTTGTCGGCGTTGATGATGATGACGAAGTCACCGGTGTCGACGTGGGGCGCGTAGATCGGCTTGTGCTTGCCGCGGAGAAGGGACGCGGCGGTGGTGGCGAGACGGCCCAGGACGACGTCCTGAGCGTCAATGACGTGCCATTGGCGAGTCACATCGCCGGGCTTGGGGCTGTACGTACGCACTTCGCAGCCTTCTTCTTCAGTGGATGGGTGCTGACACATGGCATCACTGAAGCGATCGTGCAGCTGGGGACGACAATGCCGGGGACGCTGCCCGTATGCCGCCCACTGGTAACTGCTCCAGGGAACCTAGGTAGAGGCCACTCCCGTGAGAACGAGCGAGCCAATACACAACGAACACGCAGGATACCTGCGGCGCCGCGGCCGGGTCAAAACGGGTTGCCGACGCCTGGGTCCTGTTGTCCGGTAACCAGCGTAAGCGCCCCGCCGGGCCCCACCGCCCCGGACCGCGTGTTGATGGTCACGTCCCGCGGGACGAGGCTGGTGGGGTCGAAGGGGTGGAGCCCCTGGAGGACGGGACGGGTAGGGGCGGCGGGGGCGAGACATCCCCGCCGGACCGAACGCCCCGGACGGCCACCGTCACCGCCACACCACACAACGTCACCGCATCCCGAAAGGCCCGCCGCTGCACCGCCTCCAGATAGGGCCAGGTCACCCCGGGAAGCTGCGGCACGAGCGAGACCCAGAACCACACCCCCCGGGCAACCGCCCCCTCACTCAGCACCCCGGCCACCAGCAGCGGCACGACAGCCAGCAGATAGTGGTCGTACGACGGCCGGGATACGAGGAACGCCGAGAGCATCAGCCCCGCCGCAGTCTCGACAAGGCGCCGCGCCCCCTCGTCCCCACGACGCCAGCGCCCATACGCACATCCCGCCCCCACCCCCGCCGCGACCAGCCCGATCCCCCCGGCCACCGCCCCCGGCACCCCCACCCTCGGCAGCACGGCAACCAGCGACGCCTCATACAGCCGCACGAAGCCGTCGTCCCCGCCCAGAAGGAACGGCAGAGTCCGGGTGAAGAACCCCGCAGGATCCGGCAGCAGCAACGCCGCCCCCACGGACGCGACCACCGGCACCCCGACCATCACCCCCAGCCCCCGCCACTGCCGCGCGAACACGAACAGCAACCCCACCGGCGCCAGCAGCGGCTTCAGGGCGATCGCCGCCCCGATCACCGCCCCCGCCGCCACCCACCGCCCCCGCGCCGCCAGCAACAGGCCCAGCGGCAGGGCGAGCACCGCCGTAGCGGTCCAGTTCCCCAGCAGAACAAGGTGCGCGAACGGGGCGAACCCGACCGCGAGCCCGATCAGTCCGAGGGCGGCGAACCGGCTGCGCAGCGGAACCCCGTGCACCCGCAGCGCACAGACCCAGCCCCCCACCAGACACCCGGTCACGACCACCGGCACGAGCACCCCCAGCAGACCCCGCGGAATCAGGGCCTGAGGAGCCGCCGCCAGCACCGCACTCGGCAAATAGAGAAAGTGGGGGTCGTCATACGGCGAACCCCCACCCAGCCAGACCCGCGCCGCCCGCACGACGATGGCGTTGTCCATCCCTCCGTCCGAGGTCACCCGCGCCGTACGCATCACGAGGGCCCCCAGCAAGACCCCGAGCACCGCCCACAGATGCCACGTCGCCCGTCGTACCAACCACCCGGAGATGTCGCTTTTGTGCTCGCTCATCGGCTGAACGCTAGGTGCCTGTGGGCCGCTTGGGGCGGACCGGCACACCTTCGGTCCGTCTAAGATGCGCCCCATGAGCTACGGGCAGCAGGGGGGACCCCAGTCCCAGTGGGATCCCTGGACACCGCAATCCCAGCAGCCGTGGAACAGCGGCGCCGACGACCAGACCCCGGACTGGGCCGCGCTCGCCGAGGCATCCGAGACCCGTAACAAACGGCGTCGGCTGCTGTTCATCGGCGGCGGCGCGCTGGCCACTGTCGCGATCGGTGCCGCCGTCGCCGTGGCCGTGGTGTCGTCGAACGACGGCAACTCGGCCTCGAATCAGCCGTCTTCCGAGCTCCCGGCGACCGCGGACCTGCCGAACCAGTCCACCGCCCCGTCGTTCGAGCCGACGAGCGCCCCACCGCCGCTGGATCCGAAGGACTTCATCTCCAGCAAGGCCAAGGACACCGCTCCGCTCGGCGCGCAGATCCTCTTCCCCGGCACACAGCTGACCATGGGTGAGACGGTCTACAAGAAGGGCGCGACGGACGACACGAAGAACTGCTCCGCGGTCACCGAGGGCGGACTCCCGAAGATCCTCTCCGCCAACGGCTGCACCCGCTTCATGCGCGTCTCCTACGTCAAGGACGGCCTCGCGGTGACGGTGGGCGTGGCGGTCTTCGACACCGAGGCCAAGGCCACCAAGGTCAAGGGCCAGGTGAACACGAAGAAGGACATCGTCCGGCCGCTCTCCGGCAAGGGCATCAAGGACTTCTGCGCCTCCGCCGTCTGCTACTCCAAGTCCAACTCCTACGGCCGTTACGCCTACTTCACCATCACGGGCTTCACCAACGGCAAGGACATGACGGACAAGGACACGGCGGGCTTCCAGACCGGCGACAACCTGGAGGAGTTCACGTTCCGCCAGATCCGCCGGCGCGGTGAGGCCCAGGCTTCGGCGGCGGCGGGCGAGTAGCGGCGCGCGGGAAGCGGCGCGCGGCGGCCGACGCACTGTCGACCGCCGCGGCCGGCCCCGGGCTCACAAGCGCTTGGCGCTGCGCAGCGTCTTCGCGTAGTAGCCGTTGCCGTCGAGGCGGGACACACCGCCGACGTCGCCGATGGTGGGCCCGTTGACCTCCTCGCGGCTCGACACGAAGATCAGGTGACCCTCGGTGTCGTGCCCGAGGACCAGGCCGACGTGGTCGAGCCGCTGGCCGGTGCGGGTGTCGAGCTTGAAGAAGACGAGATCGCCCGGCTGGAGCTGGTCGATGGCGGACGGGCGGTCCTGCGCGGTGATCCCGGCCAGCGGCAGGATGTCGACGCCCTGCTTGGAGCGAGCCATGCCGTTGGCGGTGCGGGGCAGGCCGTCGCCCGAGGTGTCCGAGGACATCAGGGGGTAGCGGGCCCGGTAGCCCAGCACCATGCGGATGAAGCCCGAGCAGTCGATCGAGCGGGCCCGCATGCTCTCCGGCTGACCGACGACGCCGTCCCGGAACGGGTACGGCACCCCGAGGTAGTCGTAGAAGTCGGACTGCTCCAGGCGCAGGTCGCCGCCCTCCGACCCGGACGTGTTCAGCGGACCGAAGTTGGCGTCACCGGCGATGACGGTGCCCTGCCCGTCCTTCTTCTGCGGCGCGCCCGCGACGTACTGGAAGGCGAAGGCGAAGATGTCGTCCTCCTTGCTGTTCCGGTACTCGGCGTACCACTCCTTGAACCACTTCTCCTTCTCCGCCCCCTTGGACCACTTCTCCGGCATCAGCCGCACCCAGTCCGTGGTGCTGACCTTCGACGCGGTCGAGGTCGGCTCCTGGAAGGTGCGGGCGGGCCCGCTCAGCGTCGCGATGCGCGCGCCGTCCGTGAACACGGCCTTGATCTGGCCGTCGGCCCCGCGCAGCACGGACCGCGCCGGGTTCTCCAGCCGGGACCAGGCCTCCTTGCCGGTGTCCGTCGAGGCCTCGGTACTGCGGCCGCCTTCCAGGACCCCGACGTTGCGCACCTCGGTGACGCCCGGCTCCTCCTGCTTGCGCAGTTCAACCGTGAGGTAGCCGGAGGTGCCGACGAGCGCCAGCAGCACCAGGCCCGTGACGACGGGCCTCGACTTCTTCTTCCCTGCCATCGTTGTGTGCTCCTCGGTTCTCAGACGGTCGGCATGACGCCGAGCAGCAGGCCGGCGGCGACCACGATGTAGGCCATGAGGGAGACGGTGCCCGTGGCCAGCAGCGTGGCCCCCTTGGGCTGGCGCACCATCTGGTAGGCGATCAGGCCCGGCACGATGAAGCCGAGCGTCTGGTTGCCGTACAGCAGCGGGAACTCGATCGACAGCACGATCATCACCGTGGCCTGCAACAGCACGCCCAGCAGCACCACGGCGGCGAACAGCCGCTTGCCGTACAGGATCACGAGCCGTTGCATGATCTTGGTGCCGCCGTAGGTCAGGGCGGTCACGCCCACCACCATGGCCGCGCGCTGGAGATCCTCGATGAGGGTGAGCGCGAGCCAGCCGGGTGTGATCATGCCGCCGGGCGACAGGTTGGTCGTGAGATAGCAGAGCAGCGAGAAGAACAGGCCAATGGCGATGCCCAGGGCAGCCATCTCGGGAGTCAGGGCGGCGGTGGTCAACGGGGTCTCCGGGCAGAGGGGTGCGGGTTCGGGGGCGAAGCGGCTGTCAGGCGCGCGATGGCGGTGCACCTCCGTCGTCGTCCGCCGGCCGCCGGGCCGACCGACCGAATGGGTCGTCGCCGTACGGCACCTCTTGGCCGTCCCCGTGCGACGGCTGCCGCGCGGACCGGAACCACTGCGAGACCTCGGCCTGCCCGGCCGCGTACGGCACCTGCTCCTGCACGTGCCCGTGCCCGTGCCCGGGGTACTGCGGCCGGCCCTGGCCGTACTGCTCACCGTGGCCGTAGGCCTGTCCCGATCCGTAGGGGGCCTCGGCGTACCGCTCCCGCGGCGGGGCCGGGATGGTGATCACCGGGATCTCCTGGGTCTGGGAGGCCTGGTAGCGCTCCTCGTGGGCCGTGGGGTACGAGGCGTACGGGTCCAGGCGCTGCTGCTGGTGCGGGGCGGCGGCGACAGCCGCGTCTCCCGCCTCGTCCGTGCCGCTCTCGTCCGCCGGGAGCTCGGCCAGGTATTCGAGCAGTTCCTCGCCCTGTCCGTGGATGTTGCCGATGGCGACGAGGGAGGAGCCGTCGGACATCCGGCCGAGCAGGGTCGGCATGAACTCGTCCGCCGCGCGACGCTCTCCGCCCAGGTCGACGGCCCGGTCACGCCAGTCGGCGGGGATGGCGTCGATGGCGCTCTTGGACGGGTGGCCGATGACGAAGACGTTGTCCGGCTGGAGGTCGGGGATGATCTCGCCCATCTGCCCGTTGCGCTCCACCCGGTCCGGGCGGCAGTTGATCACGACGTTCAGGGGGCGGCGGATCGCGCCGAGGTCGAGCAGCTGGTTGATGTTCATCAGCGTCGACTCGGGGTCGTTGGCCGCGAACACGTTGGCGAAGGCGAGCCGCTTGCCGTCGGGGGCGACGTACTTCTCCACCGACAGCACACCCGGGTCCGGCGGGGCGTCGTACATGCCCTGCAACGCGACCTTGCGCTCGATGCCGAGCAGGTCCGCCACGACCAGCGCGATCGCGACGTTCTCCTTGAAGGTGAACCAGCTGAAGCCGCGCAGCTCCTCGTCGGTGACCGTCTCCGGATCGGCGTAGATCAGCCGGCAGTTACGGGCGTCCGCCTCCTCCTGGAGGATGTGGAAGCGCTCCTTCTCGGCGGTGACGCAGATGCCGTCCTCCGGCATCGAGCGGCACAGCGAGCGGGCCACGTCGTCGAGCGTGGGCCCCATCTCGGCGAGGTGGTCCTCACGGACGTTGCACAGCACGCCGATCGTCGAGCGGATCAGCTTGCTCTGGTTGACCTCCTGGAGGGCCGGCATGACCGCCATGCACTCGATGACGAGGGCGTCGGGACGGTAGGTGGCGGCCCGGCGGACGATGCCGATCTGTTCCACCACGTTGGCGATGCCGAACTTCCGGTAGACCGGCTCCTCGGTGGCGTCCGGGTGGATGAAGCGCGCGGCGGTGCCCGTCGTCTTGGCCACGGTGACCAGGTCACCGCCGCGCAGGGCTCCCGCGCACAGCCGGGTGATGGAGGACTTGCCACGGATTCCGTTGACGAGCACCCGGGAGGGGATGGTGTGCAGGGCGGCGTAGTGCCTGCGCTGCTCGATGATGCCCGCGATCAGCAGGAACACCGAGCCGATCAGCAGGACGAAGTAGAGGTAGAGCACGGGCCGGTCACCTTCCTCCGGCGCCGAGCCTGGGCTCGGCACTCCGGCGTGCCTGGTTCTGCCTGCGGGCCTGCAACTGCTGGCGGACCAGTTCGAGGCTGCGGACGACGGCCCCCACCTCGTCGTGATAGCGGGGGTACAGCACGGTCTTGAGGTCGCCGTCGGCCAGCTTCTCGGCGCTGCCCGCGAGGGCGCGCAGCGGCCGGACCACGACCAGATGGATCCAGCCCAGGCAGACCACGATCAACGCGAGCCCGAGCATTCCGGCGAGCACACTGCGGTCCTCGCGCTCGTACGGGGCGATCTCGAAGTGCTTGGCGTTCTGCCAGCTGACGACACTCCAGCCGACGTCGGCCGCCACACCGCCGCCGGAGAAGGGCGCCGCGGCGGCGACGGTGACCGAACGGCCCTCGCGGATCAGCAGCCCGTTCTCCACGGGCCCCGCGCCGACCTTGACGCCGCCCGCTCGCACGAGGTCGGTGAGCGACTCGCGCGGCAGGCCCTCGAAGGCGAGGAAGCCGTCACTGGCGGCGATGGTCCGCGCCTCGGCGTCGACCACGCGGACCTCACCGAGGCCGGGCCGGTTCAGCAGCGAGTTCAGGAACTCCACCCGGATTTCGCCGACCAGGGTCATGCCCTTCTCGTCCGGCAGGGCGGCCCCGGCCTGGATCACCGGCTTCTTGCCGCCCTCACCCGACACGCGGACCAGCGACTGGTCCTGGTCGTCGGACGTGTCGTCGGACGTGTCGCCGGACGCGTCGGTCTTGTCGTCGGCCTCGCCGCGCTCCCAGTCCGCGTTCGGCTCGGCCCCGGCGCGGGCGACGACCTCGCCGCCCTCGTCGACGACGTACAGGGAGCCGTACCGCGTGTGCTTGCGCAAGGCGTCGTCGAGCACGCCCGTGCTGCGGTCGGGGTCGTCCGCGTCGATCAGACGGGAGATGGAGACGAGGTCGGCCTGGGCCTCGTTGAGGGCCCGGCGCACCCGGTCGGCGACGAGGTCAGTGCGGTCGCGCTGGTCGTTGACCATGGTGCTCGGCACACTCACCGAGGCGTCCGTGCGGTTGAGGAGCAGACCGACCGGCACGCACCACAGCAACAGCAGGACGGCTGTCAGCGCCAGCGGCACCCGCAGACCGAGCCGTCCCCCACGGCCCTTGCTCGCACCGGAACCCTGGGGGGCATCGCCGCCCCCGTCGGACAACTGCCCGCGCAGCCGCTCCAGCGCGGCGCCGACACGGGCGGTCTCGCCCCAGCGGGGCACGGCGACGGGGCGGGTCAGATCGCCGCGGGCCAGTCGGCGCGACTCCAGGAAGAGCCCCAGCAGGGGCCGCTGCACCGCCATCCACAGCACGGTCGCCGCCAGCAGCCCGAACACCACCAGGACTCCGGCCGCCACCAGCCCGTACAGCTCCCGCTCCTGCCCGACGGCCTGTTCCTGCACCACGGGCAGCATGGCCACGACGGTCAGCCCGAGACCGGCGCCCACGCTCTTGCGCTGCTCCGGGTCGGCGGAGGCGAGGGAGGCGTAGCCGGCGGTGGCGATACGGCCGTTGTAGGCGTCGCCCAGCAGGGTTCCGCTGACGCCCGGGTAGCCGCGGGAGCCGGGCTCCCTGGCGCTGACGGGGTCCTGTTCGGTCTCCTTCGCCGCCCGCTGCGACAGCCGCGTGATCTGCTTGTGGAGGAAGGTCAGCTCGTCGCGCTCCGCGTCCGAGTTGAGCGCCTCGGCCTGCTCGAAGCCCTCCGTGGCGAGGACCTCGCCGCCGCGGGCAACGACCGCCATGGAGCGGAACGGGCCCAGGTTGATGGCGGGCACGGAGAGGCTGTTGGAGGCGATCAACAGCTGCTGCGGACGGTCCTTCCGGTCGAGCAGGGCCATGGTCATGAGCCGTACGTCACCGGTCTTCAGCCGCACCATGCGGGGCGTCAGGGCGTGCTCACCGGTGAGTACGTCCTTGTCCAGCCAGGCAAGGGGAATCGTTTCGCCCCGAGCCGCGAGCACCTTCCCGCTCTCCAGATCCAGCACCGTGGTGCCGGTCCACTTCTGGTATGTCCTGCTCAGATCCGACAGCACCCGCTCCGGATCCGCGGGCTTGCCGGCGTTCAGCGCGGCCGCCACGCGGTTCAGGTCGGTGACCCGCTCGTCGATCGACGCGCGTAGGGCGATCGCGCCGTCCTGCGCGAAGTGCTCCTGGGAGCCCAGCACCGCCTTCGGCACGGCCGGCTCACCTGCGGGGCCCAGCACCTTGGCGGTCAGCCCGGCCAGGGCGAGGATCAGCAGGCACAGCAGCGCGATCGGCGGCCGTACGCCGCCCAGGAGGGGCATGTCCGCACGTCTGCGCAGGCGTCGCCGTCCGCCCCGTGCGGGACGTGGCGCACCCTTGGTTGAAGTCACCGGTGGTTTCCTTCGCCTCTTCACTACTCAGGCGCTCGCAGGAGCCACCGCTGACGCGGGCATGAGACGCCGTCACTTTAAAAGACAGTCGACACGCGCCGGGGTTGGGCTCCGGCAGGCAACAGTCGACGTGTCGCTCGTCACTTCCCCAGCGAGAGCTGCTCAAGACCGTCGCCGCGCGGGGCGCCACGATTGTGGAGGAAGCCGCGGGTACGGTCTGCGGCCAGCCGGTAGCGGGCCAGCCGGTCCTCCGACAGGTCGCCCGGGCTGTCGAGCACCTGCTGCACGTCCACCACTCGGTGCTCCTCGACCGCGCTCTCGGGCGCCTTGTCGCCGGCTTCCACCTCCGGCGGGATGTCGACCAGCGTGGTCCGGTAGCGGGCGTCGACGTCCCAGCCGTCGGCCGTCTCCCTGAACTCGAACCAGCCGATCGCGCCCTCCTCGGTGAGACCGGTCGGCGAGGAGTGGCGGGCCACCTGGTTGCCGAGGCTGTAGGCGACCCACTTGCCGTTGAGCTTCTGGATGGGCTGCACCACGTGCGAGTGGTGACCGATCACCAGGTCGATCCCGGTCTCCTTGGTGATCCGCTCCGCCAGCTCCAGCTGCGGGAGGCTCGGCTCGTTGTAGTGCTCCAGGCCCCAGTGGACCGAGAGGATCACCACCTCGGCGCCCTTCTTGCGGGCCCTGGCCTCGGCCTTCTTGATCTCGTCGGTGCTCATCCGGTTGAAGGCCCAACGCTCCTTCCCGGGCGTGGGATTGAGAAAGGACTCCCAGGAGAAGGAGAGATGGGCGACCTTGACGCCGTTGACGTCCCGGATGTTGATCTGCTCTGCTTCCTGCGGCGTCCGCGCGGACCCGGTGTGCCCGAGACCCACCTTGTCCATCGCGTCCAGGGTGCGCTTGACGGCCTTGAGGCCGTGGTCGTACGTGTGGTTGGAGGCCGTCGAGCAGGTGTCGTAGCCCACGTCCTTGAGGGTTGTGAGGATCTGCGGTGGAACCAGGAACTCCGGGTAACCCTCGAAGGGGCCCTTGGGTGTCCCGACCGGTGTCTCCATGTGACAGATGGCCAGATCGGCCTTGCTGATCACCGGCTTCACCCCGGCCATGAGCGGTCCGAAGTCCAGCCCGGCCTGCCCCTCACCGGTCTTCTCGGCGTCCTTGGCCGCCTGTTCGACCAGCTCGGGGTGGATGAGCACATCCCCCGCGGCGGCGACGGTGAACGACCGTCCGCCCGGCTTCACCTGCGCCCCGGGGGACCCTGAGGTACAGGCGGCCATCAGGCCGCCCAAAGCCACCAGAACCGTCAGCGAGCGACCTATACGGAGAGACTTACGGAATGTCACCGCGACATATTCACACGCGCCACACAACTCAACCTGTCTCTACCGTCACAAGACAGTCACGGTTCGCTCGCATTTTTGCCCAAACGGTTTTGATCCTGGCGTTGGCCGGTTGTGAGGCGGCATCACCCCATGCGACGGAACAGTCCGTTCCGCGGGCCCGGGAGCTCGTGGACCTCCGCAGCCGGATCCTCACGTACACGGCCCGCTTCGAACCCGACGACACCTACACCCCGCCCGCCGGCGACGAACGCGCCCAACTGGCGCGCGGTGTCGGGCGCCTGCTGGACGGCGACGCGGCGGAGGCGGAGCGCGCGCTCGCACCCCTCGGCCTCGGCGTGACCCGCCTCACCGACACCGACTCCGGCCGGCGCTACGACGAGATCGCCGCCGTCCGGCAGAGCGGCGAGGCCGCACGCTGGGGCCGCCTCTACCTGACCGCCGACTCCGAACTGCGCTGGAACGTCCAGGTACCGCACCCGGTGTCCGACCGTGACACCGAGTCACTCGGCGTCCGGCTGCTGGAGAACACTCCCTCGGGCGCACTGGTCGTGGCCGGGGCCCACCGCCGCGCCGGCCGCACGGACGCCGCGGACGTGGCCCACCGCGAGGACAGCGCGTTCCACGCCATCGTCGTGGAACTCCAGAAGCGCGGGGTGCCCGGCCTCCAACTGCACGGCTTCGCCCGGACGTCCGAGCGCCCCTACGAGGCCATCGTCTCCGGCGGCGTGGCCCAGAGCGCGTCCGGCGAGGCCTCGGCGTTGGCCGACCGGCTGGAGTCGGACGGTCTGCGGGTCTGCCGCGGCTGGTCGGCACGCTGCCCGCTGGAGGGCACCGAGAACGTCCAGGGCAGGTCGGCCGAACGCCGCCACGCCCCCTTCCTGCACGTGGAACTGGCGCCCGCCGCCCGCGACGACGGCCGCGACGCCGACGAGACCGAGGACGCCCTGCGCGATCTCCTCAGCACCTGGTCGGCCGACTGAGGCTCAGCAGCAGCCGGCCCGACCGGGCAACGACCGCTTGTTCCGCGCTTCCTTGCTGCGCGCCGCGAGCAACTCGTCCGCCGGATACCCCACCTCTTCGAGGGTCAGCCCGTGCGGCCGTACGACATGCACGGCGGAGTCCCTGACCCCGGCGGCGAGCACCTTGCCGGGCCAGTCGGCGGGCCGGTGCCCGTCCCCCACGAACAGCAGCGCCCCGATCAGCGACCGCACCATGTTGTGGCAGAAGGCGTCGGCACGCACGGTGGCGGTGATGATCCCGTCGTCCCCCCGCACGAGGCTCAGCTCCTGCAGCGTACGAATGGTGGTCGCCCCCTCCCGCTTCTTGCAGTAGGCGGCGAAGTCGTGCTCCCCCAGGAGCCGCCCGGCGGCCTCGTTCATGGCGTCGACGTCGAGGGGCCAGTCGTGCCAGAGGACGTGGCTGCGCAGCAGCGGGTCGACACCCCCGGGATTGTCGGTGACGCGATAGGCGTACCGCCGCCAGACCGCCGAGAACCGAGCATTGAACCCACTGGGCGCCTCCCGCAGCGCCCACACCCGCACGTCCTTGGACAGCCGCCCGGCAAGCCGCTTGAGCAGCTTCTCGTGATGCTCCCGCCAGACCGCCTCCGGCAGATCGACATGCGCCACCTGGCCGCGGGCGTGCACGCCGGCGTCGGTACGCCCGGCGACGGTCAGCTCGTACGTCGTCCCGCCCGACCGCGTGACGGTCCGCAGTGCGTCCTCGATCTCCCCCTGCACGGTCCGCCGCCCGCCGGCCTGCTTGGCCCAGCCGGAGAACTCGGTCCCGTCGTACGACAGATCGAGGCGCACACGCACATACCCGGGCTCTACTTCGTCACTCACACGGAGATCCTCTCAGGAACACAAGAGCGGGCCCGCTCCTCGAAAGGAACGGGCCCGCAATCGCCCGAAGGGGCGCGGGGAACTGCGCGACAAGCCACGACGGCGCCGCAGCCGCAAACCGAACAGCCCCCGGCAGACGCTTACGCGTCCTTCGACTCCTCGGCAGCCTCATCGGCCTGAGCCTCGGCAGCCTCGTCGGCCTTGGTCGTGTCGACCTTGACCTCGGCGTCCTTGGCAGCGCGCTTCGTCGCGGCCTCGGCCTCGCCAGTGGCCTCCTGAGCAACCGTCAGGCCCTCGACCAGCTCGATGACAGCCATGGGCGCGTTGTCGCCACGACGGTTACCGATCTTGGTGATACGGGTGTAGCCACCCGGACGGTTCTCGTAGCGCGGGCCGATCTCGGTGAAGAGCGTGTGCACGATGCTCTTGTCCGTGATGACCTGCAGCACCTGGCGGCGGTTGTGAAGGTCGCCCTTCTTCGCCTTGGTGACCAGACGCTCGGCGTACGGCCGCAGACGGCGGGCCTTCGCCTCGGTGGTGGTGATACGGCCGTGCTCGAAGAGCGCCTTCGCGAGGTTCGCGAGGAGCAGCTTCTCGTGCGCGGCACTGCCGCCCAGACGGGCACCCTTGGTGGGCTTCGGCATTTTCCATCTCCTGTGTCTCTGCCCCGGCCGTATCAGGTACCGGGGTCAGTATCCGAGCAGGCGGTCGCCTGTCGAAGATCCGGACCGGGCCTCAAGGGGCCGGTCCGGAGGGAACCGGAAGTCGGTCCCGAGCTCTTAGTACTGCTCTGTCTCGACGAACCCGGCGTCTGCGTCGTCGTCCGCGCCGAAGGCGTCCGCGGCAGCGGTCGGGTCGAATCCGGGCGGGCTGTCCTTCAGGGCCAGGCCCATGCCGGCCAGCTTCGCCTTGACCTCGTCGATGGACTTCGCACCGAAGTTGCGGATGTCCAGGAGGTCGGCCTCGGAACGCGCCACGAGCTCACCCACGGAGTGGATGCCCTCGCGCTTGAGGCAGTTGTACGACCGAACGGTGAGCTCGAGCTCCTCGATCGGCAGCGCCAGGTCGGCGGCAAGGGCGGCGTCCGTCGGGGACGGTCCCATGTCGATGCCCTCGGCGTCGATGTTCAGCTCGCGGGCGAGACCGAACAGCTCGACCAGGGTCTTACCGGCCGACGCCATGGCGTCACGCGGACGCATCGCCTGCTTGGTCTCGACATCGACGATCAGCTTGTCGAAGTCGGTCCGCTGCTCGACACGCGTGGCCTCGACCTTGTACGTGACCTTCAGAACCGGCGAGTAGATCGAGTCGACCGGGATACGGCCGATCTCCTGGCCCACCTGCTTGTTCTGCACCGCGGAGACATAGCCGCGACCGCGCTCGACGGTCAGCTCCATCTCCAGCTTGCCCTTGCCGTTCAGCGTGGCGAGGACCAGGTCGGGGTTGTGCACCTCGACACCGGCCGGAGGCGCGATGTCGGCGGCGGTGACCAGACCCGGACCCTGCTTGCGCAGGTACATCACGACAGGCTCGTCGTGCTCCGAGGAGACGACCAGCTGCTTGATGTTGAGGATCAGGTCGGTGACGTCTTCCTTGACGCCCGGCACGGTGGTGAACTCGTGCAGGACACCGTCGATACGGATGGACGTGACCGCCGCACCCGGGATCGAGGACAGGAGCGTACGACGCAGGGAGTTGCCGAGGGTGTAACCGAAGCCCGGCTCCAGCGGCTCGATCACGAACCGGGAGCGGAACTCGTCAACGACCTCTTCGGTCAACGAGGGACGCTGAGCAATCAGCATGTTGCGATCCTTCAGTCAGGGGCGCCCGCTATTTGACGCCCTGATGTGTGACAAGGGTACGGGCGATATGACTCCGAAGAGCCATACCGCCCGAAAACCTCAAACCAAGCAGCCGTGCACCCGACCCGAGGGTCAGACGCGGCGGCGCTTCGGCGGACGGCAGCCGTTGTGCGGGGTCGGGGTGACGTCCTGGATGGAGCCGACCTCGAGACCAGTCGCCTGGAGCGAACGGATGGCGGTCTCACGACCGGAGCCCGGGCCCTTGACGAACACGTCGACCTTGCGCATGCCGTGCTCCTGGGCGCGGCGGGCAGCCGACTCGGCAGCCATCTGCGCGGCGAACGGCGTGGACTTCCGGGAGCCCTTGAAGCCGACGTGGCCGGCGGAGGCCCAGGAGATCACGTTGCCCGACGGGTCCGTGATGGAGACGATCGTGTTGTTGAACGTGCTCTTGATGTGCGCGTGGCCGTGAGCGACGTTCTTCTTTTCCTTGCGGCGCACCTTCTTGACGGCGCCCTGACGTCCCTTGGGGGGCATCTGTTAACTCCTACGGGGAGGTGGTCGGTCCTACAGCGAAGACCGCTGATGAAGCGTTGTCCGCTGAGGACTACTTCTTGCCCGGCTTCTTCTTGCCGGCGATGGCGCGACGCGGGCCCTTGCGGGTGCGGGCGTTGGTGCTGGTGCGCTGACCGCGGACCGGCAGGCCACGGCGGTGACGCAGACCCTGGTAGCAGCCGATCTCGACCTTGCGGCGGATGTCGGCCTGGATCTCGCGACGGAGGTCACCCTCGGTCTTGATGTTGTTGTCGACGTACTCGCGGATCGCGACGAGCTGCTCTTCGCTCAGGTCACGAACACGGGTGTTCGGGTCGATGCCCGTCTCCGCCAGCGTCAGCTGCGAAAGGGTCCGGCCGATGCCGAACACGTAGGTGAGGGCGACCTCCACGCGCTTTTCGCGCGGGATGTCAACACCGGAAACGCGTGCCATTCAATGGCTCCTGGTGATCTTCGGAGGTCTTCCGCAGAACCGAATCCCAGCCGCCGTACCAGGTACGAACTGGGTCCCCGGCCTCCGAACCGGGGGTGTCAGGCGAAAGCTCGCCTGGATTCTGCGTATGAACATATTCAGCTCGCGTCGCGCGAATCTCTGCGATGTCGTTGCAGAGGGAGTGGACGATCGTGCGTCAGCCCTGGCGCTGCTTGTGGCGCGGGTTCTCGCAGATGACCATGACCCGACCGTGACGGCGGATCACCCTGCACTTGTCGCAGATCTTCTTGACGCTCGGCTTGACCTTCATTGGTGAGGTTCTCCGGGTCAGTGCCATCGCCTCGGGAAGCCCGGGGCGCGGGCAAGATCTACTTGTAGCGGTAGACGATCCGGCCACGCGTCAGGTCGTACGGAGACAACTCCACCACGACCCGGTCGTCAGGGAGGATGCGGATGTAGTGCATGCGCATCTTGCCGCTGATGTGTGCCAGGACCTGGTGGCCGTTCTGGAGCTCGACCTTGAACATGGCGTTCGGCAGAGACTCGACGACAGTGCCCTCGATCTCGATGGCACCTTGCTTCTTGGCCACGCTTCGCCCTTCGGAATCGACTACCTTGATCGGCCCTTGGACTTTTCCCTTACGGGCGCATGCAGACATGCGGGTGCACAAGAGCCGACGAGTCAGTCTACGTCAGCGCACCCGGAAAGACGAATCGGGGAAGTCTGCCCCGGACGGCAGATCATTAAGCGCCGGGGAGGTACGGCGAGACACTCAGGCCGACGGATCCGGCGCGGTGACAATCCCGTACTCGGCCAGCTTCGCCTTGCCGCCGTCCGGAGAGGTGAGCACCAGCGGCCCCGCCTCGGTCAGCGCAACCGAGTGCTCCCAGTGCGACGACCAGGTGCCGTCGGTGGTGATCACGGTCCAGTCGTCCGACAGGACCTCCGTCTTCGGGGTGCCCAGCGAGACCATCGGCTCGATCGCGAGGCAGAAGCCCGGGACCAGCTTCGGCCCCTTCCCGCGCCGCCGGTCGACGTAGTTCAGCAGATGCGGGTCCATGTGCATCTCGGTGCCGATGCCGTGGCCGCCGTAGTCCTCGATGATCCCGTAGCGCCCGCCGCCCGGCTTGGGCTGCCGGCGGATGTACGTCTCGATGGCACGGGAGACGTCGACGAGGCGGTTGCCCTGCTTCATGGCCGCGATGCCGGCCCACATCGACTCCTCGGTCACCCGGGAGAGCTCGACCAGCTCCGGAGCGTGACCGGAGCCCACGAAGGCGGTGTAGGCGGCGTCGCCGTGCCAGCCGTCGATGATCGCGCCGCAGTCGATGGAGATGATGTCGCCGTCCTTGAGGACGACGTCCTCGGACGGGATGCCGTGGACGACGACGTCGTTCACGGAGGTGCAGATGGTCGCAGGGAAGCCGCCGTAGCCGAGGAAGTTCGACTTGGCACCGTGCTCCGCGAGGACCTTGCGGGCGACCTCGTCCAGATCCTTGGTGCTGGCCCCGGGAACCGCGGCCTCACGCGTGGCCGCGTGAATGGCGGCGACGACCAGCCCCGCCTCACGCATCTTGGCGATCTGCTCGGGGCTCTTGATCTGCACCATGGGGACGGGGGCCTTCCTGGACTGAATAGAGGGGACTGCTTCAACCATAAGGGCGGAGGCTGCGCACCCCACCCCACGCAGCAGCCGCGGCCCCCTCACAGGGAACCGCGGCCTGAGCTACGTACGAGCCAAGAACGCTACTTGCCGTCCCCGTCACGCTGAAGCGCCTCCATGGCGCGCGCCGTGACGTCTTCGACCTTGCCGAGCGCGGAGATGGTGACCACCAGTCCCTGCGTCTTGTAGTAGTCGATGATCGGCTCGGTCTGCGTGTGGTAGACCTCGAGGCGCTTGCGGACCGTCTCCTCCGAGTCGTCGTCCCGCTGGTACAGCTCGCCGCCGCAGACGTCGCAGACGCCTTCCTTCTTCGGCTGGCTGTACGTCACGTGGAAGACGTGGCTGGAGTCCTTGCGGCAGATCCGCCGCCCGGCGATCCGCTTGACGACCTCTTCCTCGGGGACTTCGAGGTCCAGGACGGCGTCCAGCTTCATGCTCTCGGACTGGAGCATCTCGTCGAGCGCCTCGGCCTGGGACACATTGCGCGGGAAGCCGTCCAGCAGGAAGCCACCCTCGGCGTCCGGCTTCTCCATGCGGTCCTTGGCCATCCCGATGGTGACCTCGTCCGGCACCAGGTTGCCCGCGTCCATGTAGGACTTCGCGAGTTTCCCGAGCTCCGTCTGCTGGCTGATGTTGGCGCGGAACAGGTCGCCCGTGGAGATGTGCGGGATCGACAGGTTCTTGGCGAGGAACGCAGCCTGCGTTCCCTTACCGGCGCCCGGCGGCCCGACGAGGACGATACGCATCAGCGGAGGAACCCTTCGTAATTGCGCTGCTGGAGCTGGCTCTCGATCTGCTTCACCGTTTCGAGACCGACACCCACGATGATCAGGATGCTGGTCCCGCCGAACGGGAAGTTCTGGTTTGCCCCGAAACCAGCCAACGCCATCGTCGGCACGAGAGCGATCAGGCCCAAGTACAGCGAGCCCGGCCAAGTGATCCGGTTGAGTACGTACGAAAGGTACTCAGCGGTCGGTCGGCCAGCCCGGATGCCCGGGATGAAGCCACCATACTTCTTCATGTTGTCCGCGACTTCCTCGGGGTTGAACGAGATGGCCACGTAGAAGAACGCGAAGAAAATGATCAGGAAGAAGTACAGCGTGATGTGCAGCGGAGCGTCCGTCAGCGCGAGGTTCTGCTCGATCCAGGTCTTCCAGCCGGCGTTCCCGCCGGCGAACTGGGCGATCAGCGCCGGGATGTAGAGCAGCGACGAGGCAAAGATCACAGGGATGATGCCCGCCTGGTTGACCTTCAGCGGAATGTACGTCGAAGTACCGCCGTAGGACCGGCGGCCGATCATGCGCTTCGCGTACTGGACGGGGATTCGGCGCTGAGCCTGCTCGACGAAGACCACCAGGCCGATCATGACGAGACCGACCGCGACCACGGTGCCGAACTCGATCCAGCCGTCGGCCAGGGAGCCCTGCTTCTTGATGGCCCACAGCGCGGACGGGAAGGTCGCGGCGATCGAGATGAACATCAGGATCGACATGCCGTTGCCGATGCCGCGGTCGGTGATCAGCTCACCGAGCCACATGACCATGGCCGTACCGGCGGTCATGGTGATGACCATCACGACGGTGGTGAAGATCGAGCGGTCAGGCACGATCTGGTTGGCGACCTGGCAGTTCTGGAAGAGCGCACCGCTGCGCGCGGTGGCCACCAGACCCGTGCCCTGCAGTACGGCGAGCGCCACCGTCAGGTAGCGGGTGTACTGCGTGATCTTCGCGGTACCGGCCTGGCCTTCCTTCTTCAAGGCTTCCAGGCGCGGGATCACGACGGTCAGCAGCTGCAGGATGATGCTCGCCGTGATGTACGGCATGATGCCGAGAGCGAAGATCGTGATCTGAAGCAGCGCGCCGCCACTGAACATGTTGACCAGACCGAAAAGGCCCTGGTTGGCGTCCGCCTGGTCGATGCAGACCTGTACGGCCCGGTAATCGACGCCGGGAATCGGAATGTGGGTACCGACCCGGAAGATCACGATGATGCCGAGCGTGAAGAGCAGCTTCTTGCGCAGGTCGGGCGTCTTGAACGCCCGGGCGAACGCGGTGAGCACGGTGCCTCCTGCGACCCCCGCGCTACTGCGTCAAGGGTGACGGTCTTGAGGTTCGACTAATAGGAACGACTTGGCTAACGGTCAACTGCCGCTCAGAGTGCCCCACAAGAAGCACTCCGTAAAAGTGGGCAGTGCAGGCCACCTTACCCGCGGGACCGCCCCCCTTGGAACGACCAACCGGGGATACCCCATTTGTGGGGTATCCCCGGTCGGGATCGCTCAAGTCATCGAGACGCCTGATGGATTCAGACGAGCTCGGTGACGCTGCCGCCGGCGGCGGTGATCTTCTCCTTGGCGGAGCCGGAGACGGCGTCAACCGTCACCTGCAGCGCCACGGAGATCTCACCCTGGCCGAGGACCTTGACGAGGCTGTTCTTGCGAACAGCACCCTTCTCCACCAGGCCCTCGACCGTGACCTCGCCACCCTCGGGGTAGAGCGCGGCCAGCTTGTCGAGGTTCACGACCTGGAACTCGGTCTTGAACGGGTTCTTGAAGCCCTTCAGCTTCGGAAGACGCATGTGGAGGGGCATCTGCCCACCCTCGAAGCGCTCCGGAACCTGGTAGCGGGCCTTCGTGCCCTTGGTACCACGACCGGCCGTCTTACCCTTCGACGCCTCACCACGACCCACACGGGTCTTGGCGGTCTTGGCGCCCGGGGCGGGACGGAGGTTGTGGATCTTCAGCGGGTTGTTCTCCGCCATGATCAGACCTCCTCAACCGTCACGAGGTGGCGGACGGTGTGCACCATGCCGCGGAACTCGGGGCGGTCCTCCTTGACGACCTGCGTGTTGATCCCCTTGAGACCAAGGGAGCGCAGGGTGTCACGGTGGTTCTGCTTGCTGCCGATGTAGGACTTGACCTGCGTAATCTTGAGCTGCGCCATGATTACGCACCCGCCCCGGCACGCGCACGGAGAAGAGCCGCGGGGGCGACGTCCTCGAGCGGCAGACCACGGCGGGCCGCGACCTCCTCGGGACGCTGCAGGCCCTTCAGGGCCGCCACGGTCGCGTGCACGATGTTGATCGCGTTGTCGGAGCCGAGCGACTTCGACAGGATGTCGTGGATACCGGCGCACTCGAGCACGGCACGCACCGGACCACCGGCGATAACACCGGTACCGGGCGACGCGGGCTTGAGCAGCACGACGCCGGCAGCCTTCTCACCCTGGATCGGGTGCGGGATGGTGCCCTGGATACGGGGGACCTTGAAGAAGTGCTTCTTGGCCTCCTCAACACCCTTGGCGATGGCGGCCGGCACCTCCTTGGCCTTTCCGTAACCGACACCGACGGTGCCGTCACCATCGCCCACCACGACCAGCGCGGTGAAGCTGAAGCGACGACCACCCTTCACAACCTTGGCGACACGGTTGATCGCGACAACGCGCTCAACGTAAGCGGTCTTCTCGGCGGCAGCTGCGCCGCCGTCACGGCCCTTCCGGTCCCGCCGCTCGCCGCCACCGGCACCGCCACCGCGGCGCTGGGGTCCAGCCATTGGAATTACCTCTCTCTGTTTCCGCTAGCTACGGAAGCGGCTCAGAACTTGAGCCCGGCTTCGCGGGCGGCATCCGCCAGGGCAGCAATGCGCCCGGCGTACTGGTTGCCACCACGGTCGAATACGACAGCCTCGACGCCGGCGGCCTTGGCGCGCTCGGCGACCAGGGCGCCGACCTGCTTGGCCTGCGCGGACTTGTCGCCCTCGCCACCGCGGATCGTGGTGTCCAGGGTGGACGCCGACGCCAGGGTGTGACCCTTGATGTCGTCGATCACCTGGGCCACGATGTGGCGGTTCGAGCGGGTAACGACCAGACGCGGACGCTCCGCCGTTCCGTTGATGTGCTTACGGATCCGGATGTGGCGGCGCTTGATCGCGGCGCGCTTGTAGGCGTCGCCCTTAAGGATCTTCTGTCCGTATGCCATGGCTTACTTACCCGCCTTTCCGACCTTGCGGCGGATGACTTCGCCCTCGTACTTGACGCCCTTGGCCTTGTACGGGTCGGGCTTGCGCAGCTTGCGGATGTTGGCCGCAACCTCGCCGACCTTCTGCTTGTCGATGCCCTCGACCGAGAACCGGGTGGGGGCCTCCACCTTGAAGGTGATGCCCTCGGGGGCCTCGACGGTGATCGGGTGGCTGTAGCCCAGAGCGAACTCCAGGTTCGAACCCTTGGCCGTCACGCGGTAACCGACACCGCTGATCTCGAGCTTCTTCACGTAACCCTGGGTCACGCCGGTGATCATGTTCGCCACCAGCGTGCGGGACAGGCCGTGCAGGGCCTTGTTCTGACGCTCGTCGTTCGGGCGGGTGACGTTCAGAACGCCGTCCTCATCCCTGACGATGTCGATCGGCGCGGCAACGGTGTGGGTCAGTTCGCCCTTGGGGCCCTTGACCGAAACCGTACGGCCGTCGATGGTGACGTCCACGCCGGCGGGAACCGTGATGGGGAGCTTGCCAATACGCGACATAGCTGTTTCCTCCGTTCCCTTCCGCTACCAGACGTAGGCGAGGACTTCCCCACCCACGCCCTTCTTGCCGGCCTGCTTGTCGGTGAGGAGCCCGTGGGACGTCGAGATGATCGCCACGCCCAGGCCGCCGAGCACCTTCGGCAGGTTGGTGGACTTCGCGTACACCCGGAGACCGGGCTTGGAGATCCGCTTGATGCCCGCGATGGAGCGCTCACGGTTCGGGCCGAACTTCAGCTCGAGAACGAGGTTCTTGCCGACCTCGGCGTCCTCGACCTTCCAGCCCGTGATGAAGCCCTCCTGCTGGAGGATCTCCGCGATGTGAGACTTGATCTTCGATGCCGGCATCGTCACGGAGTCGTGGTATGCCGAGTTCGCGTTCCGCAGACGCGTAAGCATGTCTGCGATCGGATCAGTCATGGTCATGAATTGGCCTTCGGCCTCTCTCGCCGGGGTTTCCTGGTGCGCCATCCCTCTCCCCGATCCGAGACGGGACGGGTGCGGCGCGGTGGACCTACGGCGTAGTAAGTCGTACGGGCGACCGTCAGGCGCCCAACCCTCCAAGCCTAAGCCATGGAAGGGAGGGCGCCTGACACGCCCAGTGCTTACCGAGAGCCCTTGGAATCCCTAAATGGGGGATTACCAGGAGCTCTTGGTCACGCCCGGCAGTTCGCCACGGTGAGCCATCTCACGAAGGCACACGCGGCACAGGCCGAACTTGCGGTACACGGAGTGGGGACGGCCACAACGCTGGCAGCGCGTGTAGCCACGCACGCCGAACTTGGGCTTGCGAGCAGCCTTCGCGATCAGAGCCTTCTTCGCCATCTCGCTCACGCCTCCTTGAAGGGGAAGCCGAGGTGACGAAGGAGCGCGCGGCCCTCAGCGTCGTTGGTCGCCGTGGTCACCACGGTGATGTCCATACCCCGGGTGCGGTCGATCTTGTCCTGGTCGATCTCGTGGAACATGACCTGCTCGGTGAGACCGAAGGTGTAGTTGCCACGGCCGTCGAACTGCTTGGGGGACAGACCACGGAAGTCGCGGATGCGCGGGAGCGCGAGCGACAGGGTGCGGTCCAGGAACTCCCACATGCGGTCGCCACGGAGCGTGACGTGGGCACCGATCGGCTGGCCCTCACGCAGCTTGAACTGCGCGATGGACTTGCGGGCCTTGGTGACGGCCGGCTTCTGACCGGTGATCGTGGTGAGGTCGCGGATGGCGCCCTCGATCAGCTTGGAGTCGCGGGCGGCGTCGCCCACACCCATGTTGACCACGATCTTGACGAGGCCGGGGATCTGCATGACGTTCTCGTACTTGAACTCGTCACGCAGCTTGCCCGCGATCTCCTCGCGGTACTTCGTCTTCAGACGCGGAGTGGTGGTGGTAGCCATCAGATGTCCTCACCCGTCCGCTTGGCAACGCGGATCTTGTTGCCTTCGTCGTCGAAGCGGTAACCGACACGCGTGACAACCTTGTTGCCGTCCTTCTCAACGACCAGCTGGACGTTGGAGACGTGGATCGGCGCCTCGGTCGTGACGATGCCGCCGGCCTGCGAACCCTTGGCGGTCGGGCCGGCCTTGGTGTGCTTCTTGACCCGGTTGACACCCTCGACCAGGACACGCTCGTCGCGCGGGTAAGCGGCAATGACCTTGCCCTGCTTGCCCTTGTCCTTACCGGTGATGACCTGGACCAGGTCGCCCTTCTTGATCTTCATGCTTACAGCACCTCCGGCGCGAGCGAGATGATCTTCATGAACTTCTTCTCGCGCAGCTCACGGCCGACGGGGCCGAAGATACGGGTGCCGCGAGGGTCGCCGTCGTTCTTCAGAATGACGGCGGCGTTCTCGTCGAAGCGGATGTACGAGCCGTCCGGACGGCGGCGCTCCTTGACGGTGCGAACGATGACCGCCTTGACGACGTCACCCTTCTTCACGTTGCCACCGGGGATCGCGTCCTTGACGGTGGCGACGATGACGTCACCGATGCCCGCGTAGCGGCGACCGGAGCCACCGAGCACACGGATGCAAAGGATCTCCTTCGCACCAGTGTTGTCGGCGACACGCAGTCGCGACTCCTGCTGGATCACGTCTATCTCCTGTTTGTCTGCCGGTTCCCGGCAGGGGCCGCTTCATGAAAGAGGCGAGCCCCTGCCGAGCCTGGCGGAACTGACCTGCGGGTTTGCCCGCAGGAAATTACTTGGCCTTCTCGAGGATCTCGACGATGCGCCAGCGCTTGGTCGCCGACAGCGGACGCGTCTCCATCAGGAGGACGCGGTCGCCGACGCCGGCAGCGTTCTGCTCGTCGTGCGCCTTGAGCTTGTTCGTACGGCGGATGACCTTGCCGTACAGCGCGTGCTTGACGCGGTCCTCGACGGCGACGACGACGGTCTTGTCCATCTTGTCGCTGACGACGAGACCCTCACGGGTCTTGCGGAAGCCGCGGGCCTCTGCAGTCTGCTCAGTCACGTTGCTCTCACTCATCAGGCGCTCTCCACCGTCTCGATGCCCAGCTCGCGCTCACGCATCAGGGTGTAGATCCGCGCGATGTCCTTACGGACGGCCTTGAGCCGACCGTGGTTCTCGAGCTGACCGGTCGCCGCCTGGAAGCGGAGGTTGAACAGCTCTTCCTTGGCTTCGCGAAGCTTCGCCAGAAGCTCCTCGTCACCCAGCTCGCGCAGCTCGGACGCCTTGGTACCGGCCGACATCACGCTTCACCTGCCTCGCGCTTGACGATCCGGCACTTCATCGGCAGCTTGTGGGCTGCGCGAGTCAGGGCCTCACGGGCGATCTTCTCGTTGGGGTAGGACAGCTCGAACATGACCCGGCCCGGGTGCACGTTCGCGATCCACCACTCCGGCGAACCCTTACCGGAACCCATGCGGGTCTCGGCAGGCTTCTTCGTGAGCGGGCGGTCCGGGTAAATGTTGATCCAGACCTTGCCGCCACGCTTGATGTGGCGGGTCATGGCGATACGGGCCGCCTCGATCTGGCGGTTGGTCACGTACGCCGGCGTGAGGGCCTGAATGCCGTACTCGCCGAACGCGACCGTCGTACCGCCCTTGGCCTGACCACGGCGCTTCGGGTGGTGCTGCTTGCGGTGCTTGACCCTACGGGGGATCAGCATGTCGGTCAGGCCTCCGTTCCGGTGCTCTCAGCCGGAGCGGCGGGGGCCTCGGCCTTGGGGGCCTCGGCGCCGGCAGCCTGCTGCGGCTTACGACCGCGCCGCTCGCCACCGCGGCCACCACGGGCCGGGCGGTCGGAGCCGCCACCGCGGGCCGGGCGGTTACCCGCACGGGCGGCAGCGTTCTCGGCGCGGACCTCGGCGATGTTCTTGACGTCGCCCTTGTAGATCCAGACCTTCACACCGATGCGGCCGAAGGTCGTCTTGGCCTCGAAGAAGCCGTAGTCCACGTTCGCGCGGAGCGTGTGCAGGGGCACACGGCCCTCGCGGTAGAACTCCGAGCGGGACATCTCGGCGCCGCCGAGACGGCCACCGCACTGGATCTTGATGCCCTTGGCGCCGGCCTTCATCGTGCCCTGCATGCTCTTACGCATGGCGCGACGGAAGGAGACGCGGGAGGAGAGCTGCTCGGCAACGGCCTGGGCAACCAGCTGAGCGTCGGTCTCGGGGCTCTTGACCTCGAGGATGTTCAGCTGGACCTGCTTGCCCGTGAGCTTCTCGAGGTCACCGCGGATGCGGTCGGCCTCGGCGCCACGGCGGCCGATGACGATGCCCGGACGAGCGGTGTGGATGTCCACCCGCACGCGGTCACGGGTGCGCTCGATCTCAACCTTCGAGATGCCGGCGCGCTCCATGCCGGACGTCATCATCCGACGGATGGCGACGTCTTCCTTGACGTAGTCCTTGTACAGCTTGTCGGCGTACCACCGGGACTTGAAGTCCGTGGTGACACCGAGCCGGAACCCATGCGGGTTAACCTTCTGGCCCATTACCGGGTTCCTTCCTTGCTGCTGACGACCACGGTGATGTGGCTGGTCCGCTTGCGGATCCGGTAGGCACGGCCCTGGGCGCGCGGCCGGAACCGCTTCAGGGTCGGGCCCTCGTCGACGTACGCCTCGCTGATCACCAGCGAGGAGGCGTCCGGGTGGTCGTAGTTGTGCGCGGCGTTGGCAATGGCGCTGTCGAGCACCTTGCCGACCGGCACGGAGGCTGCCTGCGGAGCGAATCGCAGAACAGCCTGAGCCTCCGTGGCGTCCATGCCACGGATAAGGTCCACCACGCGGCGGGCCTTCATGGGCGTAACGCGGATGTACCGCGCCTGGGCCCTGGCTTCCATGGTTGTCCCTCTCAGTTACTTACGTGTCTGAATGCGATCCGCTACTAGCGGCGCTTCGACTTCCGGTCGTCCTTGACGTGACCCCGGAAGGTGCGCGTCGGCGAGAACTCGCCGAGCTTGTGGCCGACCATCGACTCGGTGACGAACACCGGGATGTGGGTCTTGCCGTTGTGCACCGCGAGCGTGTGGCCGAGCATGGCCGGCACGATCATGGAGCGACGGGACCAGGTCTTGATGACGTTCTTGGTGCCTGCTTCGTTCTGCGTTTCCACCTTCTTGATCAGGTGGTCGTCGACGAAGGGCCCCTTCTTGAGACTGCGCGGCATCTAAACCCGCTCCTAGCGCTTCTTGTTCGTCTTGCGGCGGCGGACGATGTACTTGTTGCTCGCCTTCTTGGGAGCACGAGTACGACCTTCCTTCTGACCCCAGGGGCTGACCGGGTGGCGACCACCGGAGGTCTTGCCCTCACCACCACCGTGGGGGTGGTCAACCGGGTTCATCGCCACACCGCGAACGGTCGGGCGAACGCCCAGCCAGCGCTTACGGCCGGCCTTACCCCAGTTGATGTTGCTCTGCTCGGCGTTGCCGACCTCGCCGACGGTGGCGCGGCAGCGCACGTCGACCAGGCGGATCTCACCGGAAGGCATGCGGAGGTGGGCCATCGAGCCCTCCTTCGCGAGCAGCTGCACGGAGGCACCGGCGGAGCGGGCGAACTTGGCGCCGCCACCGGGACGGAGCTCGATCGCGTGGATCGTGGTACCGACCGGGATGTTGCGGAGCGCCAGGTTGTTGCCCGGCTTGATGTCGGCCCCAGGACCGTTCTCGACGCGGTCACCCTGCTGCAGGTTGCGCGGGGCGAGGATGTAGCGCTTCTCGCCGTCGGCGTAGTGCAGCAGCGCGATGCGCGCGGTGCGGTTGGGGTCGTACTCGATGTGCGCGACCTTCGCCGGCACGCCGTCCTTGTCGTGACGACGGAAGTCGATCACGCGGTAGGCGCGCTTGTGGCCACCACCCTGGTGGCGGACGGTCACACGACCGGAGTTGTTACGGCCACCCTTGCTGTGCAGGGGGCGGACCAACGACTTCTCCGGCGTGGACCGCGTGACCTCGACGAAGTCGGCGACGCTGGAGCCACGGCGGCCCGGCGTAGTCGGCTTGTACTTGCGGATTCCCATTTCTCAGTCCTCGTCCGATATCGGACGATCCGGACCGCCCTCAGGCGGTCGGACCGCCGAAGATGTCGATACGGTCGCCCTCAGCGAGGGTCACGATCGCGCGCTTGGTGCCGGCACGCTGGCCGAAGCCCGTGCGGGTCCGCTTGCGCTTGCCCTGGCGGTTGATCGTGTTGACCCCGGTGACCTTGACCTCGAAGACCGTCTCGACGGCCTGCTTGATCTGGGTCTTGTTGCTGCCCGGGGCGACGACGAACGTGTACTTGTTCTCGTCGAGGAGCGCGTAGCTCTTCTCGGACACGACCGGCTTGATCAGGATGTCACGGAGGTCCGTGAACGCCTTGCTCGCCGGCGTGACGACGGTGTTCTTGCCCTCGGCGGCGTGGCGACGCGCCTTCTTGACGCGCGCCTCCTTGGCCTTCTTCGCGGCCTTCGAGGCAATAGCGGGGTGACGGATGGCCATCAGACCTCGCTCCCTTCGGTGTCATTGGCCTTCGGGCCGGACACGAAGGACTCGAAGGCGGCCTGGGTGAAGACCACGTCGTCCGAGACGAGAACGTCGTACGTGTTCAGCTGGCCCGGCTCCAGGATGTGGACCTGGGGCAGGTTGCGGGCGGACAGCCACGCGGCCTCGTCGGCGCGCTCGACGACCAGGAGCAGGTTCTTGCGCTCCGAGATCTTGCCGAACAGCGACTTGGCGGCCTTCGTGGACGGGTTCTCGCCCTCGATGACGCCGGAGACGACGTGGATGCGGTTGTTGCGGGCCCGGTCGGTGAGGGCGTGGCGCAGGGCCGCGGCCTTCATCTTCTTCGGGGTCCGCTGCGAGTAGTCACGCGGCACGGGACCGTGCACGACGCCACCACCGGCGAACTGCGGCGCGCGGGTCGAACCCTGACGGGCGCGACCGGTGCCCTTCTGGCGGTAAGGCTTCTTGCCACCACCACGGACTTCACCGCGGGTCTTGGTCTTGTGCGTGCCCTGGCGGGCAGCGGCCAGCTGCGCGACGACGACCTGGTGGAGCAGCGGAACGCTGATCTTCTCTACGTCGAAGATCTCCGCAGGGAGCTCGACGGAACCGGCCTTGTCGCCCGCCGGCGAAAGGATGTCAACAGTGCTCATCGGTTACCTCAGGCCCCCTTGGCCGCAGTGCGGACCAGGACGAGGCCGCCGTTCGGACCGGGAACCGCGCCCTTGATGAGCAGCAGACCCTTCTCCGCGTCAACGGCGTGGACGGTCAGGTTCTGGGTGGTGACCCGCTCGTTGCCCATACGACCCGCCATGCGGAGGCCCTTGAACACACGGCCCGGGGTGGCGCAGCCACCGATGGAACCGGGAGAGCGGTGCTTGCGCTGGGTGCCGTGTCCGGCGCCGAGGCCCTTGAAGTTGTGACGCTTCATGACACCGGCGAAGCCCTTGCCCTTGCTCTTGCCGGTCACGTCCACCTTGACGCCGGCCTCGAAGACCTCCGCGGAGATCTCCTGACCCAGCGTGTACTCGGAGGCGTCCGCGGTGCGGATCTCGACGAGGTGGCGGCGGGGAGTGACGTCGGCCTTGGCGAAGTGACCCTTGAGGGGCTTGTTCACCTTGCGCGGGTCGATCTCGCCGAAGGCGATCTGGACCGACTCGTAGCCGTCGGCGTCGTTCGTACGGACCTGGGTGACGACGTTGGGGCCGGCCTTGACGACGGTGACCGGAACAACACGGTTGTTCGCGTCCCACACCTGCGTCATGCCGAGCTTCTCGCCCAGGATGCCCTTGATCTGCTTAGCCATTCTCAGATCACCGGCCCTCAGAGCTTGATCTCGATGTCGACACCGGCCGGGAGGTCGAGTCGCATCAGAGAGTCAACGGTCTTGGGAGTCGGGTCGAGGATGTCGATCAGGCGCTTGTGCGTGCGCATCTCGAAGTGCTCGCGCGAGTCCTTGTACTTGTGCGGCGACTTGATGACGCAGTACACGTTCTTCTCAGTGGGCAGCGGCACCGGGCCCGCGACCGACGCACCAGTGCGGGTCACCGTCTCGACGATCTTCTTCGCCGAGGAGTCGATGACCTCGTGGTCGTAGGCCTTGAGCCGGATGCGGATCTTCTGTCCCGCCATGGCTACTCAGTAGTCCTGTCTCTCTTACGCTCTGGAACCCGGTGTTCCCTTGACCTCCTCCGACCCACGCGGTCGGGTGTGTCGCGCCCCCGCTGACACAGATGCCCCTTGATCGAACATCCCTGCGTGGGAACACGGCCCTTCCGGAACCGCAAGCCGGGAGCTAGGAGGCCCACCGGGTGCCTGGTCGGCGTCGCACTGTCACTTCCCGAAAGATTCCCGTACGTCCGCCCCAGCGCTGCCTTACGGCAGTTAGGGCGACGAGTACTGTGGGACTCGCTTCCGGTCCTCCCGGCGGGAGGCGCGCAGCATCAACACTCGACCGAGCAACTCGGACAGTCTGCCATATGGGGCAGGGGGCTGGCCAATCGAGCCGGAGAGAATACCCCGAGGGTGACGTAGGTCAAACCCGGGCCGCGGACGGACGCGCTGACGGGCCCGCAACCTCAGCGGACCCGTCAGTCACACCAGCATCAGACCACCCGGGTCTGCGTCAGCTCTCCGCTCCTCCCGGACGCGGTCCCGCGAGCTGACCCGTGAGCGGCTCGGAAGGCTTCTGCGGGGCGAGAAGGTGGAGCGCATCCCGGAGCAGCGTGCTGGAGGTGTGCTCGGTGTAGGGGAAGTAGACGACCTCCACCCCCACTCTCGCGAATTCGGTTTCGAGCGTCGTCCAGACGTCCGTGCCGAGCCAGTCGTCGCCCTTGAAGATGACGTCGAAACCGACTTCCTTCCAGATCTCCATCTTGTCGTCCACGGTCGCGACGAAGGTCTCGTCCACGTAGCGGACACTGCGGACGATCTGCAGCCGCTCGGCGAGCGGCACGACGGGCGGCCTGCCTTTCAGGCGCACCACGAGGTCGTCCGAGCACACGCCGGCGACGAGCCGGTCGCAGTGCCCGCGGGCCCGGCGCAGGACATTCAGATGGCCCACGTGGAAGAGGTCGAAGACCCCTGGCGCGTAGCCGAGACGCTCCCTCATCAACGCCTTTCCGTCGAAGCCTTGGAAGCCTTGGAGGCCTTCGAAGGCTTGGAGGCCTTCGAGGTCTTCGCAGCCTTGTCGGCGACCGCGGTGACCGTGAGCGCCTGCGACCTGAGCGTGGTGTTCTGCCCGTCGGAGACGGCGATCGTGTACCGATGGCGCGAGCCGGGGGTGACGGTGTCCGTGTACTTCATCGTGGGCCGGTTCCACTCCTGGGACCGGCCCGTCCGCGTGGCCACCAGCACGCCGTCCCGGTAGATGAGGTACTTCAGCTCCGCGTCGTCCCGGTCCCATGCGGCACGCCAGGCGAGCGTCACCCGACCGGCGCTCTTGACCGAGGCCGTGAGCCGGGGCGGGTTCTCCGGGGTCCCCCGGTCGGGGCCGGCCCCGAAGCGCGTCAGGCTCTGCTGCGGACGGTTGTTGACGGTGGTGAACTCGCCGCCCGCCCACAGGATGCCGCCGGCCATCGCCATGGCCCGGGGGCCGTTCTGCTCGCCGATCCCCCCGTTGGTGTCGGGGAACCAGTGCAGGATGTGGCGGTTGCGGCTCGACTGGGCCAGGAAGTGCTGGCGGTTGTGGTACTCGGGGAAACCGCCGGGGGTGTCCCTGCAGTTGTGGGCGTGGGATCCGCTGTAGAGAACCCCGTTGTGCAGGGCGAGCGCCTGGGTGGCGCCCAGACAGGTGTCACGCCACACCAGCTTGCCGGTGCGGAGGCTGGCGGCGATGCGGCCGTCGAAGATGCCCGTCCCATTGCCCTCGGCCGCCACATAGAACTTCGTCTTGTCGCGGACCAGCGCCTTCACGACCGACCGGGCCGGCAGCCAGTCCGTGTACTGGGCCACCGTCTTCCCCGTGCGGGGGTGCAGGGCGACCAGCGAGGCCTCCAGGTCTTCGTTGACCAGCTGGAAGTCACCGCCGACGATGATCTTGCCGAACTCGGGCGCGGCGCTGATGGCGCGTACCGGGGCCTCGATCTCCGCCTTGAACGGCAGTAGCGCACCCCGGCGGGTGAACGCCGCGATGCGCTCCCTCTCCCGGCCGTTGACGGCCGTGAAGTCGCCTCCCAGGTAGACCGCGCTCTTCGTGACGTCGATGGCCCGTACGGTCGACGAGATCTTCGGGCGGAAGTCCTTGCGCAGCGAGCAGCCTGCCGTGTTGAGCGCGATCGCGTTGGCCGCCCTGGCCTTGCCCGCGTTGGCGAACGAGCCGCCGACGTAGAGCATCGTGCCGTCCGCGGTCGCCTTGAGCGCCCGTACGGTGTTTCCGGCGCCGGTGAAGCGGTGGGCGCACGGCAGCAGTTTGCCGGTGACGGCGTCGAAGGCCGCGAAGTTCTTGCGTGCGACCTCGCTCTGGCCGGGCTTGGCGCCCGGAGGGCGGACCGTGTTGAAGGTCCCGCCGACGTACACGACGCCGCGTGCGTACTCGATCGACCAGACGATGCCGTCGGTCTGCCAGGTCGCCAAGGGGTCGGCGGTCAGGGTCTTTTCGTCGCTGTCGGCCACCGAGGCCGAAGCGGTGACGAGCGAGGCAGCCGCGAGGAGGGCCGCGACCGAAGCCGCGGTGGCCCCCCGCTTGGTGCTTTTTCTCAGGCGCATGGAACATCCCGGGTTGCAGCAAGGACGGGTGGAAGAAGGGGAGATGGAGCGGCGGTCCCGGTTCCGGGACGGCCTCATGGGGTGCGTTCGCGCAGCACACCGACGAGTTCGTGCACTCCCAAAGCTGTACGAAATCGCCACAAACCTATACCAAATGCGCACAATCCCATGGTGATTGCGACGGCAAGTCCTACGGTCGTGTCACCTGCCAACAGCCTCACGGTGCCGACCAGCGGCACGGTGAGGCACAGGGCGACGGCAGTCGCCAGGAGGTATCCGCCGTCGATGAAGGTGAAGCCTGGGTGGCGCCGTACCAACACGGCTGCGACGACGTTCTCCACGACGGTCGCCGCCCCCCAGGACAGGGCGGCGCCGAGGACGCCGAGCCGGGGAATGGCGAGGAACCCCACCGTCAGCTGCACCGCGAACGCGACCCCGGTGACCGCCAGATGCCAGGTGCTCTTGCCCGCCATGAGCAGCACTGTCTGGGCGTTTCCCACCCCGACGTTGACCGCCGAGGCGACACAGAGCAGCACCAGCGCGCCCGCCCCCTGATCGAACTCCGGTCCGAACAGCGACAGAACGGTCCCCGGGAAACTCGTGAGCAGGGCGAGCAGCGGCCAGGAGAACAGCACGATCCAGCGCGTCGAGACACGGTGCAGATGGGAGGCCTGCGGAAGGTCGCCCAGGGCGAGGAGACGGCTGATCTCCGGAGCCACGGCCAGCCGGATGGCGAGTTGGAGGAGCGTCGCCGCGATGACCACGCGTCCGACCGCGGTGTAGATACCGGCCTCTTCGCTCGTCGCCAGGGAGGACAGCAGGACGACTCCCAGCCAGACCGCGCTGATGTCGAAGACGGACGAGATCGCCCGGGGTGCGGCGAACGCCCAGAACCCGCGCCTGGTGGCGGCCTCCTGTACGGCGGTCTCCGGTCCGCAGACATGTTCCGAACTCCTGCGACGGCACCTGCGCAGCGCGAACCAGGCGAAGAGGAAACCGGCCAGCGAGGGCACGAGCCAGGCGGCGGCCAGCGTCAGCACGCCCGGGGCGAGCAGCAGGACCGGTACGGCGATCAGCACGCGCAGTACCGGCTTCCCGATCTGCTCGACACCGACGTACGGGATCACGGTGCCGTGCCCCTGGGTGGCGCCCAGCAGGATCAGGGTGACCGTGGCCAGAGGGAGGAACACGGCGAACAGCCGGACCAGGGTCACCGCGTCCCCCGGGGCCAGACTCGGCAGCAGCGCGGTGGCCGTGCCGGGCGACAGGAAGAGCAGTGCGGCGGCCGTGGTGCTCGCCAGGGCTCCCGGCACGACCGCGCTGCGCAGCAGTGCGCCCACCTTGCGGCCGCCGGTGATGGCCAGGTCACCGGGGACGAAGCGCACCAGCCCGGTGTCGGCGCCGAGCTTGCAGGTGTTGCACAGGATGGTGAAGGCGGCGACGCCGGTGAACACCGCTCCGGCCCCGTACGCCCCGAGCCCTCGGGTGACCAGGGCGACCAGGACGTACCCGAAGACCGCGTTGACCGCCGAGCCCAGGAAGCCCCACCAACCGCCGCGTGCGGTGGCGGCGACCCCGGACCGGACGGTCGACCGGGCGGTGGCCGGGACGGTCGTACCGGAGGTGCTCACCGGGAGGTGGTGAGCGTGTCGTCCGGCACCGGAGCGGTCGGCTGCTCCCTGGTGTCGCCGACCGGCGCGGGCGAGGTCGTGGACACATTCCGACCCCTCATGCGACGCAGCAGGTCACTGTCTACGAGATGCCGGAGCAAGCTGCGCTGTGGGCCGTTGTGGAGCGCCGCGCCCACGATGTTCCCTCCCGAGCAGCCGACCACCTCCCGCAGCCGCTTGAGGTCGTCGCGCCTGATGTCAGCCAGAGCTCCCACCACGAGAACGCCGTCCACACGTTGGGTGAGCGCGAGAGCGTCGGCATGTTCCAGCGGAGAGGGGGTCAGGAAGAGCGTCGTCCCCGAACCAGCGCACAGCAGGGCGCGCGCCGCCGTCGGGACCGTCGGTCCGTCGTCGCCGGGGGTACCACGATCGGCGGGGCAGAGCGTGAAGTGCCCGGCAGTGCCAGCGTCGACGACCACACCGGCCTCGGGGACGTCGGCCGACGCGGAGTCGCCGGCCGACAACGGCAGGCGTGCCACCAGGCCGGGTCTGCGCGCAGTGGCGTCCACGACTCGTACGTCGTCCCCGGACTCGGCGAGGGCCGCTGCCACATTCACGGCGACGGCGACGGCGCAGCGCTCCTGCCTCAGCGCCACGACCATGAGCGTGCCCACGGCCGTACGGCCGCCGCCCCGCAGCCGGAGGGCGAGCGTGCGGTAGGTCTCCGCGCGGCTGCCGTCGGCCCGGCCGACCTCCAACAGTTCGCCGTCGGTGTCGAGGGCCGGGAGGATGCCCAGCACCGGAGCGCCGAGGGCCCCTTGGACCTCGGCGACAGAACGTGCCCGTGGTTCGAGGGCGGCTCGCAGCCAGGCGAGTACGACGCCCAGGACGAGACCACCGATGAGGCCGAGCGCGATGAGCCAGGCGGGGCCTGGTCCCGAGGGCCTCGTCGAGGGCTCGGCTCGGCGGACGATGTCGCCACCGGAGGTGTCGTACGCCCTGATGTCCGAGACACGCTTCTGCAGAATGCCGATCTGTTGCTGAACGCCTGTCGTGCCGACGGCGGACCCGGCGGACTTCTTCGCGCTGATGCGTTTGGTGAGCTCCGTGAGCTGAAGCTCCAGCCCGGCGATCATCCGCGTGATCATGGACTTGGACCGGTCCTGGCGATCGGCGAGGTAGGCCTCCGCGAACGCGTTGCTCACCCGGGCCGCGCCCTGCGCCGTGCCCGACGTGTACTCGAACCGGAGCATCTGGGTGTCCCGGGGATTCGTCACGCGCAGGTCCGTCAGCAGCGCATCGGCTCGAGAGGGTTGCCGCAATGCCGTCGCCGCCCGTGCGGCGACCGTCGCGCTGAGCGCGATATGCCGCTCCGTGCCCATGCTCAGTTGATTGTCGACGGCCACCGCGGACGTACTGAAGGGGTCCGTGCGCGGGCGGACGAGCACCTCGCTGGTGGAGGTGTAGTCGCCCGCGCGCAGCAGGACCAGGAGCAGTGCGCCGAGCAGCCCGAGGAGCACGCCCAGCGCGATGGTCGCGCGGTACCTGAGCAGCAGGCGCACCTGGTCGCGAAGCCGGTCGGGGTCGTCGTATCGATCGTCGAGGCCGGCGGGGCTGGTCACGAATGCCTCCTGTGTCCGGGGATGAGTGCGTGGCTCGTGGTCGTGGGCTGCCGCCCCGGTGACGGCGACCGGTATGGCCCGGCGGCGCGGCTGGTGATGAAAAGCGGCACGGTCAGGAGCAGCAGCAGGGGCCCGACGATCGCCATGAGACTGCCACGCAGGAAGATCAGCTGATAAAAGGCGAAAGCGGGGACCAGCAGTACCGCCAACGTGCGCCGGCGGTGCCGCAGCCTCTCCCGAACATCGTCCATCCGCCGTCCTGCCGCGCCCAGCAGACAGAAGACCGCGACGACACACGGAGCACCGCCCCACAAGTAGCTCTCGATCCACAGCGGAGCGGAAAGATTGTGGAAGTCGTATCCCGCATACTGGGCGAGTTCGATACCCGTGGCCTGTGGTTTGTCGGGCCACATGGAGCGGGGCACCATGAACAGGATGAGGCCGAGCACCGCCGACGGTGAGAAGCCGTTTTCCTGCACATAGTCGATGCCGGTCTGCATTTGCTGAAATGCGTCGTAGTCCATGCTGGTACTGAACTGCTCTGCCAGCGGCACGACTTGCACCACTTCACGTTCGTCGTAACGGAAGTAGTCGCTGTACGGGAAAGCGAACAGCACCACGGCAGTGATCGCTGCGGCGACGACGCGAAAGGCTCGCGGGGTACTGAAGCGACGCCAGGAGAAAAGCAGGACCAGAAGGACGGTGCCGGCCCAGAAACGCGGCCTGCTGATCGGGTTGTTGACGATCACGTTGAGCACGAGAAGGCTCGGGAGCACTGCCCAATGGATTGCCCGCAGCAGCCGGTCCCTTTGAGGCGGGCGGGGCAGCTGGACCAGAGCCGCAAGGGCCAAGAAGGCGGGTACGGCGAGGGCCCAGATGCGCAGCGCATGGGTGGCGTCCGCTTCGGCACGCGACTGCCAGAGAGCCTGCCTGCTGGTGAAGAAGGCTCGCAGCCCGCCTTCCTGCCCGGGAATCAACACGACCGCGAGGGCGAGCGACAGGCAGCACAGCAGGAGTACGGGCAGCGGCGAGAGTCTGCGGGACAGCAGTGGCGCGAACACGACCGAGCTGCCGCCGTTGCGTCCGGAGGAAAGTGCCGCCCCCGCGCTGTAGGCGAGGAGCCCGAGTTCGGTCAGCGTGGCGGCCGCGAAAGCGGTCGTCTCACCGGTGCGGTATTCAAGCGGGTAGGAATCGGTGGCGAGCATCGCGAGCGGCGCCAGCCCGAGCCACACATAGGCGAAGAGCCAGAACCCGAAAGCGACGAGACGCACCGACGCATCGGTGAGCACTCTGGTGAGTCCCCCTCCGGCGTGCGCCACGACGACGCACTGAACGGCGAGAGCCAGCCCGAATCGCGTATCAATGGACAGAAGGATCAGCGCCGGCAGAAGGACGACGAGCACCAAGGCCCAGACGCACACCGCAGCCATGCAACGGACCTGGCTGTCCCGCACCTGAATCCCCTCATCGATGCCATCATTGGATGAATCAACAGCAATCGATTTATAGCCTAGACCCAGAACATATGAGGCGATATTGCCCAGCGTTTCCTGCGGTGAATTCCTGTACGCGTGTCGTATTTTATTTAAATGACCGATATGCTTTCCGGCTGCCGCGTCCTCCTGGTGTCGACCAACTACGCCCCCGAGCACGCCGGAATCGCGCCCTACGCGACTCTGACCGCGGAACACCTCGCCGCCAGCGGCGCTGACGTCAACGTCCTGGCGGGCATGCCGCACTATCCGGGCTGGCGGGTGCACGCCGACTACCGTGGACGCTGGCGCATGGTGGAGAGCCGGGGAGGTGTTCGGGTCCATCGCCGCCGCAGCTTCGTTCCCACGCGTCAGACCGCGCTGCTCAGGGCGGCCTACGAGGCCGGCTTCCTGGCGCATGGCTGGATTCGGCCGCCAGCCACACGGCCGGACCTGGTACTGAGTCAGATGCCCACCCTCGCGGGCGGCGTCATCGGCGGCCGGATCGCCCGTCGCCACCGGGTGCCGCACGTGGTCGTGGTGCAGGACCTCATGAGCGCGGCAGCCACACAGAGCGGGATCAGGGGCGGCGGCCGCGTGGCATCGGTCGTGGCCGGAGTGGAGTCGAGGATCCTGCGCACAGCGGCCCTGATCGGCGTGGTGCACGAGTCGTTCGTGGACCGTGTCACCGCCATGGGTGTGCCTGGCTCGCGCGTCAGGGTGGTCCCCAACTGGAGCCATGTGACGCCTCCTGCTGGCGACCGCCGAGCGGTACGAGCGCGACTCGGCTGGCGTGACGAGGAGTTCGTCCTGCTGCACGCGGGGAACATGGGCCTGAAGCAGGGGCTGGAGATCCTGGTCGAGACGGCCCGCATCGCGGCCCGCGAAACCCCGCGCCTACGCATCGTCCTCATGGGCGACGGCAGCCAGCGGAGACACCTGGAGCATCTCGCCGCCGATCTGCCGAACTTGCACTTTCTCCCGCCCGCGGCCCACGCAGACTTCCCCGACGTACTGGCCGCGGCGGACGTCCTCGTGCTCACCCAGCGGGCATCCGTAGGCGACATGAGCCTGCCCTCCAAGCTGACGTCATATTTCGCGAGCGGACGGCCCACCGTTGCCTCGGTGGCCTCACAGGGCGGCACTGCCCAGGAGGTAGGCCGGTCCGGTGCCGGAGTACTCGTCCGCGCGGAGGATCCCGTCTCGCTGCACGGCTCTGTCGTGGAACTGATGCGGGATCCCGACCGATCGGCCGCGCTCGGCGCACGCGGTCCCGCCTACGTCCGGGAACGGTTGAGCCCGCAGGCCGGGCTGGCCCGTATCACCGCAGTAGTGTCCGAGGCGCTGGCCCACTCTGCGAGAGAGCCGGAAGCCCGTCGCGCCTCGGACGCACGGTGAGAGGTCAGCGCAGGGCCACGCTGGGAGCGGTGAACAACGTGGCCAGGTCCGCGGGCCCGCGGATGTCTGCTACGGCGCTGAGTTCGGCGTCAACCATCAGGCGGGCCAGTTCCGGCGCGCGCACCGTCGGGCGCCAGTCGAAAGCTCGCTCGGCCTTGGAGGCGTCTCCGACCAAGTGGTCGACCTCTGTCGGGCGCAGGTAGCGCTCGTCGAAGCGCACGTGGTTGCGCCAGTCGATGCCCACATGAGTGAAGCAGTGCTCGACGAAGTCACGCACGCTGTAGCTGGTGCCCGTGGCAATGACGTAGTCGTCCGGATCATCCTGCTGCAGCATCAGCCACATCGCCTCGACGTACTCGGCGGCGTAGCCCCAGTCCCGACGGGCTTCGAGGTTGCCGAGGTGCACCACGTCCTGCAGGCCGACCTTGATCCGGGCGGCGGCCGCGGCCACCTTACGGGTCACGAACGTGGGTCCGCGGCGCGGCGACTCGTGATTGAACAGAATGCCGTTGACCGCGTAGAGCCCGTACGCCTCCCGGTAATTACGAGTGACCCAGTACGCGTACACCTTTGCCGCGCCGTAAGGTGAGCGCGGATGGAAAGAGGTGAGTTCGTTCTGAGGCGGCGGTGCGGCGCCGAACATCTCCGAGCTGGAAGCCTGGTAGAAGCGGCAGGGAAGTTTCGTGCTCCTGATGGCTTCCAACAGCCGCGTCGTACCCAGTCCGGTGGTGTCCCCAGTGAATTCGGGTTCGTCGAACGACACCCGGACATGCGACTGGGCCGCAAGGTGGTACACCTCGTCGGGCTGAACCTGCTCCAGCAGACTCGCCAGCCGGGTCCCGTCGGTGAGGTCGCCGTAATGCAGGAAGAGGCGAGCGTCGGGGTCGTGCGGATCTCGGTAGAGGTGGTCGATGCGCTGGGTGTTGAAGGTGGAGGCGCGGCGGATGATTCCGTGCACCCGGTAGCCCTTTTCCAGAAGCAGCTCCGCGAGGTACGAGCCGTCCTGGCCCGTAATACCGGTGATGAGCGCCGTCTTGACAGTCACACGCACTCCTTGGCTGGCGGGGGGGGTGTGCAAAGGTGCACTGAATGCGCCTGTTCCACGGCCGGCACCCCAGCACATCGCCATATTAATGATCACTTCCGCTTTTGGAATGATGCACCGCGGCGACTCGGCCCGGCTGTTCCCGCGCATGCCTGTTTCGTCAGGTGAGTTCCCGGAACCACTTGACGAGGAATGCTGGTACGGACACCACGTGCACCGCGAGCAGAGCGACGTACAGCACCACGAAGAGTTTCTGGTTCCCCAGGAACACGAAGATCAGGCACAACAGGCCATAATCCACGGGCAGCAGAGCCACGCCACGAACAGCGGACGGCGCGTGCACCGGCCCGGCGGACACATCCCCCATTCGCCTTCGCAGCTGTTCGCTGAGGATCCCTCCGAAGAACAGCAGGACAGCGGCGAACTGGAAGACGACCGGGACCAGCAGCGCGGGACGTGGCAGGTCGAAGAAGCGGTAGAAGGAAACCAGCACCGCCACATGGATGCCCAGGAGTTTCGCGCAGTCCACCACATGGTCCAGCCACTCGCCGGACAGACTGGTCAACCGGTGCAGCCGGGCCAGCTGACCGTCCGCCGAGTCGAGCGCGAAGCCGAGCAGCAGCGCGAGCGAGACCCACTGTCCCAGCGCGTGTGAAGGCGGGAGCAGCGCCGTCGCGAACACACCGGCAAAGGTGATCAGCGCGCTGACTGCCGTCACATGGTTGGGCGAGAGCCCGATACGGTACGCCGTGGCCGCGAGCAGCCGTCCGGCCGGCCGGTTGACGAACCGTGCGTAGACGGAAACCCCCTTCGCGGGTTTCTGTGCCTTCGAGAGCTGCCGCAGCGTGCTGGAGAAGTCCATTCCCTGACCTCGTGCGTGAACGGGCGGGCGGATCACGACGTGCCGAACGCCCTCGTCGACGCCGTTGGGTGGCTGACGCGGCGGTGGGACATGGACGGCCGTCCGAGAAGGGAACCCATGCCCAGAACGTAGGCGCCTCGGCCTACTTCACCTGATCCGACCAGCGGGATTGTCACGGTATCCATCCGAACGGCCGCAAGACCCTCGCGGCGGCCCCTCGGTCACATGCCCCGATAGATCGCCTCCAGCCGATCCGTCACCGCGTGGACGGAGAACGCCTCCGCGACGGCGCGATGCCCCGCTTCCACGAGAGCGTCCCGCCTGGTGTCGTCGGCCAGCACCCCGCACACCGCGTCGGCCATCTCCCGGGGACTGCCGTCGGTGACCATCGCCGCCCCCCGGCGAGCCAACTCGTCCGCGATGCCGCAGGTGTCGGTGCACACCACCGGGGTGCCCGCCGAGAGGGCTTCGATCACGGTCATCGGGAAGGGTTCGTCAACGCTGGGCAGCACATAGACCGCTGCCTTCGCGTAGGCCCGTACCGCCTCAGCGTGCCCCAGCGCCCCGCCGTAGGTGACGATGCCGTCCAGCCCATGGGCGGCGATCAGTCGGCGCACCGCCGGCAACACCCCTTCGTCCGCCCCGTAGAGGGTGAACCGGGCGTCGGGCATCCTCCGGTGCACCAGAGCGGCCATCTCGACGAACGCCTCGGGGCGCTTGCGCGGATGCAACCTGGCGAGAAAGAGGACCTCCTTCTCGCGCCGCGCCTCCCCCACCCCGCCGCCGCGCTCGGGCCGCACCCCGTTGGGCAGGGTCACCAGCGGCGGACCGCCGGCACCGACCACCTCGGCCAGATGCCGACGCTCCTGCTCGGTGAGCACCAGACAGCCATGCGCCCGGCGCAGAAGAGGCACGTACACGCGGTCGAAGAGCCTGACAGCGGCCGCACGCCGCGGCTGCACCATGCCATGCGTCTGTGCGACGAACCGCTTGCGGCGCAGCGCGGCGACTGCGAGCGCCGCGATGGAGACAAGGTCGCGCCCTGCGTGGACGTGGACCACATCGGCCTGGCCCATGGCGGTCCACATGTCCCTGACCAGCAGCGGATGCATAAGGCCGGTGAAGCGCCCCGGGAGCAGGGAGCGGGCCGGGCGGGTGCGCAGCGGCACCGAGCCGAGGCGGGCCGGCGCCGGGGTCCTGCCGCGCCACAGGGACACCAACGTGACCTCGTGGCCCCGGTCGGCGCATTCCTCGAGCTGCCCGGCGGCCACCCTCGTCGGACCGCCGTACGCTCCGTCGTCGCTGACGAGCGTCACGACATGCACGACCCTCATGCCCCACCTCCACTGGTGACGATCTCGCCCGGAGCGAGGTCGCTGTGGGCGACCGCGGAGGCCCCCACCACCGCGCCACGGCCGACGGTCACGCCACGCAGGACGACGGCCCGCGCCGCGACCCACGCTCCGGACTCCAGACGGATGGGCCCGTTGTCGAACTCGAAGGTGGGGCTGCGGGGTTGATGGCTTCCCGTGCAGAGCAACGCCCCCTGCGAGACACACACATCGCTGCCGATCGTGATCTGCCGCAGGTTCAGCAACCAGGCACCCTCACCGATCCACACGTCGTCGCCGACGGACAGCCGCCAGGGCCAGTGCACCCGCACACCGTGCCGAATCAGCACCCGCCGCCCGATCCGCGCGCCGAAGGCCCGCAGCACAGCCGGCCGCCAGCGAGCCGGAAACCACCACTTGAGGAACACGAGGTGGAGTACGGCGAACCAGGCCGCCTGGACGAGCAGGGGCCGCCCCTTGTCGTAGCCCACCCCCGTGAATCCCCGTAGGGAACGTCCGACGACGGCTCTGTGGTCGGACTCGCCTGGACAGATGCCCGTGTCGGGCGACGCTGTGGCTTCTGCCATGGCGCGAACCCTCCAATCTGATGATATATCCAATAATGCAGATTTACAGGCATTTTCACTGCAACTCAGCATATAAGGGCGTGTTGCTGGCAGACTTGACCGCATGGAAGATCTGCTCGCCACGCCCGCCCGTGTGTACGTCGCCGGCCACCGAGGACTCGTCGGTGCCGCCGTGGCCCGGTGCCTGGTGTCACACGGGCATGAGGTCCTCGTCCGGACCCGGTCCGAACTGGACCTTCGCGACGCGAACGCCACCGCCGCCTTTCTCCGCGACACCCGGCCGGACGCTGTCGTCCTGGCCGCTGCCAGAGTCGGCGGCATCATGGCCAACAGCACCCACCCGGTGCCGTTCATCGAAGACAACCTTCGGATCCAGCTGAGCGTGATCTCGGCGGCGTACGCCGCCGGGGTGCGCCGTCTGTTGTTCCTGGGATCCTCCTGCATCTACCCCAAGCTCGCGCAGCAGCCGATCCAGGAAGAGGCCCTGCTCACGGGGCCTCTGGAGCCGACCAACGAGCCGTACGCACTTGCCAAGATCGCGGGCATCGTCCAGGTGCGGTCCTATCGGCGGCAGTACGGCGCCTCATACATCTGCGCGATGCCGACCAATCTCTACGGTCCCGGTGACAACTTCGACCTGGAGTCCTCACACGTCCTGCCGGCCCTCATCCGCCGCTTCCACGAAGCGAAGCGGGACGGCCTCGACGAAGTGGTCCTGTGGGGAAGCGGCTCTCCCCGCCGGGAGTTTCTGCACGTCGACGACCTCGCCGACGCCTGCGTGACGCTGCTGCGCCGCTACGACGGCGACATGCCCGTCAACGTCGGATGCGGGGATGACCTGACGATCCGTGAACTGGCCCGCCTCGTGGGGGAGGTCGTCGGCTACCAGGGCCGGTCCACCTTCGACACGACGAAGCCGGACGGCACGCCGCGCAAATTGCTGGACATCTCCCGTATGACGGCGCTCGGTTGGGAGCCGAGGATTGCTCTGCGAGATGGAATCGGGTCCACCTACGCTTCATGGCTGAGCTCAGGTCAGTCTCGCTCGGCGGTCGGCGCTGAGTCTCAGTAGGCGCCACGTCCATCAAGCACGGCACGCACCGTGCGGGCCAGGACCGTCATGTCCCAGGCCAACGACCAGTTGTCGACGTACCGCAGATCGAGCGAGACGGTCTCGTGCCAGGACAGATCGGATCTGCCGCTCACCTGCCACAGGCCCGTGAGACCGGGTTTGACACTCAGTCGGCGCATCTCCACCTGGTCGTACCGCGCGACTTCCTCGGGCAGTGGCGGGCGGGGTCCCACCAGCGACATGTGACCGAGGAGGACATTGGCCAACTGGGGCAGTTCGTCGAGGGAGTAGCGGCGCAGAAACCGCCCGACGGACGTGACGCGTGGATCGCAGCGCAGCTTGAACATATGGCCGTCGTGTTCGTTCGCCGGCGCCAGGTCGGCCTTCATCCGGTCCGCCTCCACGACCATGGTTCGGAACTTCCACATGGGAAAGAGCGTCCCGTTCCGGCCGACGCGGACCTGGCGATAGATGACCGGCCCCGGCGAACTCATGCGCACGGCGAAGGCCAGAGTGGCGAACAGCGGAGCCAGCGCCATGAGCAGGACGAGCGAGCCCGCCCGATCCGTGGCGGCCTTCAGTAGCGTCGCCAGACCACGACGCGTCGGTGGTGAGATGTCCAGCAGGGTGAGCCCGGCAGCCGAGGTGATCCGGACCCGGCGCCGAGCCACTTCCACCATGCCGGGCAACACCATCAGCCGGCGGCCCCGGTCGTGCAGCGCCCAGGACAACCGGCGAAGCCGGTCCCCGCTCATGGACCTGCCCGTGCAGGCGAAGACCAGGTCGGCACCGAGCGCCTCAGCCGCTCGCGCCACGGGCGCGGCATCCTCGTCCGGCGCGGTCGGTCCGCCGGACGGCAGCCGGGCCGACACAGGCACACCTGACAACACGTCACCCTCGCCCAACACGCAGGCTCCGACCACCACGTAGCCGTGGTCCGTGCGCTCGGCGAGCTGCGCGACCACGGCGTCCACAGCCCCGGCCTCACCGATCACGAGGACGCGTCGAAGCCCTCGGGCGCGTCGACGCACGACCAGGATGTGGCGGTGGATCGCCTTGCGGCAGACCACGGTGACCGCCAACGACGGACACAACGCGGCAAGAACCGCCGCGGGTGCGTCGCCGACCCCGGATACGGTACGCAGCGCAGCCAGGGCTCCGAGCAGCACCAGCCAGTCCCGCACAACCGGCCCGATCGGGGCGCCTTCGTCCCAGGTCCAGGGTGCGTAGCGAGTGGAGGCGAGGCCCACGAGCACCCAGAGGATCGTGATTGCCACCGCCTGGTGCATGGGGTGGGCTGCACCGATCGCGGAGAAGGCCACCGCCGTCGGCAGCGCCATCCCCACCGCGTCGACACCGACCGCGACCGGTGCGTACCACCCGTCCGCGGTGCCTTTACGCATGGTCGTCCGGTGCGGTGTGAGGGGAACCGCCTGCCCTGACACCGCGCCTGTGGACTGCCGCATGGTTCTCCCTGTTACCCCGGCCCTCGGCGAAGACATGGGCGTGGCTGCGTCGGAGGAGCAGCTCACGCCCTACAGAAGGGTTATATCAGCATTTTTTTCATGAATGTCCTACTTACATGCAGTACGTTCGGGTGTTGCGAATCTCGTCCGCACGCCGGTGCGCTCGGCCTTTCCGGTGCTCCGGAACCCGGTCGGCCTAGGAAGAGGAATCCCTGGAGAGCGGCGCCGGTCGGATTGTGCAAATGATCAGATGCCCGGCGGCGGATGCGAGTCATCACTCGAATCGCTGATGGAACAGAGCGCGAGGGTCCGCAAGGGCGAGATCCGGTACACCCAGACAAGAAGGAGTACTCGTCGTGCGAGTAACCACTCGAGCAACTACCCGGTCGACACGAGCGAGATGGGGAGCGCGGTGCGTCGGCCTCGGCCTGACCACGGCACTCGCGGTCACCTTCGGGGCCGGTCCCGCGGCGGCCCAAACGGCGGGGGAGCCGAGCGCAGCAGGCGTGCAGCCCACGCTGTGGGCAGGCAACCTGTTCTGCGACGACTTCGACGGGGATCCACGGCCACTGGTGAACTTCGACATCCAGAGGACTTCGGAGACGAACGACCAGACAGGGGAACTTGAACCCAACCCGATCGTCCTGCCTGACGACTCCACAGTCACCTTCGTGCTCGAGGACAACGAGGAAGGGGAACCGATCGAGGTCGACTTCGACATCAGCCCGGACAGCCAGTACGCAGCGGTCGCCGTCCTTGTCAAGGGAGGTCCTAACACGAACCTCTTCGACTACCAGCCCAGCGGTGGCATCGCAGCCGACGAGGATCTCCATGCCCAGGTCCAGGACAACGGGAACCTGGCCGGCATCAGCCACGTCACGATCTGCTTCGGCCCGGCGAGCGGCAGCTGAGGCAAAACCTCACCACGGTCGCGACGTCCGGAATGGGGGCACGACCGGCATTCCCTGCGGCAAGTGGGCCTGAACCCGAGCCCATCGTCAACTGCGTGATCCTCGTTGATTCGTAGCTTGCCGCCAGACATGGGGCCTAGGACCTCCTGGGCCCCATACGTCTGAGTTGACCCCTTGCCCTCAACGCGCCTTCCACTTTCTACGTCCGCCAGATGGGGTGGCAGACGCAAGGGGCCCGCACGACCAAAGTCGTACGGGCCCCTCAGGAGCTCGCGCTGGAGCTACCAGGTCAAACCAACAAGACTACTTGTTGATCTTGGTGACCTGGCCGGCGCCGACCGTCCGGCCACCCTCACGGATGGCGAACTTCAGGCCCTCTTCCATGGCGACGGGCTGGATGAGCTCCACCTTCATCTCGGTGTTGTCACCCGGCATGACCATCTCGGTGCCCTCGGGGAGGGTCACAACGCCGGTCACGTCCGTCGTACGGAAGTAGAACTGCGGACGGTAGTTGTTGAAGAACGGCGTGTGGCGGCCACCCTCGTCCTTGGACAGGATGTAGGCCTGGGCCTCGAACTCGGTGTGCGGCGTAACCGAACCGGGCTTGATGATGACCTGGCCGCGCTCGACGTCCTCGCGCTTGATGCCACGGAGCAGCAGACCGACGTTCTCACCGGCCTGGCCCTCGTCGAGCAGCTTGCGGAACATCTCGATGCCGGTGACCGTGGTGGTGGTCTTCTCCTGCTTGATGCCCACGATGTCAACGGTCTCGTTGACCTTCAGGACACCACGCTCGATACGGCCGGTGACGACCGTACCGCGACCGGTGATCGTGAAGACGTCCTCGATCGGCATCAGGAACGGCTTGTCGACGTCACGCTCGGGCTGCGGGATGTTCTCGTCCACGGCCTTCATGAGCTCGAGGACGGTGTTGCCCCACTCCTTGTCGCCCTCAAGGGCCTTGAGCGCCGAGACCTTGACGACCGGCAGGTCGTCGCCCGGGAACTCGTACTCGGAGAGCAGCTCACGAACCTCGAGCTCGACGAGCTCCAGGATCTCCTCGTCGTCCACCATGTCGGCCTTGTTCAGGGCGACGACGATGTACGGAACGCCGACCTGGCGGGCCAGGAGCACGTGCTCCTTGGTCTGCGGCATCGGGCCGTCGGTGGCGGCGACCACGAGGATGGCGCCGTCCATCTGGGCAGCACCGGTGATCATGTTCTTGATGTAGTCCGCGTGACCGGGGCAGTCGACGTGGGCGTAGTGACGCGTCTCGGTCTGGTACTCGACGTGCGCGATGGAGATGGTGATACCGCGCTGGCGCTCCTCGGGAGCCTTGTCGATCTGGTCGAAGGCCGAGGCCTCGTTCAGGTCCGGGTACGCGTCGTGCAGCACCTTGGTAATGGCGGCCGTAAGGGTCGTCTTACCGTGGTCGATGTGACCGATGGTGCCGATGTTGACGTGGGGCTTAGTCCGCTCGAACTTCGCCTTCGCCACGGGGTCCTCCTGTGGAGTGGTTCTGAACGCCTTGCTTCATCGGCGCCAGGTGATCTTTGCTGGAAAGCCCGGGCCTCGGGGCAAACATCCGTGTTTGCGGGTGTTTGCCCCTCAAGGCTCCGGAGTCAAGCCTAAAGCGTGTGAACGCGGTGCGTTACTCGCCCTTGGCCTTCGCGATGATCTCCTCGGCGACGTTCCGCGGAACCTCGGCGTAGGAGTCGAACTGCATGGAGTAGCTGGCACGGCCGGACGTCTTGCTGCGCAGGTCGCCGACATAGCCGAACATCTCCGAGAGGGGCACGAGGCCCTTCACGACGCGAGCACCCGCCCGCTCCTCCATGGCCTGGATCTGGCCACGGCGGGAGTTGATGTCGCCGATGACCTCGCCCATGTAGTCCTCGGGCGTGGTGACCTCGACGGCCATCATCGGCTCAAGGAGCACAGGGCTGGCCTTGCGCGCGGCCTCCTTGAAGGCCTGCGAACCGGCGATCTTGAAGGCGAGCTCCGAGGAGTCGACCTCGTGGTAGCCACCGTCGATCAGCGTGACGCGCACGCCGGTCATCTCGTAGCCCGCGAGGATGCCGAACTGCATGGCCTCCTGCGCACCGGCGTCGACCGAAGGGATGTACTCCTTCGGGATACGACCACCGGTCACCTTGTTCACGAACTCGTACGAGGCGTCGCCGCCCTCGATCGGCTCGATCGCGATCTGCACCTTGGCGAACTGGCCGGTACCACCAGTCTGCTTCTTGTGCGTGTAGTCGACGCGCTCGACGGCCTTGCGGATCGTCTCGCGGTAGGCGACCTGCGGCTTGCCGACGTTGGCCTCGACCTTGAACTCACGGCGCATACGGTCGACCAGCACCTCGAGGTGCAGCTCGCCCATACCACCGATGATGGTCTGGCCGGTCTCCTCGTCCGAGTGGACCTGGAAGGACGGGTCCTCCTCGGCCAGGCGCTGGATCGCGACGCCCAGCTTCTCCTGGTCACCCTTCGACTTGGGCTCGATGGCGACCTGGATGACCGGCGCCGGGAAGTCCATGGACTCCAGGATGACCGGGTTCTTGTCGTCGGACAGCGTCTCACCGGTGGTGGTCTGCTTCAGGCCCATGACGGCGATGATGTCGCCGGCGCCCACCGAGTCGATCTCCTCACGCTTGTTCGCGTGCATGCGGTAGATCTTGCCGATGCGCTCCTTCTTGCCCTTGACGGAGTTCAGCACGGCGGTGCCGGACTCCAGGCGGCCCGAGTAGACCCGGACGAAGGTGAGCTTGCCGAGGTGCGGGTCGCTCATGATCTTGAACGCCAGCGCGGACAGCGGCTCGTCGTCGGACGGCTTGCGCTTGACGACCAGCTCGGGGTCCTTCACGTCGTGGCCCTCGATGGCCTCGACGTCGAGCGGGGTCGGCAGGTAGCGCACGACCGCGTCGAGCAGGGGCTGGACGCCCTTGTTCTTGAACGCGGTGCCACAGAACACCGGGGTGACCGTGGTGTCGCTGGACTTGCCGGACGCGATGGTGATGCGACGGATCGCGGCGTACAGCTGCTCCTCGGTGGGCTCCTGGCCCTCCAGGTACAGCTCCATGATCTCTTCGTCGTTCTCGGCGACGCCCTCGATCAGCTTGCCGCGGTACTCCTCGGCAGCCTCGGTGTGCGTGGCCGGGATGTCGACGACGTCGTACATCTCGCCCTTGGCGGCCTCGGCGGACCACACGAGCGCCTTCATGCGGACCAGGTCCACAACGCCCTTGAAGTCGGCCTCGGCGCCGATCGGAAGCTGCATGACGAGCGGCTGGGCGCCCAGGCGGTCCGAGATCATGTCCACGCAGCGGTGGAACTCGGCGCCGGTACGGTCCAGCTTGTTCACGAAGCAAATACGCGGCACGCCGTAACGGTCGGCCTGACGCCACACCGTCTCGGACTGCGGCTCGACACCGGCGACACCGTCGAACACCGTCACGGCACCGTCGAGCACACGCAGGGAGCGCTCCACCTCAACGGTGAAGTCGACGTGCCCCGGGGTGTCGATGATGTTGATGGTGTAGTCGTTGTCCTCGAGCGGCCAGTGACAGGTGGTCGCAGCAGACGTGATCGTGATGCCACGCTCCTGCTCCTGCTCCATCCAGTCCATCGTGGCAGCGCCGTCGTGGACCTCACCGATCTTGTAAGACACACCGGTGTAGAACAGGATCCGCTCGGTGGTGGTCGTCTTGCCCGCGTCGATGTGGGCCATGATCCCAATGTTGCGGACCTTGGCCAGGTCAAGTGAAGTGGTAGCCATAAGGCTTCAGTCTTCTCTCGGTCTCGATGTGGGTAGCGACTACCAGCGGTAGTGCGCGAAGGCCTTGTTGGACTCGGCCATCTTGTGCGTGTCCTCGCGCTTCTTGACGGCCGCACCGAGGCCGTTCGAAGCGTCGAGAAGCTCGTTGAGCAGACGCTCGGTCATGGTCTTCTCCCGACGGGCGCGGGAGTAACCGACGAGCCAGCGCAGCGCGAGCGTGTTGGCACGACCGGGCTTGACCTCGATCGGAACCTGGTACGTCGCACCACCGACACGGCGGGACTTGACCTCGAGGGTCGGCTTGATGTTCTCCAGCGCGCGCTTCAGCGTGATGATCGGGTCGTTGCCCGTCTTCTCACGCAGACCTTCCATGGCGCCGTAGACGATGCGCTCGGCGGTGGAGCGCTTGCCGTTCAGCAGCACCTTGTTGATGAGCGACGTCACCAGAGGAGAACCGTAGACCGGGTCGATGATGACCGGGCGCTTCGGGGCGGGGCCCTTACGAGGCATTTCTACTTCTCCTTCTTGGCGCCGTAGCGGGAACGGGCCTGCTTGCGGTTCTTGACACCCTGGGTGTCGAGGGAGCCACGGATGATCTTGTAGCGAACACCCGGCAGGTCCTTCACACGGCCGCCGCGCACGAGCACGATGGAGTGCTCCTGCAGGTTGTGTCCCTCACCCGGAATGTAAGCGGTGACCTCGATCCCGCTGGTCAGACGCACACGCGCGACCTTACGCAGGGCCGAGTTCGGCTTCTTCGGGGTGGTCGTGAACACACGCGTGCAGACGCCACGACGCTGAGGGGAACCCTCGAGTGCGGGCGTCTTGTTCTTCTCGACCTTGTCCTGCCGGCCCTTACGGACCAGCTGCTGGATCGTAGGCACTACTTCTCCGGTTTCTGTGTGCCGAATGGTGAAGCTAACCTGGAACGTCGCCGACCCACGCGGTCGGGTGTGTCGAATCCGGCGGACTCCCGCCGCAAGGCGAAAAAACAGCACAGATTACGGTGGCCGCTCACAGCTCGCGATGCGGGTGAAGGCACGCACGAGAGCCAGGGCACACCCCAGGCACAAGGTCTGAGCGTACCTACCTCATTCGCTGCGGTCAAAACAAATGGGCCTCGCCCGCATCGCCATACGGCCGATGTCAAGACCGTGCACCATGTTTGATCTTCGAATCGGCGATCCTGGCATGTCAGCGCCACATCGCAGGATCGACGAAACGACCGCCCACAGCCGTCATGCCGACAGGGCGGCAGCGACGATCATCAACGTCAGCATCGCCGCCCAGGCCGCGTTCGACAGCCACCCCAGCACGAGGCCGGTGAGGGCGAGGCCGTCCCCGCCCTCACCGGTTCGGCGAATCTCGGAGCGAGCCGCGTGCCCCAGGACGACGGCCGGAATGCCGGTCAGCCCGAAGCTCACGAGGCACAGCACCCCGCAGACCACCGAACCGACGGCTTTGCCGTTCGTCAGCGGCCGGGGCGTCGCCAGAAACGTCGGTGGTACGGGCATCACGGGCGCCGGGTGCGGCATGGGGCCCTGCGGCAGGTCGGCGACCAGCAGGGCAAGCTCCCCGACCGTACGGGCCGTGTAGGCCCGTGAGACCCGCTGCTCGAACTCGGGATGCTCCAGCCGGCCCTCGCCGTAACCGGCTCTGAGCACGTCCACGGCGCGCTCACGGTCGGCGTGCGAGGCGAGCATCGACGGCACGCTCGGGCCCGTCCACGGCTGCGGCGCGCCGGCGCCGGACCAAGGCTGCGGCGCGCTGCTGCCCTTCCATGGCTCCCATGGCTGCCCCGGCTGCCACGACGGATGCGTCATGGAGCACCTCCCCCGTACTGGTCGGAGTCCCTCCATGATGCGCCGAACCGGCACCGAGGGCATCGGGGTCGCCCCCGAGAAAACCCGGAGACGGCCGCGACGGCCTGAAAGAGGCCAGGAAAACAAGCCACACACGCCGAAGGGCGGCCACCCCGGAAGGTGACCGCCCTCGACTGTGCCTGACTCAGGCTGCTCGCTTACTGGTTGTACGGACCGTAGTCGTAGTCCTCCAGCGGAACGGCCTGGCCGGAGCCGGTGCCGAACGGCGAGTAGTCGATGTCGTCGTAACCGACGGCCGAGTACATCGCGGCCTTGGCCTCCTCGGTCGGCTCGACCCGGATGTTGCGGTAGCGGGACAGGCCCGTACCGGCCGGGATGAGCTTACCGATGATGACGTTCTCCTTGAGGCCGATGAGGCTGTCGGACTTGGCGTTGATCGCCGCATCCGTCAGGACTCGGGTCGTCTCCTGGAAGGAGGCGGCCGACAGCCAGGATTCCGTCGCCAGCGAGGCCTTAGTGATACCCATCAGCTGCGGACGACCGGAGGCCGGGTGACCGCCCTCCTGGACCACACGACGGTTCTCGGTCTCGAACTTCGAGCGCTCGACCAGCTCGCCGGGCAGCAGCTCGGCGTCGCCGGACTCGATGATCGTCACACGGCGCAGCATCTGCCGGATGATGATCTCGATGTGCTTGTCGTGGATCGACACGCCCTGCGAGTTGTAGACCTTCTGGACCTCGCCGACCAGGTGGACCTGGACGGCACGCTGACCCAGGATGCGCAGCACGTCGTGCGGGTTGGTGGCACCCACGGTGAGCTTCTGGCCCACCTCGACGTGCTCGCCCTCGCTGACCAGGAGTCGGGCACGCTTCGAGATCGGGAACGCCGTCTCGTCGCTGCCGTCGTCCGGGGTGACGACCAGCTTCTTGGTCTTCTCGGTCTCCTCGATCCGCACGCGGCCGGTGGCCTCGGAGATCGGGGCGACACCCTTCGGGGTACGGGCCTCGAAGAGCTCGACGACACGCGGCAGACCCTGGGTGATGTCGTCACCGGCCACACCACCGGTGTGGAAGGTACGCATCGTCAGCTGGGTACCGGGCTCACCGATGGACTGGGCGGCGATGATGCCGACCGCCTCACCGATGTCGACCAGCTTGCCGGTGGCGAGCGAGCGGCCGTAGCACATGGCGCAGGTGCCGACGGCGGACTCGCAGGTCAGGACCGAGCGGGTCTTGACCTCCTCGATGCCGGCCTTGACCAGCTGGTCGATGAGGACGTCACCGAGGTCGACGCCCGCCGGGGCGAGCACCTTGCCGTCGACGACGATGTCCTCGGCGAGGCAGCGCGCGTACACGCTGGTCTCGGCGTTGTCCGCCTTGCGCAGCACGCCGTCCGCGCCGCGCTCGGCGATGGCCAGCTTGAGGCCACGCTCCGTGCCGCAGTCCTCCTCGCGGATGATGACGTCCTGGGAGACGTCGACCAGACGACGGGTGAGGTAACCCGAGTCGGCGGTACGCAGGGCGGTGTCCGCCAGACCCTTACGGGCACCGTGCGTGGAGATGAAGTACTCCAGCACGGACAGGCCCTCACGGAACGAGGCCTTGATCGGACGCGGGATGGTCTCGTTCTTCGCGTTCGACACCAGACCACGCATACCGGCAATCTGACGCATCTGCATCATGTTGCCTCGTGCACCCGAGTTCACCATCATGAAGATCGGGTTGGTCTTCGGGAAGTTCTCGTTCATCGCCTCGGCAACCTCGTTGGTCGCCTTGGTCCAGATCGCGATGAGCTCCTGCGTGCGCTCGTCCTTGGTGATCAGACCGCGCTCGTACTGCTTCTGGACCTTCTCGTCCTGCGCCTCGTAGCCCTTGACGATCTCCTTCTTCGCCTCGGGAACGACGACGTCGGAGATGGCGACGGTGACGCCGGAACGGGTGGCCCAGTAGAAGCCGGACGCCTTCAGGTTGTCGAGCGTCGCCGCCACGATGACCTTCGGGTAGCGCTCGGCGAGGTCGTTGACGATCTCGGAGAGCTGCTTCTTGCCGACCTCGTAGTCGACGAACGGGTAGTCCTCGGGCAGCAGTTCGTTGAAGAGCGCACGGCCGAGCGTGGTCTTCAGACGGAAGCTGTCACCCTGCTGCCACTCCGGCTCGCCCTCTTCCTGGGCGGGCGGCATCCAGCCACGCGGCGGGATGGTGCCCACCGGGAAGCGGATGTCGATCTTCGACTGGAGCGAGAGCTCGCCGGCGTCGAAGGCCATGATCGCCTCGGCCACGGACGAGAAGCCGCGGTCCGCGCCCTTCACGTTCCGCATCTCGCTGTCCGTGGTGAGGAAGAACAGACCGAGGACCATGTCCTGGGTCGGCATCGTCACCGGACGGCCGTCGGCGGGCTTGAGGATGTTGTTCGAGGACAGCATCAGGATGCGGGCCTCGGCCTGCGCCTCCGCGGACAGCGGCAGGTGCACGGCCATCTGGTCACCGTCGAAGTCCGCGTTGAACGCGGTGCAGACGAGCGGGTGGATCTGGATGGCCTTGCCCTCGACCAGCTGCGGCTCGAAGGCCTGGATGCCGAGGCGGTGCAGGGTGGGAGCACGGTTCAGCAGAACCGGGTGCTCGGCGATGACCTCTTCGAGGACGTCGTACACGACCGTGCGGCCGCGCTCCACCATGCGCTTGGCGCTCTTGATGTTCTGCGCGTGGTTCAGGTCGACCAGGCGCTTCATCACGAACGGCTTGAAGAGCTCCAGCGCCATCGCCTTGGGCAGACCGCACTGGTGCAGCTTCAGCTGCGGACCGACGACGATCACGGAACGCGCGGAGTAGTCCACACGCTTACCGAGCAGGTTCTGACGGAATCGACCCTGCTTACCCTTCAGCATGTCGCTGAGGGACTTCAGCGGACGGTTACCGGGACCGGTGACCGGGCGACCACGACGACCGTTGTCGAACAGCGCGTCGACGGCCTCCTGGAGCATGCGCTTCTCGTTGTTCACGATGATCTCGGGCGCACCGAGGTCGAGAAGGCGCTTCAGTCGGTTGTTCCGGTTGATCACACGGCGGTACAGGTCGTTCAGGTCGGAGGTCGCGAAGCGGCCACCGTCCAGCTGCACCATCGGGCGAAGGTCCGGCGGGATGACCGGCACGCAGTCGAGCACCATGCCCTTGGGGCTGTTGCTGGTCTGCAGGAACGCGGAGACGACCTTCAGGCGCTTGAGCGCACGGGTCTTCTTCTGGCCCTTGCCGGTGCGGATGATCTCGCGGAGCTTCTCGGCTTCCTCGTCGAGGTCGAAGGACTCCAGGCGCTTCTGCAGCGCCGCGGCACCCATCGAGCCGTCGAAGTACGTGCCGAAGCGGTCACGCAGCTCGCGGTAGAGCAGCTCGTCGCCCTCGAGGTCCTGGACCTTGAGGTTCTTGAACCGGGTCCACACCTCGTCGAGACGGTCGATCTCGCGCTGCGCACGGTCGCGCAGCTGCTTCATCTCACGCTCGGCACCCTCGCGCACCTTGCGGCGCACGTCGGCCTTGGCACCCTCGGCCTCGAGCTCGGCCAGGTCGGTCTCGAGCTTCTTGGCGCGGGCCTCCAGGTCGGCGTCCCGGCGGTTCTCGACCTGCTGCCGCTCGACGGAGACGTGCGCCTCCAGGGAGGGCAGGTCACGCGTACGGCGCTCCTCGTCGACGTACGTGATCATGTACGCCGCGAAGTAGATGACCTTCTCGAGGTCCTTGGGAGCCAGGTCGAGCAGGTAGCCCAGCCGGCTCGGGACACCCTTGAAGTACCAGATGTGCGTGACGGGCGCGGCCAGCTCGATGTGGCCCATCCGCTCACGACGCACCTTGGCGCGAGTCACCTCGACGCCGCAGCGCTCACAGATGATGCCCTTGAAGCGGACACGCTTGTACTTGCCGCAGTAGCACTCCCAGTCCCGGGTCGGACCGAAGATCTTCTCGCAGAAGAGTCCGTCCTTTTCGGGCTTGAGGGTGCGGTAGTTGATGGTCTCGGGCTTCTTGACCTCGCCGTGGCTCCACTGACGGATGTCGTCAGCGGTGGCCAGACCGATCCGGAGCTCATCGAAGAAGTTGACGTCGAGCACTATGCGTCAATCCCTCTCAGGGTTGTAAGTCTTGGGGTCTGAAACGGGGGCCTGGGGGTCGGCGGGGCCCTGTGGGTAAGGGCCCCGCCGGACTCCCGTCAGACCTCTTCGACGCTGCTCGGCTCGCGCCGGGACAGGTCGATGCCGAGCTCCTCCGCAGCGCGGAAGACGTCCTCGTCGGTGTCACGCATCTCGATGGACATACCGTCGCTGGACAGCACCTCCACGTTCAGGCAGAGCGACTGCATCTCCTTGATGAGCACCTTGAAGGACTCGGGGATGCCGGGCTCGGGGATGTTCTCGCCCTTGACGATGGCCTCGTAGACCTTCACGCGGCCGGTGACGTCGTCGGACTTGATGGTCAGCAGCTCCTGGAGGGCGTACGCGGCGCCGTATGCCTCCAGCGCCCACACCTCCATCTCACCGAAGCGCTGGCCACCGAACTGGGCCTTACCACCCAGCGGCTGCTGGGTGATCATGCTGTACGGGCCGGTCGAGCGGGCGTGGAGCTTGTCGTCGACCAGGTGGTGCAGCTTCAGGATGTACATGTAGCCGACCGAGATCGGCTCCGGGAAGGGCTCACCCGAGCGGCCGTCGAACAGCGGGGCCTTACCGGTCGGGAGCACCATGCGCTCGCCGTCGCGGTTCGGGATCGTGTGCTCGAGCAGACCGGCGAGCTCGTCCTCACGCGCACCGTCGAAGACGGGGGTCGCGACGTTCGTGCCCGGCTGGACCGCGTCGGCGCCGATCGCCTGGAGGCGCTGCGCCCACTCCTCGCCGAGGCCGGAGACGTCCCAGCCGCGGCTGGCGAGCCAGCCGAGGTGGATCTCCAGGACCTGTCCCGGGTTCATTCGGGACGGCACACCGAGCGGGTTGAGGATGATGTCGACCGGGGTCCCGTCCTCGAGGAACGGCATGTCCTCGATGGGCAGGATCTTGGAGATGACACCCTTGTTGCCGTGGCGGCCGGCGAGCTTGTCACCGTCGGTGATCTTGCGCTTCTGCGCCACGTACACGCGCACAAGCTGGTTCACACCGGGGGGAAGCTCGTCGCCCTCCTCGCGGTCGAAGACGCGGACGCCGATGACCTTGCCGATCTCGCCGTGCGGCACCTTCAGCGAGGTGTCACGGACCTCACGGGCCTTCTCACCGAAGATCGCGCGCAGCAGGCGCTCCTCCGGGGTCAGCTCGGTCTCGCCCTTGGGCGTGACCTTGCCGACGAGGATGTCTCCGGCGACGACCTCGGCACCGATACGGATGATGCCGCGCTCGTCGAGGTCGGCGAGGACCTCCTCGGAGACGTTCGGGATGTCCCGGGTGATCTCCTCGGGGCCGAGCTTGGTGTCACGGGCGTCGACCTCGTGCTCCTCGATGTGGATCGAGGAGAGGACGTCGTCCTGCACGAGGCGCTGCGACAGGATGATCGCGTCCTCGTAGTTGTGACCCTCCCACGGCATGAACGCCACGAGCAGGTTCTTGCCCAGCGCCATCTCGCCGTTCTCGGTGGCCGGACCGTCGGCCAGGACCTGGCCCTCGATGATCCGGTCGCCCTCGTTGACGATGACCTTCTGGTTGACCGAGGTGCCCTGGTTGGAGCGGGCGAACTTGGCCAGGCGGTACGTGATGTACGTGCCGTCGTCGTTGGCGGTGGTGATGTAGTCCGCGGATACCTCCTGGACCACACCCGCCTTCTCGGCCTTGACCACGTCGCCGGCGTCGACCGCGGAGCGGTACTCCATGCCGGTGCCGACGAGCGGCGACTCGCTCTTGATGAGCGGGACGGCCTGACGCATCATGTTCGCGCCCATGAGGGCACGGTTGGCGTCGTCGTGCTCGAGGAAGGGGATCATGGCGGTCGCGACCGACACCATCTGGCGCGGCGAGACGTCCATGTAGTCCACGTCGTCACCGGCGACGTAGTCGACCTCGCCGCCACGGCGGCGGACCAGGACGCGGTTCTCGGTGAACCGCATGTCGTCGTTGAGCGTGGCGTTGGCCTGCGCGATGACGAAGCGGTCCTCTTCGTCGGCCGTCAGGTAGTCGACCTCGTCGGTGACGACACCGTCGGTGACCCGGCGGTAGGGCGTCTCGACGAAGCCGAACGCGTTGACGCGACCGTACGAGGCGAGCGAACCGATCAGACCGATGTTCGGGCCTTCGGGAGTCTCGATCGGGCACATACGGCCGTAGTGAGACGGGTGCACGTCACGGACCTCGAAGCCGGCCCGCTCACGGGAGAGACCACCCGGACCAAGAGCCGACAGACGGCGCTTGTGGGTGAGACCCGACAGCGGGTTGTTCTGGTCCATGAACTGCGACAGCTGGCTGGTGCCGAAGAACTCCTTGATGGAGGCGACGACCGGCCGGATGTTGATCAGGGTCTGCGGCGTGATCGCCTCGACGTCCTGAGTCGTCATGCGCTCACGGACGACGCGCTCCATACGAGCCAGACCCGTGCGGACCTGGTTCTGGATGAGCTCGCCGACGCTGCGCAGACGACGGTTGCCGAAGTGGTCGATGTCGTCGGTCTCGACAACGATCGTCTGGCCGTTGTCCGCGGCCGTCTCGGTCTCGCCGGCGTGCAGCTTCACCAGGTACTTGATCGTCGAGATGATGTCCTCGACGGTCAGGATGCCCGCGTCGAGCGGAGCCTCCGCACCCAGCTTCTTGTTGACCTTGTAGCGGCCGACCTTGGCGAGGTCGTAGCGCTTCGGGTTGAAGTACAGGTTCTCCAGAAGCGTCTGCGCGGCCTCACGCGTGGGGGGCTCGCCCGGACGCAGCTTGCGGTAGATGTCGAGCAGCGCGTCGTCCTGGCCCTGGGTGTGGTCCTTCTCCAGGGTGGCGCGCATGGACTCGTACTCGCCGAACTCCTCGAGGATCTGCTCGGTGGTCCAACCGAGAGCCTTGAGCAGAACGGTCACGGACTGCTTGCGCTTGCGGTCGATGCGGACACCGACCATGTCGCGCTTGTCGATCTCCATCTCCAGCCAGGCACCCCGGGACGGGATGATCTTGGCCGAGAAGATGTCCTTGTCGGACGTCTTGTCGATGGAGGAGTCGAAGTAGACGCCGGGCGAGCGGACCAGCTGGGACACCACGACACGCTCGGTGCCGTTGATGACGAAGGTGCCCTTGTGGGTCATGAGCGGGAAGTCGCCCATGAAGACCGTCTGGGACTTGATCTCGCCGGTCTCGTTGTTGGTGAACTCAGCCGTCACGAAGAGCGGAGCGGCGTACGTGAAGTCGCGCTCCTTGCACTCGTCGATGCTGTTCTTCGGCGGCTCGAAACGGTGGTCGCGGAACGTCAGCGACATCGACCCGGAGAAGTCCTCGATCGGGGAGATCTCCTCGAAGATCTCCTCCAGACCGGACTTCGTGGGGACGTCCTGACCGGACTCCAGAGCCGCCTCGACCCGACTCTGCCAGGCGGTGTTGCCGAGCAGCCAGTCGAAGCTCTCGGTCTGCAGCGCGAGCAGGTTGGGAACCTCGAGGGGCTCCTTGATCTTTGCAAAGGAGATGCGCAGCGGGGCGGTGCTGGCGCCGTTGTTCGTATTCGCGGTCGAGGCAGTGCGCGAGGCGGCCAAGAGGGGGTCCTTCCGAGGGCTCGGACTCACTACGCGCGTACCGGCCCCTCACAGGGACACAGAGACAGGGGTTTCCTTCTCCGACCAAAGAATGGCCAGGTCAGGGAGGTCCGGTCATCGGTGCTCAAGCGAGGGCATGCCCCTGGTGACGGGCAGGGGACAGCTAACAGGCAGCGCAAAGGGTCAGTGTAGCCACTTGGCACACTGATGTCCAGTGCGGGTTTTTCGCGACCCTCGTTGTTCTCAACGCCCTCGTTCTCAACGCCCTCGGCATGCTCGCCCTCAATGCACGTTGATACTGCCCTCTTCGCCGCCGATCCATGCCTCGGATTCGGATCCTTGTGACGACGCGTCCTGAGAATTGCGCGCTGCGTGCGGTTCGTCAAGGCCCCCATGCCCGACGCGGGCGCGCCCAGGGACACGACGAAGATCACCATACCCCTCGCCGTAGCGGGCGCAAGGCAACCGTGGCCGCGCCCCCAGGAACGCCGAAGAGCGACCACCCGAATGGATGATCGCTCTTCGGTGCGACTGCGTTACAGCCTCGGAGGGCTGTATTTCAGCAAGCGCGAAGGTCGTGGTCGACCAGCAAGACCGGGAAGGTCTTACTTGACCTCGACGGAGGCGCCGGCGCCCTTGAGGGACTCGGCGGCCTTCTCGGCGGCGTCCTTGGCGACCTTCTCAAGAACGGGCTTCGGGGCGCCGTCCACGAGGTCCTTGGCCTCCTTCAGACCCAGGGAGGTCAGCTCACGCACGACCTTGATGACCTGGATCTTCTTGTCGCCGGCACCGGTGAGGATGACGTCGAACTCGTCCTTCTCCTCGACGGCCTCGGCGGCGGCGCCACCAGCGGCACCACCGGCGACGACGACCGGCGCGGCAGCGGCGGCGGTGACGTCGAACTTCTCCTCGAACGCCTTCACGAACTCGGAGAGCTCGATGAGGGTCATCTCCTCGAACTGCGCGAGCAGGTCTTCCTGGCTGAGCTTCGCCATGATGGCGGTCCTTCCACTAAATCGGCAGGTGCCGGATGTACTGGGTGTGGCGGGCGTACGTCGGCCCGCTGTGGCCTCCGCGTTCAGGCAGCGGGGGCCAGTGTGCGAGCCGAGTTACTCGGCACCGCCCTGCTCGTCCTGCTTGGCACGGAGCGCGTCCACGGTGCGGACGAGCTTCGACGGCAGCGCCTGGAAGACGGAGGCAGCCTGGGACTGCTTGCCCTTCATGGCACCGGCCAGCTTGGAGAGCAGAACCTCGCGGGACTCGAGGTCCGCAAGCTTCTTGATGTCGTCGGCGGACAGCGCCTTGCCGTCAAGGACACCGCCCTTGATGACGAGGTTGGGGTTGTCCTTGGCGAAGTCGCGGAGACCCTTCGCCGCCTCGACCGGGTCACCGGTCACGAAGGCGACGGCCGACGAACCCGTGAAGAGGTCGTCGATCGTGTTGATCCCGGCCTCATTGGCCGCAATCTTGGTCAGCGTGTTCTTCGCCACACGGTAGTTAGCGTTCTCACCGAGTGAACGACGCAGCTGCTGGAGCTGCGCCACGGTGAGACCGGTGTACGCGGTAACGACGGCGCCGTTGGAGTTGCGGAACTTGTCCCGCATCTCCTCGACGGCATCGACCTTGTCTGGCCTCGCCATGAGCCTCGGCCTCCTTCCGGGTGATTCGGACCGCGCGGACCCGAAGGAGGACTGGGGAAAACGAAACGCCCCGGCGCAGGCGCACGGGGCGGACTCGACCGGTGGCACATACGGTGGACGTACGCACTCCGGGAGTTCTTCCACAGTCACCTGCGCGGGTCGTCCGCAGTTTTCAGCGGATCCTTCGGCCACCGCACCCTCTCGCGAGCGCACGGCAACGACCAGCGGTCTTTGGCTTCTGTAGGAGAGTACGGGACGGAATCGCCGTCAGGCAAATCGGCCCCTACCGTGCTCAGCTCCCCTTCTTCTTCAGGGGCTTGCGCAGGTCCGCGGTGTCGTCGGCTCGTGGCGCCCGGACCGTCACCGCCTTGTCGTGGTCGAGGAAGGTGAACGTGAGGTCGAGCGTGCCGTGACGCCCGAAGCCCTGCGTGCGAAGCCGCTTGATGCGGTCGTCGCCGCCGACCCACACATCCAGGGTGAGCTCGTCCACGCCCAACTTCTCGTACTGGTCGAGGCTGTTCCGGCGCCCCTCCCGGGCCGTCTTGTCGTTCACCTCGTCCAGGGAGGCGCGGAGCTCGTCGACGTTGGCGGTCCCCGCGTAGTGCGTGGAGTCGGCGCCGTCGACCTTCTCGGAGCCGATCCGCTTCACGTGCTCGGCGGCTGCCAGGAAGGCGGCCTCCCGGGCCGGGTTGCGGCTGACCTGGTCACGTAGACCGCCGACGTCCATACGCAGGCCACCGTGCGTGGTGAACTCGGCATTCGGGCCGTAGCTGATCCAGTGCCGGCCGCCCATCTCCTCGACCATGTCGCCGGTCGCGCTGCCGTACAACACCCCGTCGACCAACCTCAGCTCGGACTCCCCCCGCTGATCGCCGCTCAGGTTGGCCGTCCGGAGCCGCGCCCCCACCGGCTGCGTCGTACGGACGGTCGCCTCGTCCGCTATTCGCCCTCGCTCGGGAAACTGCCCGGTGACCCGATAGCTGAGGGACGTCACGTCCTCGGTCTTCTCCACGGCCCGCGCGACCGCGGCGCCGGCCGATGCGTCCGCGGACGACTCCGAGCCGACTCCTGTGCCACAGCCGGCCAGCACCAGCGCGGCAAGGCCGATGCCTGCCACCCGTTGCGGCACGAAGGCGCGCACGCCAAGCCGCATTGACTCCCGCAAGGTTCCCCCCAGGAACGGTCGTTCAGAATTCAGAACTCATGAGTCAGAGCTCACGAGTCAGCAGTCAGCAGTCAGCAGTCAGCAGTCAGCAGTCAGCAGTCAGCAGTCAGCAGTCAGGGGCGCTCGGAGCCCTTCAGCAGCTCCTTGAGGTCCGCTGTGTCCCCCGCCGCAGGTCTCTCGACCTTGGTCTTCACCCCGTAGTCGCTGTAGTACGCGGTCTGGGTCAGCGCTCCCGTGGCCGTCCGGCCCTTCTCGACCTTCTTGACCAGCAGGTCCCGGTCGTCGACCCATATGTCGACGGTCTGCTGGGCGGCACCTTCCCCCTGCACCGTGCCGGAGTAGTGCCTGGTGCGCTCGCCCCTCACCGTCTCCTCGCCGACCTTGCGTGCGTCAGTGGAGGACAGCAGCAGCTTCACCGACGTATGCGGCGCGGTCCCCCGCATCTGGTCCGCGAGCGCGGCTCCGGAGGTGCCGGCGAGGTCGTCCAGGTCGTCGTAGGGGTACTTGATCCAGTGCTTGCCGTAGGTCTTCTCGGCGAACGCGTCGCCCATGCGCGCGTAGTAGGCGTCGGGGAGGTAGCGAGCCTCCATCGACGTGGTGCCGAGGCGGCGCATCGTCTCGGCCGTCGTGCCGCCGGTGTAGGTGATCGTCAGGGTGCCGGTGAGGCCGTCGCTCCAGGCGAGGGTGCCGTCGGCCTTCATCGACAGCGTCGAGCCCATGGTGGTCGTGGATCTGACGCGGGCGGACTCGGCCTGGCCGGTGGATCGCTCGACGGTGCGCAGGGCTGCCGTCACGGCGCGAGCGGGCGCAGTGGGATCCGCCTCGCCGAGGTCGTCGGAGGACATACAGGCGGCCAGGGCCGTCAGCGCGGTCGGCAGCGCGACCCACAACGCCGACCGGCGCGCCCTCGTGCTCGTCATTCGTCCCCCCTGTGCGAATCCCGTGAATGCACGTTAACCCAGGGCACTGACAAACAGAGGAGACAAACGGGAAGACAGGGACGGGCCCCGCACCCGGGAAGGGTGCGGGGCCCGTTTCGAGCCTGGTGAGCCGTTGGCTCAGACCGCGGCCGGGTCCTCCTCGACGAGGAGGTTGCGGGTGCGGTTCGGGTCGACCGGAACGCCGGGGCCCATCGTGGTGGTGATGGCGGCCTTCTTGATGTAGCGGCCCTTGGCGGCGGACGGCTTCAGACGAAGGATCTCGTCCAGCGCGGCGCCGTAGTTCTCCACCAGCTTGGTGTCGTCGAAGGACGCCTTGCCGATGATGAAGTGCAGGTTCGAGTGCTTGTCGACGCGGAACTCGATCTTGCCGCCCTTGATCTCGGTCACGGCCTTGGCCACGTCCGGGGTCACGGTGCCGGTCTTCGGGTTCGGCATCAGACCACGCGGGCCGAGGACACGGCCGAGGCGGCCGACCTTGCCCATGAGGTCCGGGGTGGCGACGACGGCGTCGAAGTCCAGGCGGCCCTTCGAGACCTCGTCGATCAGCTCGTCGGAGCCGACGATGTCGGCGCCCGCGGCACGCGCGGCCTCGGCACGGTCACCGGTCGCGAAGACCAGGACCCGGGCGGTCTTACCGGTGCCGTGCGGAAGGTTCACGGTGCCACGGACCATCTGGTCGGCCTTGCGCGGGTCGACACCCAGACGGAAGGCGACCTCGACGGTGCCGTCGAACTTGGTCGCGGACGTCTCCTTGGCGAGACGGACGGCCTCGAGCGGGGCGTAGAGCTTGTCCCGGTCGATCTTGGCGTCCGCAGCGCGGAGAGTCTTGCTGCGCTTGCTCACTACTGCTCCTGGGTTTCTTAGGAGTTGTGGTCCGGGCCGAGCAGGCCCTGCCACTCACTTCTGCTGGGAAGGTTGGGCTCAGCCCTCGACCGTGATGCCCATGGAACGGGCGGTGCCGGCGATGATCTTCGCGGCGGCGTCCAGGTCGTTGGCGTTGAGGTCGGGCATCTTGGTGGTGGCGATCTCGCGGACCTGCGCCTCGGTGATCTTGGCGACCTTGGTCTTGTGCGGCTCGCCGGAGCCCTTCTCAACACCCGCAGCCTTGAGGATCATCTTGGCGGCCGGCGGAGTCTTGGTGATGAAGGTGAAGGAGCGGTCCTCGTAGACCGTGATCTCCACCGGGATGACCCAACCGCGCTGCGACTCGGTCGCGGCGTTGTAGGCCTTGCAGAACTCCATGATGTTGACGCCGTGCTGGCCCAGCGCGGGGCCGACCGGCGGGGCCGGGTTGGCGGCACCGGCCTGGATCTGGAGCTTGATGAGCCCCGTGACCTTCTTCTTCTTGGGAGGCATGTGCTCTCTCTCCGGGTCTTAGTGAGAGTGTTCAGCCATCCAGTCCGGATCATCCGGATGGAGGCATACCGCACAACGATAACGGGTATCTATGCGCGGCCAAAAACCGAGCAGGTCAGAGCGGCTACGAGAGCCGATCTGACCTGCTCGGAAGCGGTGTGTCCAGAAGGAACCGGAGCAGCCCGGAAAGGGCTAGTTCTTCTGGATCTGGTCGAAGCTGAGCTCGACCGGGGTCTCACGGCCGAAGATCTCGACGAGGCCCTTGACCTTCTTCGAGTCGGCGTTGATCTCGTTGATCGTGGCCTGCAGCGTGGCGAACGGGCCGTCGGTGACGGTGACCGAGTCGCCGACCTCGAAGTCCAGCACCTGGACCTCGACCTTGCGCTGCGGAGCGGGCTTGCCCTCGGCCTCGGCGGCCTCACGGGCGGCCTTCTCCTCGGCCTCCGGGGCGAGCATCTTGACGATCTCGTCCAGGGTCAGCGGGTACGGGTCGTAGGCGTTGCCCACGAAGCCGGTGACGCCGGGGGTGTTGCGGACGACGCCCCAGGACTCGTTCGTCAGGTCCATGCGGACGAGGACGTAGCCCGGCAGCTTGTTCTGCTTGATCGTCTTGCGGTCGCCGTTCTTGATCTGGACGACCTCTTCCTGCGGCACCTCGGCCGCGAAGATGTAGTCCTCGACGTTCAGCGAGACGGCGCGCTGCTCCAGGTTGGTCTTCACGCGGTTCTCGTAGCCGGCGTAGGTGTGGATCACGTACCACTCACCGGGCAGCGTGCGAAGCTCCTCACGCAGGGCGGCGACGGGGTCGACGGGCTCGGCCTCCTCCTCGGGGGCCTCTTCCTCGTCCTCGACGTGCAGCGCGGCTTCCTCGGCGGGCTCGCCCGCCTCGGCATCGGCAGCCTCGACCTCGTCCAGGTCCTCGTCCGCGCCCTCGACGATGTCGAGCTCGTCTTCCACGGACTCGTCCGGCTCGACGGCGTCGTTCAGGTTCTGGTCAGACACGGTGGCTGCTTCTTCCTGGATACATAGGGGTGGAACATGCGAAAGGGGCGCCGGTAACCACGGCGCCCTTCGCTCTTGGCTCAGCCGAAGACGTACTTGGCTGCGTTGTCGAGCCCATAGTCAATCACGGTCACCAGACCGATCATGATGACGACGAAGATGATCACCACAGTGGTGTACGTCGTCAGCTGGTTACGCGTCGGCCAGACAACCTTGCGGAGCTCCGCGACAATCTGGCGGTAGAAGAGCGCGAGTCGCTTCAGCGGGCCCTTCTTGGCGCGCTTGCCACCCTTACGGTTCTTCTTGGACTCCGGCGCCTCGTCCTGGGCATCAGGCATGTCGATGGAGCCCACGGCGTCCGTCACTCGTCCTCACCTGATTCCGGGTCGTGGCCGTGCCGCGCCCGGTCTGGACCGCACGGCGGTGCATTGCTGTACGTACATGCGCACACATCCTGGCGAAGGAGTGTGTAGCAGGGCCGGAGGGACTTGAACCCCCAACCGCTGGTTTTGGAGACCAGTGCTCTACCAATTGAGCTACGACCCTTTGTGTCTGTCCACCAACGTACCGCATCCGGACGGGTGCTCGGTGTACACCCGGCGACTGCGGACCGCTGATGGCCAACGAGGTGAGAGTGTACGTGGTCCTGGGCGCGCCGTCGAACAGAAAGTGCCCGTGGGGGGCTTGGTCGGCGAAAGATCGGCCGAAGATCATCGGCCGCAAGACACAAGATCCGCTGGCCGTGGCCACGATCCGCACGGTTGTTCAACTGATGTTCAGTCCGTGAAACCCCTGTGCCGGGCGAGTTTCCTGTCTGAAACGATGGGACCCATGAGCCCTGCAACCCCTCCCACCGAGCGCCGGGTCTCCGCCCGAGTCGGCGCGATCTCCGAGTCCGCCACCCTCGCCGTGGACGCCAAGGCCAAGGCCCTCAAGGCCGCCGGGCGTCCGGTGATCGGTTTCGGCGCCGGTGAGCCCGACTTCCCGACCCCGGACTACATCGTCGAGGCCGCCATCGAGGCGTGCAAGAACCCGAAGTACCACCGCTACACCCCGGCCGGCGGTCTGCCCGAGCTGAAGACCGCGATCGCCGCCAAGACGCTGCGCGACTCCGGCTACGAGCCCGACGTGTCGCAGATCCTGATCACCAACGGCGGCAAGCAGGCCATCTACGAGGCCTTCGCCGCGATCCTCGACCCGGGCGACGAGGTCATCGTCCCGGCCCCGTACTGGACGACGTACCCGGAGTCGATCCGTCTCGCGGGCGGTGTCCCGGTCGAGGTCGTCGCCGACGAGACGACCGGCTACCGCGTCTCCGTGGAGCAGCTGAAGGCGGCTCGTACGGAGAAGACGAAGGTCGTCCTCTTCGTGTCGCCGTCCAACCCGACGGGCGCGGTCTACAGCGAGGCCGAGACCGAGGCCATCGGCCGCTGGGCCGTCGAGCACGGCCTGTGGGTGCTGACGGACGAGATCTACGAGCACCTGGTCTACGGCGACGCCGTGTCCGTGTCGCTGCCCGCGGTCCTGCCGGAGCTGCGCGACAAGTGCATCGTGGTCAACGGTGTCGCCAAGACGTACGCCATGACGGGCTGGCGGGTGGGTTGGATCATCGGCCCGAAGGACGTGGTGAAGGCTGCGACCAACCTCCAGTCGCACGCCACGTCGAACGTCTCGAACGTCGCCCAGGTCGCTGCTCTGGCCGCGGTGTCCGGTGACCTGGACGCGGTCGCGAAGATGCGTGAGGCCTTCGACCGCCGCCGCAAGACGATCGTGCGCATGCTCAACGAGATCGACGGCGTGCTCTGCCCGGAGCCCGAGGGCGCCTTCTACGCCTACCCGTCGGTCAAGGCCCTGCTCGGCAAGGAGATCCGTGGCAAGCGCCCGCAGGACACGGTCGAGCTGGCCGCGCTGATCCTGGAGGAGGCCGAGGTCGCGGTGGTGCCGGGCGAGGCCTTCGGCACGCCGGGCTATCTGCGGCTGTCGTACGCGCTCGGCGACGAGGACCTCGTCGAGGGCGTGAGCCGCATCCAGAAGCTGCTGGCGGAGGCCAGGGACTGACGTCCGCCTTCCGTTTCTCAGGGGTCACCTCCGGTTTTCCGGAGGTGACCCCTTTTTCCTTGGGTGACTCATATGTTTGTGCGAGCAAGACCACTAACGGGGAAACCGCTACCGGGAGGGCGGACACGTACGGCAGGATCCTGGAATGGAGCGTGTACGTGATGTCTCTGAACTGCCGAAAGCCCATCTGCACCTGCACTTCACCGGCTCGATGCGGCCGGCGACCCTGCTGGAACTGGCCGACAAGTACGGCGTGCGTCTGCCCGAGGCGCTGACCGACGCGCTGACGCGTGGCGAGTCACCGAAACTGCGGGCGACGGACGAGCGGGGCTGGTTCCGCTTCCAGCGCCTGTACGACGCCGCGCGCTCGTGCCTGCGGCAGCCGGAGGACATCCAGCGGCTGGTCAGAGAGGCTGCGGAGGAGGACGTCAGGGACGGTTCCGGCTGGCTGGAGATCCAGGTCGACCCGACGTCGTACGCACCCCGGCTGGGCGGTCTGATCTCAGCGCTGGAGATCATCCTGGACGCGGTCGAGACGGCGACGCGCGACACGGGGATCGGGATGCGTGTCCTGGTCGCCGCGAACCGGATGAAGCACCCCCTGGATGCCCGCACGCTGGCGCGGCTCGCTGTGCGGTACGCCGACCGGGGCGTCGTCGGCTTCGGGTTGTCGAACGACGAGCGCCGGGGCATGGCGCGGGACTTCGACCGTGCCTTCCACATCGCCCGTGAGGGCGGCCTGCTGTCGGCCCCGCACGGCGGCGAGCTGACCGGCCCGTCCTCGGTCCGTGACTGCCTGGACGACCTGGACGCGAACCGGATCGGCCACGGGGTGCGCGCCGCCGAGGACCCACGGCTGCTGAAGCGCCTCGCCGACAGGGGCGTGACATGCGAGGTCTGCCCCGCGTCGAACGTCGCCCTCGGCGTCTACGAGAAGCCGGAGGACGTCCCGCTGCGGACCCTGTACGAGGCCGGCGTCCCGATGGCCCTGGGCGCCGACGACCCCCTCCTCTTCGGCTCGCGTCTCGCCGCCCAGTACGACATCGCCCGCCACCACCACGCCTTCACCGACGAGGAACTGGCGGAACTGGCGCGGCAGTCGGTGCGGGGGTCGGCGGCGCCGGACGAGGTGAAGGCGAAGCTGTTGGCCGGCGTGGACGACTGGCTCGCCTAGGCCGCTCGCCCCGTGACCGGCGTCAGTCGGCGATACCTGCCAGCAGCGTGCGGGCCAGCCGGGCGGCGAACTCGTCCACCGGCGGCCGTACGGTCTCCTTCGTCGCGTCATAGGCGAACGCCCGCTGCGCGCAGGCTCCCATCAGCAGCGACGCCGCCGCGAACGTGTCCGTGTCCGTGCTGACCCGGCCCAGTTCCTGCTCGGCCCGCAGGTAGGTGTCGAGCTCCTGGATGGGCACGTGCGGGCCCGACCCCATCTGCCGTATGGCGTCGTCGTGCCGCCGCTTGAGCTCGGTCTGTGCGTACAGCGACGCGGCGATCGGGAAGCTCTGTTCGTAGAACAGCGCCGCCTGGCGGGCGATCTCGGTGAGGTTCTCCTCGAGGGACCGCCGACCCGGCTCGGCGGCGAGGCTGCTGAGCAGGGGGCGCAGTGGGGGCAGGCGCTCGGTGAGCACTCGGATGAACAGCTCTTCCTTGCTTTCGAAGTGCTTGTACAGCGCCGCCTCGGAGCATCCGGCCGCCCGCGCGATCTCCTTCGTCGTGGCCCGAGCGAGCCCGACGGTGAGCATCAGCTCATGGGCCGCGTCGAGGAGTCGGACCCGGGTCGGCTTGTTCTCCATGGCTTGTCCAATCGCCCTTGACGGGTGGGTGAGTACTTACTCACTCTAGAGGGGAGGTGCGGGTGAGTGAATACTCACCCACCTCTCCGACGACCCTTCTCATGCGTACGGGAGCTCTCATGAAACTCACCGTTTTCGGTGCCACCGGCGGTATCGGCAAGGAGATCGTCCAGCAGGCCCTGGACGCCGGTCACGAGGTCACGGCCGTCGTACGGGACCCCGCGCGTCTCCCCCTCGCCGGTGACCGTCTGGAGGTGTTCCGCGCGGATCTCACCGACGCCGGGGCGCTACGGCCCGCCGTCGCCGGACGCGACGCCGTGCTGTCCGGCCTAGGTGCCCGCGGGCGCAAGGACGCGGGGGTCGCGGCGAGGCTGACCCGGACGGTGCTTGCGGCCCTGGAGGCCGAGGAGGTGCGGCGGCTGCTCGTGGTCAGCGCCGCGCCGGTCGGGCCCGCGCCCAAGGGGGACGGGTTCCTGGACCGTGCCGTACTCGGCGTCGTGTCGGCGGTCCTCAAGGACATCTACGCCGACCTGCGGGAGATGGAGGCCGAGGTGGCCGGCAGCGGCACGGACTGGACGCTCGTACGGCCGCCGCGTCTGCAGGACAAGCCGCTCAGCGGCGGGTACCGGACCGTCGTGGGCGGGTTTCCGAGCAAGGGGCGCTTCATCGGGCGGGCGGATGTGGCGCACGCGATGCTGCGGATGGTGGGGGACTCGGCGACGGTGAAGCAGGTGGTGGGGGTGGCCTACTGACGGCCCCGGCTGCGGGCTCGGGCCGGGCCCCGGACGTACCGGGGCTATCGGGCGTACCGGCTAGAGGCTGACTCCGACCGTCACCGGCTCGTTCACCAGCGTGATGCCGAAGGTGTCGCGCACTCCTGCGACGACCTCGCGGGCGAGCGCGAGGAGGTCCTCGGTGGTTGCTTCGCCGCGGTTGGTGAGGGCGAGGGTGTGCTTGGTGGAGATGCGGGCGGGGCCGGTGCCGTAGCCCTTGGTGAAGCCGGCCTTGTCGATGAGCCAGGCCGCGGAGGTCTTGGTGTACGCCGCCCCTGCCGGGTACGCGGGCGGCTCCACGTCGGCGCCGAGGTGCTCGTGCACGCGCGCGTGGAACGCCGTGAACTGCTCGTCGGTGAGGATCGGGTTGGTGAAGAAGGAGCCGGCCGACCAGGTGTCGTGATCCTCCGGGTCCAGGACCATGCCCTTGCCGGCACGCAGCTTCAGCACGGTCTCGCGGGCGGCAGCCAGGGGTACGCGGTCGCCGGGTTCGACGCCGAGGGCGCGGGCGGTCTCGGCGTACTTGATCGGGGCGGAGAGGCCTTCGGCGCTCTCCAGCCGGAAGCGGACGCGCAGGACGACGTAGCGGTCGGGGTCGGCCTTGAAGCGGCTGTGGCGGTAGGAGAAGGCACAGTCGGCGTTCGGGATGACGACGGTCCGGCCTACCTGGCGGTCGTACGCGATCACCTCGGTGATCGTCGAGGAGACCTCCTGGCCGTACGCACCGACGTTCTGGATCGGCGTGGCGCCTGCGGAGCCGGGGATTCCGGCGAGGCACTCGATGCCGGCGAGCCCGGCTTCCACAGTGCGGGCGACGGCATCGGTCCACACCTCGCCTGCGGCCAGTTCGAGCGTGCCGCCGTCCAGCTCGAAGCCCTTCGTGGCGATGACGAGCGCGGTGCCGTCGAAGCCCTTGTCCCCGATGACCAGGTTCGATCCCCCACCGATGATCAACAGCGGGGTGCCGTCGGCGTCGGCCTCACGCACGACGTCGATCACCTCTGCGTCGGTGGTGGCGGTGACCAGCCGGGTGGCGGGGCCGCCCAGGCGGAAGGTCGTGAGGGGGGCGAGGGGGGCGTCGTGGAGTTCCTGCACGGGCTCAAGAGTACGAGACGGTGGGGGGTGGGGTGCCTGCGGCGGCCTGTGGCTGTTTCGGTGGGGGTGCGCGTAGCGCCTGCGGTGCGGTGGGTGGGGCGGGGCGGCGCTGCGGAGGTACGCCACCACCACGGCCACCCCGCCGGTCACTTTTCAGCGCCGGTGGGCATCATTCAGCCCGTCTGGGGGTGCCCCCTCTGGGGGAGTTTGAGGACGAGGCCGTTCAGGCCGATGGGGGTCCAGGGGGCGCAGCCCGCTGGCGGGGTCGAAGGGGCGGAGCCCCTGGAGGACGGGAAGGGTAGGGGCGGCGGGGGCGAGAACTGCTGCCGGGCGGCACCCCCGCCGCGTTCAGGTCCGGTCAGCCGGCGACCGCCTCCAGCGTCGGCGCCTGCTCCGCCGGCCGCACAACCTCGTCACCCCGCCCTCGCCCTCGCCCCGGGATCAGCAGCGCAGCCACCCCCGCGACAGCCACCACCACCGCACCGGTGACCAGCGCGGGCCGCAACCCGTCGACGAAGGTCTGGCCGGTCTCGTACCCACCCTGCGCGGAGAAGATCGACGCCATGACGGCGATGCCGAGCGCGCCGCCGACCTCACGCAGGGCGTTGTTCGCGCCGGACGCGATGCCCTGCTCCGAGACGCGGACGCCGGACATCACCAGGTGGGCGGCCGGGGCGAAGAACAGGGCCATGCCGATGCCGCTGATGATCAGGCCGGGCAGCTGGGCGGCGTAGGAGACGTCGGCGGTGACCACGGACGCCATGTAGGCGAGGCCGACGGCCTGGAGGAACAGTCCGGTGGCCACGACGGGCCGGCCACCGATGCGGTCGGCGAGGATGCCGGCGATCGGCGCGACGAGCATCGGCATGCCGGTCCACGGCAGCATCCGCAGCCCCGCCTCCGTCGGCGAGTAGCCGAGCACGATCTGCATGTACTGGCTGAGCAGGAAGATCGACCCGAACATGCCGAGGAACATCAGCATGCTCGCGGCATTGATCCCGGAGAACGCCCGGGAGCGGAACAGCCGCATCGGCAGCATCGGGTTCTTGGCGCGCGTGCTGTAGAGGACGAACCCGACCAACAGCGCGCCTCCGGCGAACAGGCCGGTCAGAACCAGGCTTCCGGTCCAGCCGTCGGCGGGGCCGCGCACCAGGCCGTACACGATCCCGAAGAGACCGCCGCTGGCGAGCAGGGTGCCGGGGATGTCGAGCCGGGCGCCGACGCCGTACGACTCGGCGAGGCGCAGCCGGGCGAGCGGCAGCAGGGCGAGGCCCAGCGGAACGTTCAGCCAGAAGATCCACTGCCAGGAGATGTGCTCGGTGAGGCTGCCGCCGATCAGCGGCCCCGACGCGATCGCGAGCCCGTTGACGGCACCCCAGATGCCGTACGCCATCCCGCGCTTTGCCGCGGGCACGGCCGCCGTCAGCAGGGTCAGCGTCAGCGGCATCATGATCGCCGCACCGGCGCCCTGCACCGCGCGGGCGGCGATCAGGGAGTCGATGCCGGGCGCGAGGGCCGCGGCGGCGGACGAGGCCGTGAAGATCGAGATGCCGACGAGGAAGAGTCGGCGACGGCCGAAGCGGTCGCCGAGCGCCGCGCCGAACATCAGCAGGACGGCGAAGGTGAGTGTGTACGCACTCACCGTCCACTCCAGGTCGTGCAGCCCTCCGCCCAGGTCCTCGCGGATGGAGGGCAGTGCGGTGGTGACGACGAGGTTGTCGAGCGCCGCCATGAACCCGGCGACGCTGGTGATGATCAGGGCCCAGGCGGCCCCGCCACGGCGCGTGGTCCGCGCGTTCTGTTTGGTCAGGTGTGACATCGGTCCCCCAGAAGTGATCCGTTCCGGTTACTGCTTCAGGCTGCTCAGGTAGTTATCGGTCACTAACTTTCGAGATCACGAAGAGCCCAGGTGAGCCACCTCACCCCTCTTCTACGCGTGCTGCTCCCCGGCCCGCTTCGGCAGTTCCATCCCCGCCCAGACTCGATGGTCGGGAGGGAAGCCCATGGTGACGAGGCAGTTAATGAGCATCCCGTACGCCATGAAGGTCGTCGTCTCATGGACGTCCGCACCCAGCGGCAGATGGATGGTGTCCCACAACCGCGTCCAGCCTGCGCGTACGGCCTCACCGAACTCGTGGTCGCCCTCCTGCTCGGCGGCCGCGACAGCGAGGTACATCTGCATCTGCATCATCAGCCGCTCGGGCTGTTCGGAAGCGGCCTTGCGGTACGCGGCACCCATGGCGTGCTGGGCCTCATCGCCCTCCAGCCCGTCGGAGGCCTCCGCGAACATCCGGATGGTGTCCTCCACGCAGCGATCGGCCGCAGCGAGGAAGATCGCCTTCTTGCCCGGGAAGAGCCGGAAGAGATACGGCTGCGAGACGCCGACCCGCTTGGCGATCACCTCGGTCGACGTGCCGTAGTAGCCGCCACGGGCGAACTCGGTCATCGCCGCGAGGATGACGCTCTCACGCCTCTCTTCTGCGCTCATCCTGGCCATGCAATCCAAGTTAGTACTCAATCACTAACTCGGCAAGCGAAGGTGGCCGGAGAATGTGCAAGGGGCGCCCCACCATGGAGGACGCCCCTTACTTCACGGCACGCGCGTGCCGTTCAGTTCACGCCGGCTTTCACGCCAGTTGTACGACCGCCCGCGACATCCCGAGCACCTTCTGCTCGGCGCTCTTCACGGTCAGGTCCACGCGGACCCTGTTGTCGTCGAGCTTGACCGCGACCTTGCCGCTGACCTCAATCGTGGCGCCCTGGTCGTCGTTCGGTACGACGACGGGCTTCGTGAAGCGGACGCCGTACTCGACGACCGCGCCGGGGTCCCCGGTCCAGTCGGTCACGACACGGATCGCCTCGGCCATGGTGAACATGCCGTGCGCGATGACGTCCGGCAGCCCGACCTCCTTGGCGAACTTCTCGTTCCAGTGGATCGGGTTGAAGTCACCCGAGGCGCCCGCGTACTGAATGAGCGTGGCGCGGGTCACGGGGAAGTTCTGGGGCGGCAGTTCGGTGCCGACCTCGACATCGCCGTACGCGATCTTCGCCGTCATGGTCTCAGCCCTCCCCTTCTTCGGCGTCCGCCCCACGGGCCACGAGCTTGGTCCAGGCGGTCACGACGTGCTCCCCCGCCTCGTCGTGGACCTCGCCGCGGATGTCCAGGATCTCGTTGCCCGCCATGGACTTGATGGCCTCGATGGTCGACGTGACGGCCAGCCGGTCGCCGGCGCGCACCGGGCGGCTGTAAGCGAACTTCTGGTCGCCGTGCACGACGCGGCTGTAGTCCAGGCCCAGCTGCGGGTCCTTGAGGACCTGCCCGGCGGCCTTGAAGGTGATGGAGAACACGAAGGTCGGCGGGGCGATCACATCGGGGTGGCCGAGCGCCTTGGCGGCCTCCGGGTCCGTGTACGCCGGGTTGGTGTCCCCCACCGCCTCCGCGAACTCACGGATCTTCTCCCGGCCCACCTCGTAGGGGTCGGTGGGCGGGTAAGTCCGCCCCACGAAGGACTGGTCGAGCGCCATGGCTCGGCACCTCCTGCTGTCTTCTGCCGTTGACCTGCTGGTTCACCGGGATCGGTCGAACCGACCGGTATCCGGGGCGGAAACGACGCGAGGCCGCCCCCACGATCGGGGACGGCCTCGCGTACGAGCCTGATTTATCGCGTTTCGCGATGCGCGGTGTGCGCATTGCAACGCGGGCAGTGCTTCTTCATCTCAAGACGGTCCGGGTTGTTACGCCGGTTCTTCTTGGTGATGTAGTTCCGCTCCTTGCACTCCACGCAGGCCAGCGTGATCTTCGGGCGGACGTCGGTGGCAGCCACGTGAGTGCTCCTTGACGAACGGATGGAATGAGTTAACGCAAAAAAGAGTAGCCGATCGAAGGACCGACCCCGCAATCGGCTACTGTCAGTAGCGGTGACCGGACTTGAACCGGTGACACAGCGATTATGAGCCGCTTGCTCTACCGACTGAGCTACACCGCTGTGATGCGATCGGGCCCCGCCTTGCGACGGGAACCTCACACACCAGAGCCCCAAAACGGAATCGAACCGTTGACCTTCTCCTTACCATGGAGACGCTCTGCCGACTGAGCTATTGGGGCGAGCGATGAAGACATTACACGCTCGGCAGCCGTTCACCCAAATCCGTTTCGCGGCACCTACGGGGGGCCGAACAGAGCGCCGCGCAGGCGTCTCGCAGGCCACTGCGGTACCGCCCGGGACGGCTCCGTTCGGCCGACCACACCGGTACGACTATTGCGCTCCTGCGCGCCCGGGCCGTATCGCCACCCTAGGCTCGACTCACTCTGCGTGATCTTGCGTGCCCGGCGCAGCCCCCGGCACCGTCCCGCAGCCCGATGCGCAGCCCGAGCCTCTGGAGCGCGATGCCCGACAGTCATCCCCAGCCGCCGCACTCGTCGTCCTCGTCGGGCTCCTCCGGACCGGCCGACCCGGGTGCTCTGCTGCTGTGCGGGGCGCGGCTCACCGACGGCCGGACCGTGGACGTGCGGCTGGGCGGCGGGCGCATCGAGGCGGTCGGCACGGCCGGGAGCCTGGCGGGGGACGGCACGCACGCGTGCGGCGCGCGTGTGGACCTCGGCGGGTACCTGCTGCTGCCGGCCCCGGCCGAACCGCACGCCCACGGCGACACCGCGCTCTCGGCCGACGAGGGCGGCCCCGTCTCGTACGAGCCCCAGGACGTCCAGCGCCGGGCCACCGAGGCCGCCCTGCTCCAACTCGGGCACGGCGCGACCGCGCTGCGGGCACACGTGCGTGTGGGCGACGTTCAGGGGCTGGGCGCGCTGGAGGCCGTCCTGCAGGCACGGCGTTCCCTGCGCGGGCTCACGGAGTTGACGACGGTGGCGATGCCGCGGCTGCTGACGGGAGTGGCCGGCGCCGAGGAGCTGGCAATGCTGCGGGACGCGCTGAAGATGGGCGCGTCCGTGGTCGGCGGCTGCCCCGACCTGGATCCGGATCCGACGGGCTACGTGGAGGCGGTCCTGGAGGTCGCCTCCGAGCACGGCTGCCCCGTCGATCTGCACACCGACGGCACCGACCCGGCACGCCTGGCCCGGCTCGCCGCGATGGCCGGAGGACTGCGCCCCGGCGTGACCCTCGGGCCGTGCGGCGGCCTGGGACGCCTGCCCGCCCAGGTGGCCTCCCGCACCGCGGACCAGCTCGCGGCGGCCGGGGTGACGGTGGTGTGCCTCCCCCAGGGCGGCTGCGGGGGCGCGGAACGGCGGAGCACGGCGCCCGTACGACTGCTGCGCGCCGCCGGCGTACGCGTCGCCGCGGGGAGCGGCGCCCTGCGGGACGTGTCGAACCCGGTGGGACGCGGGGACCCGCTCGAGGCCGCCTACCTGCTGTCGTCACGTCACGGGCTGCGCCCCGAGGACGCCTACGACGCCGTGAGCGCATCGGCGCGTGCGGCGCTGGGTCTGCCCGAGGTGCGGGTGGAGGCGGGTTTCCCGGCCGAGTTGCTTGCGGTGCGCGGGGACCGGCTGGCGGGGGCGCTGTCCCTGGCGTACAGCCGCATCGTGGTGCACCGGGGGCGCGTGGTGGCGCGGACGAGCGCAGTTCGGGAGTACTGCAACTCGGCCGTCGCCGCGGAGTTGGGGCTGCCGCGACAGGGGCGCGGAGAGGTGTCCTGAGGGATGTGGGTGCACGCCCGGTGGTGCGCGGGTGGCTCGTGCACCGGTGCCGGCGTGTGAGGCGTGCGCCCGGGCGCGGAGAGGTGAGGCGTGTGCCCGTGGTGACGTGAGGCGTGGCTGAAGTCGTGCGGCGAATGCGGCTGCCCGGGCGTACGGTCGAAGACATGCGCATTGTCATCGCTGGTGGTCATGGTCAGATCGCGCTGCGGCTGGAGCGACTGCTCGCCGCGCGCGGGAACGAGGTCGCGGGGATCATCCGCAAGGCCGAACAGGGCGACGATCTGCGGGAGGCCGGCGCCGAACCCGTCGTGCTGGACCTGGAGTCGGCCTCGGTCGAGGAGGTCGCGGCGCAACTACGAGGTGCGGACGCGGCGGTGTTCGCCGCCGGCGCGGGGCCGGGCAGCGGGACGAGCCGCAAGGACACGGTGGACAAGGGCGCGGCGGTCCTGTTCGCGGACGCGGCGGTCCAGGCGGGCGTACGGCGCTTCGTGGTCGTGTCGTCCATGGGCGCGGACCCGGCGCACGAGGGCGACGAGATCTTCGACGTCTATCTGCGCGCCAAGGGCGCAGCCGACGAGTACGTCCGCGGTCTGGACGCCCTGGACTGGACGATCCTGCGCCCCGGCGCGCTGACGAACGACGCGGGAACGGGCCTGGTACGCCTGGAGGCCCACACCGGCCGCGGCTCGATCCCCCGCGACGACGTGGCCGCCGTACTCGCGGAGTTGCTCGACACCCCGGCCACGGCCGGCCTGACCCTCGAAGTCATCAGCGGCTCGGCCCCGGTGCCAGTGGCGGTGAAGTCGGTGGCAGGGAACTGAAGATGGCCCCCGAGGGGGCTCCCGCCGCGCACCAGACACGTCCGGACGGAGCCCGGCTGCACGGCCGCGAGGCGGTACGCGCGTACTGGGCGCGGCAGTTCTCCGCCGGGCATCCTCTCGTGGGGCTGGATCGCGTATAGCTGACTCACGTACGGCTGACTCGTGTACGGATGACTCACGTACGGTTGACTCGTATACGGATGACTCGTGGCCGGCTGACTCGTGTACGGCTGACTCATGTACGGATGACTCACGTACGGCTGGATCGCGTACGGCGTGACGGGCTGCGCCCGGACGCTGATGGCGCGGCGGTGGTACGGATGCGCGGCCAGGCCTCCAGCATCCGCCGACGGAGTGACATTCGGGGGCCAGTGCGACGGGGCCATGTGAGGCTCGGAGCAGCACGTGACGGAGCCGTCGATGGGGTCTTGGGTGGCACTCGGCGGGGTCTTCAGAACAACGGAAGCTGCCCGGGGAAGTCGGGCACGACATACCCGTCCAATGCGGGCTGCGCGGCCCCGAGTTGGGTCGGTCGCCGTGATCCGGGGCATGACACGAGTTCCCCGTTCTGCCGTGCGCCGGGCGGATCATGCCGCGCGAACCGACCGGCGACGACGGCGATCTCACGACGGCACTCGGGGCAGCTTCTGCGAGGCGTGACCATGGGGTCAGTGTGCCCCGGCCGTGACTCAGGAACGCGAAAACCCCTCTGCTCTACGTTTCCGCAGATCGGAGGGGTTTCCTCGGTGTTGCGGCGCCGGGATTCGAACCTGAGGAGGAGGCTGAGTCGTCAGATGTGCCGTGTGATCGACCGGCATACCTCAGGCAGATCAAGCCGCCGACGGCGGCCAGGGCTTTAGCTCTTCATGACCCCGCCGACGGCAGGCTCATTGCACGCCGGCCTGGAACCGAGTGCCGCTCCGCCATCGAGAAGTCGACCGCGTCGGCAGCAGCCCCGCACGTGCGCCCGAATGCTCCACTCGAAGTGCACAGTGCCGGATGTTTACCAGACTCGAATTCATGGCAGAAGAGCATCGGCCGCGCGCCAAAAAGACCTCGACGTCCACTGCTTCCCGCAGGCCAAGCGTGCGGGGAGCAGAACATGCCGCGCGTGCTGCCTGCCAGAGCCTGGAACGGCTGACCGGCCATCCCATGGAGGGCGTATCAGCGGTGGGGCGTGAGGACGACGGGTGGCGTGTCGTCGTGGATGTCCTTGAGCTGCCCCGAATTCCGGACACCACCAGCCTTCTCGCGTCTTACGAGGTGCGGCTCGATCAGGACGGCGAACTCACGGAGTACCGCAGGGTCCGCCGGTATCAGCGGGGGTCCGCCGACGCATGACCAGTGACTCAGGTTTGCCCGACAACCGGAAGGACCCCACATGCCTGCGACCACCTACTCCGACGAGGTAGTGGCGTGCCCACCGCGGGCCGGCACCTTGTACGACACGCTCGAACTCATCCTCGATCGAGGCATGGTGATCGACGTGTTCGTCCGGGTCTCCCTGGTTGGCATCGAGATCCTCAAGATAGACGCGCGCATCGTTGTGGCGAGCGTGGACACATACCTGCGATTCGCAGAGGCGTGCAACCGGCTCGACCTGGAGCGGGACTCCGGCAGCACCACCATTCCCGAACTGCTGGGCGGCAGTGCTGCCAGATCCATCGGCAAACGCAAGGCCCGCAAGGCCGCGACGAGCATGGGAGACACCGTTCGCAAGGTCATCGGGGGTCGTGACGACGATTCCGACGAGCTTGATGAGGACGAGGAAGAGCAGCAGGAACAGCCGAGGAAGCGGCGTGCTCCGGCCCGGGGCAGTACGAGTCGTCGCCGAACCGCGGAAGGGTGAGTCGTGACAGCCAATGGACTCTACGTCTACGCGGTGATCCGGGCGGGGATGGCGCTGCCGGCAGACGCACGAGGTGTGGGCAGCCCGGCCGCCCAGCTGCGGCCGGTCCGGCAGGGGCGCGTCGCCGCTGTCGTCAGTGAGGCTCCCCCGAATCTCCGCGCCAGACGCCGCGACCTGCTCGCTCACCAGGATCTGTTGCTGCGCCTTTCGGAACAGGGCTCGGTACTGCCCATGCGGTTCGGCATGGTCGCACCTGACGAGGAGACGGTGCGCGGCCAGCTGGCGGCAGGTGAGGCGGACCACATGACTGCACTCGAACACCTCTCGGGTGCGGTCGAGGTCAACATCAAGGCATTCCCGGCACAGGACGCGCTGGCAAGCCTTGTCACGCAGGACAAGAAGGTCCGTCGGCTGCGGGACGAAGTGCGTCGACGGCCCGGCTACGAAGCCAGCCTCCGGCTGGGCGAGGCCGTCGCGGCAGCTCTGCAGAGCAGGGCCGCCGAAGCCGGTCGGCGAGTTCTGAGCGAGCTCACCCCCAAGGCCCGAGCGGTGGCCCCGGGGCCTGAAGTCCAGGGATGCGTGCTCAACACGTCGTTCCTCGTCGACCGCAGGGACAGCGATGCCTTTCGCAGGGCGGCGGAGCAATTCGCCCGCACCAACCGCGACCGAGTTGAGCTGCGCCTTTCGGGTCCGCTGCCTTGCTACAGCTTCGTATCCAGTGAAGGCGCTCCCGTCCTGACCGCCGGAGTCTGAGATGGGACTGATCACCGGACTTCTCACCCTCCCCATTGCGCCGGTCCGTGGCGTTGTCTGGGTGACGGAGAAACTCCAGGACGCGGCCGAACGCGAGTTGTACGACCCGGGAGTAATCCGTGCCCAGCTGGCTCTGCTGAACCAGGAACTTGAGGACGGAGACATCGGCCTGGAGGAGTTCGAACGAGAAGAGGAACGGCTGCTCGACCGGCTGCATGCCGCAGGGTCTTGTTCTGCGTCGAACGATCGAAGGTGACGCACTCATGGATTCCAAGGACACGGTGGCCATCGCGGCTGCAAAGGCTGAGCAGGAGGAACCGGAGGAACCGGAGGGCGACAGGAACGAGGGCGAAGAGGCGGCAGAGGACGAAGCCAGAGGCTCATACGGGAACCAGGCGGAGGAAGAGGAATCAGAAGCTCCCAGGAAGAGTCCAGGACGGAGGGGGCGCTGTGTCTGACGTCGACTTCCGACAGGATCCCTACCTCGCCTCCGGCCCTCCGAACACCAACCTCGCCGACATTCTGGAACGCGTTCTGGACAAAGGAATCGTGATCGCAGGGGATATCAAGATCGATCTCCTTGACATCGAACTGCTCACCATTCGACTTCGCCTGTTCGTGGCATCCGTGGATACCGCGAAAAAGGCCGGAATCGACTGGTGGGAAACCGATCCTGCGCTCAGCTCACGTGCTCACCGCAACGCCTTGCAGGAAGAGAACCAGGAATTGCGCGAGCGGCTGAAAGCGCTCGAGGCCGAGACATCGGACAAATAGCCTCAGCGCTCCACAGCAACGCCCGAAAGCCAGCAATGCACCAAGGAGAACCTGGGTACATGACAGAGCGCGACCCTGAGCATTCGGACGACAACGCCACCTATGTGTTCGCTGTCTGCTGGAACCCGAACCTGTCGGCCGTCGCCGGACTGTCCGGAGTAACCGACGAGGCGCCTGTGGACACGCTGTCACTGGGGACGCTGACAGCGATCGTCCAGACCGTCCGAGCCGGCGACTTCACGGATGAAGCCTGGCAGGTGCGCCTGTCCGACCAACGGGAACTGGAACGCTACGCACGGGCCCACCACAACGTCGTCTCCGCGGTCGCGGCCTGCTGCCCTACTGTTCCCCTACCGATGGCCACTGTCTACCACGGTGTCGAGAGGGCACGAGACGCGCTGGCCAAGGAGGCGGAGCGGTTCCACGCCGCGCTCAAGCGCATCGCACACCACGCCGAATGGGGCGTCAAGGTCTACGCGCCGCCGAGCCCGCCCGACGCCGCTAACCGGACGCCGATCCGGCGGGGCACGCCGCCAGACCGAACCCGCCCGGCGCCCGGCGCCGGCCTCGCCTACCTGAACGGCAAACGAGGAGCGCAAGAGCGCCGCGAGCGGAGCCAGAACGAGGCCCTGCGGACCGCGGAAACGGTGGATGCCCAAATCCGTGGTCTCGCCACCGCGTCCCGCAGACTGCGGCCGCACCTCCAGCCCTCCGAAGATCGACGGGTCCAGGTCCTCAACGCGACGTATCTCGTGGCAGAGCACCGCGCCGAGGAGCTTGCCCTCCTGACACGGACGCTGCGGGAAAGCACCGGGGCACACATCGAGCTGTCGGGGCCGTGGGTGCCCTATTCATTCGTGGGCGAGGTGTAGACCGTGACGCACGAAGTCGTGCCTTGGGACAGCCCCGGGTCGCTCAATGGCCCCATCGGGGTACCGCTCGTCGACCTGTTGGACCGCGTCCTGGCGACCGGCGTAGTGATCAGTGGTGACCTGGTCATCGCCATCGCTGACGTTCCGCTGGTACGCCTGTCGCTTCATGCCCTGCTCTCCTCCGTCAACGAACGGGTCCCCGCTCCCTGGGCGGACGGCGGCCCCCTATGACCAGCTCCCGACTCGACCTGGACTCCGACCAGATGGGACGCGACCTCGTCGCCCTGGTGCTCACCGTGGTCGAACTCCTCAGGCAGCTGATGGAGCGCCAGGCGATTCGCCGGATCGAGCAGGGCGACCTCAGCGATGAACAGGTTGACGAGATCGGCACCACGCTGATGCTGCTCGACCAGCGGATGACTGAACTCTGCGAGCAACACGGAGTGCGTCCGGAGGACCTCAATCTCGACCTCGGCCCGCTCGGAACCCTTCTGCCCCGAAGCTGAGGACATTGGTGCGGTCCGGCCGAATCCGTCAGCATCGCAGCCCTCGCCGCGAGGCGGCGGCCCGCCGTGCCGCGAGCGCGGCGGCCCGCCGTCGGCCCACCAGGCCATATATCCGCACCGGTTCCTGCTCCGGGGCGGGCACGTTTCGATTGCTCTGAGCCCCGCCAGGGCCGTCCTCCTGCGCCCTACCGTGCCCGCTGGCTCGTCGGCACGCAGAAGCATTCAAGGAGCTACACCGTCAAAGCCCAAGCCGACGGCCGCTGTTCGAAGCAGATGACCGCGCTCTTCTCCGGTATGGACCCATGAAGGTCGCACGCCCGGCCGGACACTCCGTGGCCATGCCACTCCGCGTGGGACAGCGCAGGACTTCCTGTGGGGGAAGCCGGGGGGACACACGCCGATCAGACGATCAGACCCGGACATCACCTGAGACAAGCCGGGACAATCCAGGCATTGCACACTTACTTCGAAGAGGCTTGCCCTACACGAAGAGACCCCTTCCGATCTACGTTTCCGCAGATCGGAAGGGGTCTCCCCCAGGGTGGCGGCGCCAGGATTCGAACCTGGGAAGGCTGAGCCGGCAGATTTACAGTCTGCTCCCTTTGGCCGCTCGGGCACACCGCCTGGGTCGCTGCCTTTCGAACCGCTTTTCGGCGGTGCTCGCTGGCAACGACGTAAACAATACCCGATGGGGAGGGGTGCTTCGCCACCCGATTGATCGCCTCCCGGGGGACACGGGGTGGCTAGGCTTGTCCGGATGCGGTCCCGGGTTGCCCCGGGCTCGGCGGCCACCCCCACGCCCGCCGATACGCAGCCCATACGCACCTCGATACAAGGAGCCACAGGACATGGCCGACTCCAGTTTCGACATCGTCTCGAAGGTCGAGCGGCAGGAGGTCGACAACGCCCTCAACCAGGCCGCCAAGGAGATCTCGCAGCGCTACGACTTCAAGGGCGTGGGCGCCTCGATCTCGTGGTCCGGTGAAAAGATCCTGATGGAGGCGAACTCCGAGGACCGGGTGAACGCTGTCCTCGACGTCTTCCAGTCCAAGCTGATCAAGCGCGGCATCTCGCTGAAGGCCCTGGACGCGGGCGAGCCCCAGCTCTCGGGCAAGGAGTACAAGATCTTCGCGTCGATCGAGGAGGGCATCTCCCAGGAGAACGCAAAGAAGGTGGCGAAGATCATTCGCGACGAGGGCCCGAAGGGCGTGAAGGCCCAGGTGCAGGGTGACGAGCTGCGTGTCAGCTCCAAGAGCCGGGACGACCTCCAGGCCGTGATCACTCTGCTGAAGGGCAAGGACTTCGACTTCGCGCTGCAGTTCGTGAACTACCGGTGAGCAACTGATCCGATGCCGACAGCGGCTCGGCTTCGACACCTGCTGCGGCTGCGGCTACGGCCGCGACTTCCAAGCCGTACGAGGAAGGGTGGGCACCTCTGGTGCCCACCCTTCTCGCCTGCTGGCTGCGGTCCGGGGTCTGCTCGCCTCGCTCAGTTGCGCGAGTGGCCGAACAGGAGGCGGTAAGCGATCAGGAGTACCAGGGAGCCGCCGATCGCGGAGGCCCAGGTGGCGCCGTCGTAGAAGTCCTTGGTGATGGGGTGGTCCAGCCAGCGGGCCGAAATCCAGCCACCGATGAACGCGCCCGCGACACCGATGAGCGTCGTGCCGATGAAGCCGCCCGGGTCACGGCCCGGCAGCAGAACCTTGGCGATGGCTCCGGCCAACAGCCCCAGAATGATCCAGCTGATGATCGTCATGCCGTGAACCTGCCCTTCCGCGCTGTGCCTGCACTCTCCGGGCACTGTGATTTCGGGCGCGCTTGTTCGTGCTCTGTTGATGAGCAGGACGTCACCGTGGTGCCCCTCGGTTGCAGCGATCAGTAGGGTTCGGGCCATGGCACGGTCAAGTTCCGCCTCCTCCGAGCTGCGGCGCACCCTCGGTGTCGGCGACGCCGTGGTCATCGGGCTCGGCTCGATGGTCGGGGCCGGGATCTTTGCCGCCCTCGCCCCGGCGGCGCACGCGGCCGGGTCCGGACTGCTGCTCGGGCTCGCAGTCGCGGCCGTGGTCGCCTACTGCAACGCCACGTCTTCCGCGCGACTGGCCGCCCTGTACCCGGCCTCGGGCGGCACGTATGTGTACGGGCGCGAGCGGCTCGGGGAGTTCTGGGGCTATCTCGCGGGCTGGTCGTTCGTAGTCGGTAAGACGGCCTCCTGTGCGGCGATGGCGCTCACCGTGGGCGCGTACGTCTGGCCGGGGCAGGCACATGCGGTGGCGGTCGCAGCCGTGGTGGCGCTGACTGCGGTGAACTACGGCGGTGTCCAGAAGTCCGCCAGGCTGACCCGGGTGATCGTGGCAGTGGTCCTGGCTGTCCTCGCTTGCGTGGTGGTCGTGTGTCTGGGGTCCGGTCAGTCCGACGCCGGTCGCCTGGAGGTCGGGGCCTCGGGCGGTGTGGGCGGAGTACTGCAGGCGGCGGGACTGCTGTTCTTCGCGTTCGCCGGGTACGCGCGGATCGCGACCCTCGGTGAGGAAGTGCTGGACCCGGCGCGCACCATCCCCCGGGCGATTCCGCTGGCCCTCGGTATCGCGCTGGCGGTGTACGTATGTGTGTCGGTGGCTGTCCTTTCCGTGCTGGGGTCGGATGCTCTCGGGGAGGCGGGCGCGCCGCTTGCCGACGCGGTGCGGGCGGCAGGGGTGCCGGGGCTGGAGCCTGTGGTGCGGGTGGGTGCGGCCGTCGCCGCGCTGGGCTCGCTGCTCGCTCTGATCCTGGGTGTCTCGCGGACGACACTGGCCATGGCCCGCGACCGGCATCTGCCTGGCGCCCTCGCCGCAGTGCATCCGCGCTTCCAGGTGCCGCACCGGGCCGAACTGGCCGTGGGCGCGGTGGTCGCTGTCCTGGCCGCCACCGTGGACGTGCGCGGCGCGATCGGGTTCTCCTCCTTCGGTGTGCTGGCGTACTACGCAGTGGCCAATGCCTCGGCCTGGACTCTCAATTCGACGGCGACTTCGCGACTCGTTCCGGTAGTGGGCCTTGTCGGGTGCGTGGTCCTGGCGTTCTCGCTTCCGTGGGTCTCGGTTGGCGTCGGTGCGGGCGTACTGGCGGTGGGCGTGGTCGCGTACGGGGGACGGCGGTGGGTGGCGCGCCGGTCGGGTGGCAACGGGCGGTAGGCCGACGGACGCGCACGTGTTGCTGGTTGGGGGCGGAGCGTGGGGTCGGTGCCCGGGCGGGTGGTCGTGTGGTCGTGTGGGCGTGTGGCGGCCGAACCACCCGGGGGGTGATCGGTCGGGTGATCGGTCTGCTCAGGACGGGCCGACGCTGGCCGACCAGCTGTCGCTGCAGGCCGCAGGGGGCATGGCCTGCCGCTCAGTGGCCATGGCCTGCCGCCATGCGGTGGTGACTGCGGTCCTTGGTCCACTCGGCGGCCACGTCGGTCCTCTTGGTGGAAACGGCCTGCTCAGCACGCTCGAAGTGCGCGCCGGCCGTCGCTCCATTCCACCTGTCGAGCCACTCAACGGGGCCGTCGGTCCACCAGGTGACCGCCGATCCGCGTCTCCTCAGGACGCCCCGGCCGTAGCCGTACGTATGCGGAAGTCGGCCCACGGGGTCAGCTCCTGCTCCTCGTTCATCTCCTCGTACCAGCCCGTGCCGTCGACCCAGGCGCGCAGCCAGTCCGTGAGGGCCGGGGCGTCCACGAACCACGCCCGGTCGGCGTCGTCGGCGTTCGGTTCGAAGAGCAGGACGGTGGCCTGTGGGCTGTGGCAGTCCACGCATGCGTACATGGCGCAGCCCCAGTGGGATATCGGCAGGACGCCCTCGGGCCAGGGCCAGTCGGGGTCCTTGCGGCCGCTCTCGCGGTTGGCGAGGTATTGGGTGACGGCAGCGGGTTCGCCGGACGGAGGACTGTCGAGCAGGGGCAGCAGGCCGTACTCCGGACCAAATCCGCCGTCCCCTATACGCAGGTAGAGGTCGGCGAGAAGCGAGGGCAGGCGGAAGCCGAGGGCGGCCTCGGCGCGGGCCACGGTGGCCGCGCCGACGGGCTCAGGGAGCGAAGTCCAGCCCCACGGTCGGGTGTTCCGGCCTTTGTCCGCCACCCTCGTCAGCAACTGCTCGTTCTCGGTCATGCATTCATGATGCAAGCCGCCACTGACAATCGAGTGGGCCTGTGGATAACTCCGGGTTGTGGAAAACCGTGTCTGTCGCCCGGCTCGATTGGCCCCGCGGGCTCGGTCCGCTCCCGGGCTCGATTCGCTCCCGGTTCGGTCCGCCCCCCTCAACGCGCCCCTGCCCGCTCCGCTCCGCTACCAGACCTGAGCGAACGGCTCGTCCGTCGGCACGATTTCGCGGCCCAGCGGGAACAGCGACACCGGGATCAGCTTGAAGTTGGCGATGCCGAACGGGATGCCGATGATCGTGATGCACAGCACGAGGCCGGTGACGATGTGGCCGATGGCCAGCCACCAGCCCGCGAGGACCAGCCACAGGACGTTGCCGACGCATGAGGGGGCTCCGGCGTCGCGGCGTTCGATCGTCGTGTACCCGAAGGGCCACAGCGCGTAGACGCCGATGCGGAAGGCCGCGATGCCGAACGGGATGCCGATGATGGTGATGCACAGGAGTAGGCCCGCGGCCAGGTAGGCGATGAACAGCCAGAAGCCGCTCAGGACGAGCCAGATGACGTTCAGGATGGTCTTCATCGGGAACCTGCCATCTTTTGGAGTCGGGCGATTCGGTCCGCCATGGGCGGGTGGGTGGAGAACATCTTGGAGAACCCCTGACCTGGGCGAAAGGGGTTCGCGATCATCATGTGACTGGCCGTCTCGATGCGAGGCTCGGGGGGCAGCGGGAGCTGCTTGGTGCCGAGTTCGAGCTTGTGCAGGGCGCTGGCGAGGGCGAGCGGGTCGCCGGTGAGCTGGGCGCCGGACGCATCGGCCTCGTACTCCCTGGAGCGGCTGATGGCCAGTTGGATGAGCGTGGCTGCGAGCGGGCCGAGGATCATGATCAGCAGGATGCCGAGGATACCGGGGCCGTCGTCGTCATCGGAGCGGCCGATCGGGATCAGCCAGGCGAAGTTGACCAGAAACATGATCACCGAGGCGAGGGCGCCGGCGACCGACGAGATCAGGATGTCCCGGTTGTAGACGTGACTGAGTTCGTGGCCGATGACGCCGCGCAGTTCGCGCTCGTCGAGGAGGCGCAGGATTCCTTCGGTGCAGCACACGGCGGCGTTGCGCGGGTTGCGGCCCGTCGCGAACGCGTTCGGCGCCTCTGTCGGGGAGATGTAGAGACGGGGCATGGGCTGGCGGGCCTGAGTGGAGAGCTCGCGGACCATGCGGTACAGGGCCGGGGCCTCGAACTCGCTGACCGGCCGGGCGCGCATCGCACGTAGCGCCAGCTTGTCGCTGTTCCAGTACGCGTACGCGTTCGTGGCCAGCGCAATCAGGACCGCAATGATGAGCCCCATCCGGCCGAAGAAGCTGCCGATGACGATGATGACTGCGGACAGCCCCCCGAGGAGGACTGCGGTCCTGAGCCCGTTGTGCCGGCGGTGCACGGTACGCCCTCCAAGTGGTGCGGCAGGGGAACCCTTTGCTGGTCGATCTCCGATGCCACTGATGCCGTGGTCTCACGTCCAGTGGACCCTTCTGTACTGGTCAACGCCAGGCGAGGGCCACGGGTTCCCTGGTGAGCAGGGCGGCAGGCGTGGGCCGTCCGGGTGAACGCGCCGGCGTGCGGCTACGCGCGCGTGCGGGCCGAGTGATGCCCGCGCGCGTGCGCGAAGCGGGCCAGGGGCTCAGAAGAGCCCGGTGTCGGCGAAGCGCAGGATCAGCTGGGGGGCTCCGGACAGGGCGATGCCAACGACTCCGGTGAGGGCCACCGCGGCCGTGAGCGGCGCGGGGAGGACGTGCCTGGCGGCCTCCCCCTCGGGCGCGCGGAACAGCAGGGCCGTCCACTGGAGGTAGTAGAACAGCGCGATCACGACGTTGACTGCCATGACCACGGCCAGCCAGCCCAGGCCCGCGTCGACGGCGGCGGAGAAGACCGTGACCTTGGCGAAGAGACCGATGATGCCCGGCGGGAGTCCGGCAAGGCAGAGCAGGAAGAAGGCCAGGAGCAGGGCGGTCAGGGGGTTGTGCGCGTACAGGCCGCGGTAGTCGCTGATGCGGTTCAGGGACTTCGTACGGCCGACCAGGGCGGCCACTGCGAAGGCGCCCAGGTTCACGGCGGCGTACATGAGGGCGTAGGCGACGGTGGAGCCGATGGCGCGCTCGCCGTCGTCGGAGTACGCGGCGGCGGCGATCGGCACCAGGAGGTAGCCGGCCTGGCCGACGGAGGACCAGGCGAGCAGGCGTACCGCGCTGTACGCGCGCGTGGCCTGCTGCCGCAGGGCTCCGACGTTGCCGACGGTCATGGTGAGGGCGGCCAGCGCGGCGAGGGCCGGGCCCCAGACATCGGCGTACGACGGCAGGGCGATGACCGTGACGAGGATCAGGCCCGTGAAGCCGACCGCCTTGCCGACGACCGACAAGTAGGCGGCGACCGGTAGGGGCGCTCCTACGTAGGTGTCCGGCACCCAGAAGTGGAACGGGACGGCGGCCGTCTTGAAGGCGAAGCCGACCAGGGTGAGGACGACTCCCGTCTGGACGAGGGTCTGGAGCTGTCCGTCGACGTTCTGGATCCGGTCGGCGATCTGCGTGAGGTAGAGGGTGCCGGTGGAGGCGTACACGAAGCTGATGCCCATGAGGCTGACCGCGGTCGCGGTGACCGAGGACAGGAAGAACTTCAGGGCCGCTTCGGAGGACTTGCGGTCACCGAAGCGGAGGCCGACCAGCGCGAAGGCGGGGAGCGAGGCGACTTCGAGCGCGACGATGAGGGTCGCCAGGTCCCTGGAGGCGGGCAGCAGGGCGGCTCCGGCGGCGGAGGAGAGCAGCAGGAACCAGTACTCCCCTTCGGGGAGGTTCTTGTCGGCGTCCTTGAGAGCGGTGCCCGACAGGAGCGCCGCGAGGAGTGCGCCGCCGAGTACCAGGAACTGAATCGCGAGGGTGAAGCGGTCGGCTGTATAGCTGCAGACCGCGGCGTCGCCGGTCAGGCAGAAGGTGGAGCGGTCGCCGTCCAGGAGGGGCAGCAGCAGGACCATGGAGGCGGCCAGGCCGGCCACGGACGTCCAGCCGAGCAGGGCCTTCTTGTTCTCCGCCACGAACAGGTCGGCGACGAGGACCACGAGTCCGACGACCGCAGCGATGGTGGGCGGCGCGATGGCGAGCCAGTCGACGGACTGGACCACCGACTCGGCCAGGGGCTGGGCCACGGAGCTCATCGGGTGCCTCCTGCGAGGAGCTGCTGCACGGCCGGGTCGGTCAGGCCGAGGAGGGTCTTCGGCCACAGTCCGGCGACGACGGTGAGGGCGACGAGCGGGATCGAGGCCGCGAACTCGTAGCTCTGGACGTCGGCGAGCTTCGGGGCTTCCTGCGACGCGGCACCCATGCAGACGCGGCGGACCACGACAAGCAGGTACGCGGCCGTGAGCAGGGTGCCGAAGGCGCCGATCGCCATGAAGGTCAGGAAGGCCGGCCGGCTGAGCTGGGCGGCGGGCTCGAACGCGCCGAACAGCGCGAGCATCTCGCCCCAGAACCCGGCGAGGCCCGGCAGCCCGAGCGAGGCGACCGCGGCGAAGGCGAGCAGGCCGCCGAGGCGGGGCGTCTTGGCGTAGAGGGCCGCGCCGGTCTTGTCGGCGAGAGTGTCGAGGTCGGTGGTCCCCGTACGGTCCTTCAGCGCGCCGACCAGGAAGAAGAGCAGGCCGGTGATGAGACCGTGGGCGATGTTGGCGAACAGCGCGCCGTTCACGCCGGTCGGGGTCATCGTGGCGATGCCGAGCAGGACGAAGCCCATGTGGCCGACGGAGGAGTAGGCGATGAGGCGCTTGAGGTCGCCCTTCGCGCCCCGCTTGGCGAGGGCGAGGCAGGCCAGGGATCCGTAGATGATCCCGACGACGGCGAAGGCGGCGAGGTAGGGCGCGAAGTCGGCGAATCCGTCAGGGGTGATCGGCAGGAGAATCCGGACGAACCCGTACGTTCCCATCTTCAGCAGAACGCCGGCCAGCAGGACCGAGCCGACGGTCGGGGCGGCGGTGTGAGCATCGGGCAGCCAACTGTGCAAGGGCCACATCGGCGTCTTGACCGCGAGCCCGATGCCGATCGACAAAACGGCGATGACCTGCACGGATGCGGTCAGGGACCGGCCGTTGTCAGTGGCGAGTGCCACCATGTCGAACGTGCCCGCCTTGATTCCGATCAGGAGCAGGCCGAGCAGCATGACCACGGAGCCGAGCAGCGTGTAGAGGATGAACTTCCAGGCGGCCGCGGCCCGGCCCTCGCCGCCCCAGCGGGCGATGAGGAAGTACATCGGGATCAGGACCATCTCGAAGGCGAGGAAGAAGAGCAGCAGGTCGAGGACGGCGAAGGTGGCGAGAGTGCCGGACTCCAGGACGAGCACCAGTGCGACGAAGGCCTTCGGGGTCGGGCCCGAGGGCATCTTGAAGTACGAGTAGAGCGCGCAGAGGAAGGTCAGCAGCGCGGTCAGGACCAGAAGGGGGAGGGAGATGCCGTCGACGCCGAGGTGGATGCGCACGTCGAGTGCGGGGATCCAGCTGATGTCCGTGCTGGCCTGCATCTTCGACGGCTGGTCGTGGTCGAAGCCGAGCACCAGGACGATCGCGGCGATGAGGACCGCGCCGGTGACGGTGACACCGTGCCGGAGCACGGCCTGGTCCGGTGATTTCCCCTTCAGCCCGGGCGGGGCGGGCAGGAGAGCAGCAGCCGCACCGAGGAGCGGGCCGACGACGATGAACGCCAGAAGGACCTGCATCACGGACTCGTTGATATCGATCACGCCTGCTCACGCTCCCGCGGCGACGAGGACGGCGGCGACCGCCAGGACGACGGTGCCGGCGAGCAGGGCGCTCACATAGGTCTGCACATTGCCGGTCTGGGCGCGCCGTACGGCGTTGCCGAGCCAGCGGGGTAGAGCACCCGCGCCACGCACGTAGGTGTCGACGACCTCGCGGTCGAGGAACCGGACGAGACTCGCGCCGGCCTGGACCGGGCGGACAAACAGGGCCCGGTACACCGCGTCGAGGTGGAAGCCGACGGCGGCAGGGCGGTGCAGCGGGCCGAGCAGCAGCCGGCCCGGGTCCGCCGGGTCGGGCGCGTACGCCACTCCTCCGTACACGGGCGCGTGGCTGGCGATGGCCTCCGCCTCGACCTGGGCGGCATCCCCCTCGGGATGGGCCGCGACCGCACCCAGCGGGACGCGTGCCGCGACGGCCGCGAGGTGGCGCCAGGCCGCGTAGGTGACGATGCCGCCGACGAGGGCCACGCCCGTTCCGAGGACCGAGGTGGTGAGGGTCGGGGCGAGGTCGCGGCCGTCGAACCAGTCGGGGAGCTCGCGGTAGGCGAACGCGCCGACGGCGAGGGACGGGACGGCGAGCACCCACAGCACCACGGTCATCGTCAGCGGCTGCCTGCCGTGGTCGGGGGCCTCGGCGCCGTGGCCGCAGAAGGCCAGCAGCCACAGGCGCGTCGCATAGGCGGCGGTGAGCAGGGCCGCGAGCAGGCCGGAGACGAGGATGAGCCAGCCTGCGGCACCGGGGGCGTGCTCGGTGTGGCCGGTGGCGACGTGCTCGGCGGCGCCGAGGACGGACTCCTTGGAGAAGAAGCCGCTGAACGGCGGGATCGCGGCGAGCGCGAGGAGCGCCACTGTCATCGTCCAGAAGGCGTCCGGGACGCGGTTGCGCAGGTGGGTCATGCGCGACATGGCAGCCAGCGAGTTGGTGCCGGCGGCGTGGATGATCACGCCGGCCGCGAGGAACAGCAGCGCCTTGAAGGCGCCGTGGGAGAGGAGGTGGAAGACGGCGGCACCGCGGTCGGCGACGGCGAGGGCGCCGGTCATGTAACCGAGCTGACCGATCGTCGAGTAGGCGAGGACGCGTTTGATGTCGTCCTGGGCGAGCGCGGCGACACCCGAGCCGACCATCGTGACGGCGGCCATGACGGCGAGGACGATCATCGCGGCCTGGGAGGCCTCGAAGACCGGGAGGAGACGGGCGACGAAGTAGACACCGGCGGCGACCATCGTCGCGGCGTGGATCAGCGCGGAGACGGGGGTCGGGCCCGCCATCGCGTCGGGGAGCCAGGTGTGCAGCGGGAACTGCGCCGACTTGCCCGCCACGCCCGCGAGGAGCAGTAGGGCGATCAGTGTCGGGTGGTCGAGGCCACCGCTCGCGACTGTGCCGAGGATCTTCGTGATGCGGAAGGACCCGGCGTCGGTGGCCAGCGCGAACAGGCCGATGAGGAAGGGGACGTCACCGAGCTTGGTCACCAGGAACGCCTTGATGGAGGCGGCGCGGGCCTCCGGGGTCTCCCAGTAGTGGCCGACCAGGAAGTACGAGCAGATGCCCATGATCTCCCAGCCGACCAGCAGCACCATCAGGTCGCCGGAGTAGACGACGAGCAGCATCGCCGAGGTGAACAGCGAGACGAGAGCGGCGTACGACGGGTAGCGCGGGTCCTCGCGCAGGTAGCCCGTGGAGTAGATCTGCACACAGGTGGCGACGACGCCGACGAGTACGGCGACGAGGGCGGCGAAGCCGTCGATGTACAGGGCGAGTTCGATCGGGACCGAGCCGGTGGGTGTGAGCTCGGTGGCGGCGTTGATCGCCTGGTCTCCGCCCTGGCGCACGGCGACCACCGCGGCGAGGACGAGGGACGCCAGCGTCGGCAGAACGGCCAGCGGGCGGACGAAGCCGGGCGCGGTGCGGCCCAGGAGCAGGCCGGCCGCGGCGCCGAGGAAGGGGAGGAGGGGGACGAGGGCGGCGAGGGTGGTCGTGGTCACGCGGTGGCCTCAGCCTTCTCGGCCTGCGGGGCCGTGGAGGCGTCGCGGTCGAGGCCATCGGGGTCGTGGCTCTCGGCGGTGTCGCGGAGCTTGTCGATGTCCGCGGTGCCGCGGTTGCGGTGGACGGCGAGGACGATCGCCAGGCCGATGCCGATCTCGGCGGCGGCGATGGTGATCGTGAACAGGGTCAGGGCCTGGCCGGAGTGCAGGGTGTCCGCGGCGGCCTTGCTGAGCCAGACGTCGAAGGCGACCAGGTTGAGGTTGACGGCGTTGAGCATCAGCTCGACCGACATCAGGACCAGGATCGCGTTGCGGCGGGCGAGCACGCCGTACAGGCCGGTGCAGAAGAGGAGCGCGGAGAGTACGGCGGGATAGGCGAGGTGCATCAGCGGGCGCCTTCCTGCTCGGCCGGATCGGTTCCCTCGGCCTGATCGGTTCCCGCGACCGGCTTGTTTCGCCCGACCGGGTGATTACGGGAATCCGGGCTGGCTGGGGAACCACCGGTCACGGCTCGGGAGTTCACAGAGGGAGAGCCCGACTCCGCCTTCGCCTTGCGGGACAGCACGATCGCCCCGACCAGCGCGGCGAGGAGAAGGACGGAGAGTGCCTCGAAGGGGAGGACCCAGTTCTGGAAGAGGCTTTCGCCGGTGGCCCTGGTGGAGCCGGCGGCGGGGCCGTCCAGGTCGATCCACATAGCGCGGAAGGCGTCGACGACCACCCAGATCAGGGTGGCTGCGGCGGCGACAGCCACGGTGAGGGCGGCCCAGCGGTTGCCGGAGTCGGCGTCCGGGGAGCGGCCGATGGGGGCTCTGGTGAGCATCAGACCGAACAGGAGGAGGACGACGACGGAACCGACGTAGATGAGGACCTGCACCCAGGCGATGAACTCGGCGGTGAGCAGGAGGTACTCGACGGCGAGGCCGCCGAGCGTGACCACCAGCCACAGGGCGGCGTGCACCAGCTGCCGGGTGGTGACGGTGACGAGCGCGGCACCGAAGGTGACCAGGCCCACCAGGAGGAAAACGATCTCGACGCCGGTCGGGGAAAGGAAGCCGTGGGTGTCGGCGGCCAGGGTCAGCGCGGCAGAGGTGGACGTCACGACTCACCCCCCTGCGGCCCGGTCGGCTCGGTCGGTTCGGCCTCCGCAGCCTGCGCGGCCGCCAGCTTCTCAGCGGTCTTGCGGGCGGCGGCGATCTCCTTGGGCTCCTCCGCGCCGGGGTCGAGGGCGGGCGGGGCCGGGACGGTCCACATCCAATCGCGGAGCTTGTCGCGCTCGTGGGTGAGCTCGCGGATGTCGGTCTCGGCGTACTCGAACTCCGGGGACCAGAACAGGGCGTCGAAAGGACAGACCTCGATGCAGATACCGCAGTACATGCACAGGGAGAAGTCGATGGCGAAGCGGTCGAGGACGTTGCGGCTGCGTTCCCGGCCGCCCGGGGTCGCCGCCGGGACCGTCTCCTTGTGGGAGTCGATGTAGATGCACCAGTCCGGGCACTCGCGGGCGCAGAGCATGCAGACCGTGCAGTTCTCCTCGAACAGGCCGATCACGCCACGGGTGCGGGGCGGGAGGTCGGGCTGGGTGTCCGGGTACTGCGCGGTGACGGATTTCTTCGTCATCGTGCGGAGGGTGACGGCCAGGCCCTTGGCCAGGCCACTGCCAGGAATGGGGGCCATGGTTACTGGATCACCACCTTGACGATGCCGGTGAGGGCGATCTGGGCGAGGGAGAGGGGGACGAGGAGGGTCCAGGAGAGCTTCTGGAGCTGGTCCTCGCGCAGGCGGGGGTAGGTGACGCGGAGCCAGATCACGATGAAGGCGAGGACGGCCGTCTTCAGCAGGGTCCAGACCCAGCCGAGGCCGTCGGCACCCCAGGGGCCGTGCCAACCGCCCAGGAAGAGGACGGTGGTCAGGCCGCACAGGACGACGATTCCGGCGTACTCGGCGAGGAGGAACAGAGCGAAACGGAGGCCGGTGTACTCGGTGTAGGCGCCGAAGATGATCTCCGAGTCGGCGACGGGCATGTCGAAGGGCGGTCGCTGCAGCTCGGCCAGTCCGGCGACGAAGAAGACGATCGCGCCGACGATCTGCCAGGGCAGCCACCACCACTCGAAGGCATCGAGGATGCCGGGGAGGGAGACGGTCCCGGCAGCCATCGCCACGGAGGCGGCCGTGAGCAGCATCGGGAGTTCGTAGGCGAGGAGCTGAGCGGCGGTGCGGAGGCCGCCGAGGAGGGAGAACTTGTTGGCGGAGGCCCAGCCGGCCATGAGTGAGCCGAGGACTCCTACGCCCATGACCGCCAGGACGAAGAAGATGCCCGCGTCGATGACCTCGCCGACCGCGCCCTCTCCCGGGCCGATGGGGATGGCGAGGAGGACGAGCAGGTACGGGAGGAGGGCCACTGCGGGGGCGAGCTGGAAGATACGGCGGTCCGCGCCCGCCGGGACGACGTCCTCCTTCTGCGCGAACTTCACTCCGTCGGCGACGAGTTGGGCCCAACCGTGGAAGCCGCCGGCGTACATCGGGCCGAGGCGGCCCTGCATGTGGGCCATCACCTTGTGCTCGGTCTGGCCGATGAGCAGCGGGAAGGTGAGGAAGACGACGAAGACGATCAGGAGTCGCAGGGTGACGTCGAGCGCGTCGTTCACTGCGTGCCTCCTGAGGGGTCTGTGCGGTCCGGGTCGTCCGGGCGGTCCGGGTGGTCCGGGTGGTCGGGGTGGTCCGGGTTTTCGTCGGTGGAGTATTCGGCACCGTCGGACGCGGGCGTGGCTGCTGGGTCGGACGGGTCGGGCTTCGCCGGGGTCTCCGACGGTGACTTGGCCTCGGGCTGGGCCTCGGCTTCGGTCTGCGGCTCGGCCTCGCTCATCGACTCCGATGCGGGCTGGGCCTCGCTCTCCGGCTCCGGCGCGGGCTCGGCCACGCTCTCCGGCTCCGGCGCGGGCTCGGCCACGCTCTCCGGCTCCGGCGCGGGCTCGGGCTGTTGCTGGAGTGCCGGTTCGTCGAAGGCCGGGCGTGCGTGGTGCCAGGGGGCGTCCGAGTTGCGGAAGTTCGACGAGGCCGCCGCTCCCTCGGTCGTCGCGTCCGTCGACGTCTCGGCCGCTCGCTGGCTCGCCGAGCCCTCGCCTGCGCTCCGGGTGCGGCGCGCGGTGGTCGGCGTGCCGGACTTGGTCGGCGGCGTTCCGGACGTGGTCGGCGGCGTTCCGGTGGCGGCCGGGGGTCCGCCCGCCTCCGGCGAGTTCTCGGAGTCCGTAGCGACCGGCTCGCCCTCGGATGTCTGGGCCCGCGAAGCGGCGTCCTGCTGACTGACCGACCCTTCGGCTGCCGTACGCGTACGCCGGGCCGGACCCGTTGCGGGCGCGGCACCAGCCGAGGCTTCCGTCTGGCTGGCCGAACCCTCCGCGGCCGTACGGGCACGCCGCGCGGCACCCGCAGCAGGAGCCCCCGCCGGAGCCCCGCCCACAGTCGGCGTCTCCGCCTGGCTCGCCGAACCCTCCGCCGACGTACGCGACCGCCGCGCCGCACCCACGGCAGGAGCCCCCGTCGGAGCCCCACCCGCAGCCGCAGCCTCCGCCTGGCTCGCCGAACCCTCCGCCGACGTGCGCGTGCGTCGGACCGGTCGTTCGCCCGTTGCGCGGGGCGGCCGTTCCCCTGCTGTGCGTGCCGTGCCGCGAGCCGGGCGGGCGGGGGCTGGGGGGAGTTGGCCCTTCAGGGGGCCCCATTCGTTCGGGTCGGGGACGCCGGGGGGCAGCATTTGGCGGCGTTTCGGACCGCCGTGTTCGGACTCGCCGGGTTCCTTGGCGCCGGGCCAGGCCTTGGCGACGCGGGCGGCCAGGACGAAGTCCTTGCGGAGGGGGTGGCCCTCGAAGTTCTCCGGGAGGAGCAGGTGGTCGAGGGCAGGGTGGTCGGTAAAGGCCACGCCGAACATTTCGTGCGTCTCGCGTTCGTGCCAGGCCGCGCCCGCGTAGACGCCGATCGCGGTGGGCAGCGTCGGTGCCTCGTGCGGGACCGTCGTGCGGACCAGCAGGCGCCGTACCGGAGACAGGGCGGCGACGTGGGCGGCGACGTGGAAGCCGGTGCCGGGTTCGTCGACCGCGCTCAGCCAGTCGAAGTAGGTGCAGCCCAGCTCGTCGCGGGCCGCTTCAAGTGCGGGGATCCAGGACGTCGGGGGGACGTCGACCGTCAGGACCTCGTAGGACTCCTCGGCCGTGGCATCGGGTCCGAAGAGGTCCTCGACGGGGGCGGGCAGCCAGCCGATCGTCGTCATCGGTCGGCCTCCCCCGCGCTGTCGGCACCCGTTCCGCCGGCATCGGGCGCCTTCGGCCCGCGCACCAGCCCGCCCTGCAACGCCGCCGTGGACGGCCGGGCCGCTCCGGTGCCGTACCGCTCCCCCAGCGACTCCCGCGCGATCTTCTCCTGGAGCTTCAGGATGCCTTGGAGCAGTGCCTCAGGCCGTGGCGGGCAGCCGGGGACGTACACGTCCACCGGGATGATCTGGTCGACGCCCTTGGTGACGGAGTAGGAGTCCCAGTACGGGCCGCCGCAGTTCGAGCAGGCGCCGAAGGAGATGACGTACTTCGGCTCGGGCATCTGTTCGTACAGGCGCTTCACGGCCGGGGCCATCTTGTCCGTGACCGTGCCCGAGACGACCATGAGGTCGGCCTGCCGGGGGCCGGGCGCGAAGGGGATCACGCCCAGGCGGATGAAGTCGTGGCGGGCCATCGACGCGGCGATGAACTCGATGGCACAGCAGGCGAGGCCGAAGTTGAAGACCCAGAGCGAATAGCGGCGGCCCCAGTTCAGGATCACCTTCATCGGTTCCGGGGCGAGGCGGGCCAACGCGCCAAGCCGCTTCGGCTCCGGGAGCAGAACGGGCTCCGGCGAATCCACTTCCGCGCGTTCCGGCGAGTTCACTTCTGGCGTCACGTCCATGCCAGGACGCCCTTCTTGTATGCGTAGAGCAGGCCCACGGCCAGGAAGCCGAGGAAGATGAACATCTCGACGAGGGTGGTCGCGCCGTAGCCCGGGTCGGCGAACACCGTCGCCCAGGGGAACAGGAAGATCGAGTCGATGGCGAAGATCACGTAGAGGAAGGCGTAGACGTAGTAGCGGACCTGGGTGTGCGCCCAGCCCTCGCCGACGGGGTCGACGCCGCACTCGTACGTCAGGAGCTTCTCGGGCGTGGGAACCACGGGGCGCAGCAGTCGGCCCGCGCCGAAGGCGACGGCGACGAACAGCACGCCGATGACGGCCAGCAGTCCCACGACCGAGTAGGACTGGAAGTAGTCCGCCGAGACGACGACGTAATGCACATCCGCCGCGACGACGACGGTCTGTTCCGACACGTCCGCCCCTCGCTCCCTGACCTCGTTGCCTACCAGTGTCCTGCGACCTGGGATCTCGTGAACACCGCTGTTCGACGATCTGTACGCACGGGAGTCTAGGCCCTGCTAAAGACAGCGTAAGCAGCCCGTCACACCTTGAGATCTCGTCGAGACTCGCCTCGGGCGCGGGGGTGGGGATTTCCCCCGGAAGACCTCGGCGGTCCGCCTCATGGCGCGGCGGCGCACCGCGCGGCACGCTAACCCATATGACCGAAAGCCCCAGCCCTTCGTGGAACGCCTCCGGGCGTTCCGACGGTGACCAGCCGCCGCTGCCACCCGCCCGTTTCGCCTACGACCGGCACACCTGGAAGGAGATCGCGCACCTCCTGGCGAACCTTCCGCTGGCGCTGCTCGGCTTCGTCTACGTCGTGACAGTGCTGTTCACCGGTGCCCTGCTGACGCTGACGGTGATCGGGTTCCCGCTGCTCGCCGCCGGCCTGGTGGGTGCGCGGCAGTTGGGCAAGCTGGAGCGCTCACGCGCGCGTGCGTTGCTCGGGGTGCGGGTGGACGAGCCGAGTCCGCTGCCGTTGCGCGGCGGCAAGGACGGCTTCTTCCCACAGCTGTGGCTGGCGCTGAAGGACCCCGTCGGCTGGCGCACGATCCTGTACGACTTCATCCGCCTGCCATGGGGCATCCTCACCTTCGTCATCACGCTGACCTCGCTGTTCGTGCTGTGGCCGGTGCTGCCGTTCATCGCGCGGGGCCTGACGAACGCGGACCGGGCGATGGTGCGGGGCCTGCTGTCGCCCTCCGACGAGCTGGAACGCCGTATCGCGGAACTGGAGTCGGACCGGGGCGTCGTGGTGGACACGGCCGCGGCCGACCTGCGGCGCATCGAGCGCGACCTGCACGACGGCGCGCAGGCCCGTCTGGTCAACCTGGCCATGGGGCTGGGCCTGGCCAAGGAGAAGCTGCTGGAGGATCCCGACGGGGCGGCGTCGATGGTCGCGGAGGCGCACGGTGAGGTGAAACTGGCACTTCAGGAGCTGCGGGATCTCGCGCGCGGCATCCACCCGGCCGTCCTCACCGACCGGGGCCTGGATGCGGCCCTGTCGGCGGTCGCCTCGCGCTGCACGGTGCCGGTGAAGGTGACCGCCGACCTGCCGTCCCGACCGGCCGCGGCCATCGAGGGCATCGCCTACTTCACCGTCTCCGAACTGCTGCAGAACATCAGCAAGCACAGCGGGGCGAAGTCGGCGTCGGTCGAGGTGTGGCGTTCGGACGACCGGCTGCTCATCCAGGTGTGGGACGACGGCCGCGGCGGCGCGCGCCTCGACGGCGGCACGGGCATGCGCGGTCTCGCCGACCGGCTGGACGCCGTGGACGGCCTGTTCGTCATCGAGTCACCCCGGGGCGGTCCTACGACCGTGACGGCGGAGCTGCCCTGGCGCGACCGCGTCCCCGGGCAGGGGTAGCTCAGGGGGTAGGGAAAACCCCCCGTTCAAGACGCCGACGGACTCCATGGTCCGTGGACCTGCGGCGCAGCAGGGTTGGAGATACGACGGCACAGCCCCGGGGCGGGGCTGACAGGACGAGGAGAACGGACGACGCCGATGGCCACGGAGTACGGACAGGGCTACGGGCACGGGCTCGGTTACCCCGAGCACGGTCTTCCCGAGCACGGCGGCGAGCGACGGCACCGGCTGCCGGCGGGGCTGCGGGCGCCGTTCGAGGCACGCAGCTGGCGCGAGTTCGGGTACGTGCTGCTGAGCCTGCCGATCAGCATCACGCTGTTCGTCTACGCCATCACGATGGTGTCGCTGGGCGCGGGCCTGCTGGTGACGTTCCTCGGCATCCCGGTGCTGGCGGCGGGGCTCGCCGGCTGCCGGGCCTTCGGCGCGCTGGAGCGGGCACGCGCGCGTGCGTTGCTGCACCTGGACGTGGCCGACCCGGAGCCGCTGCGGATGCGCCGGCGTGGGTTCATGGCGTGGATGGGCGCCGTACTGAAGAGCGGGACGTCGTGGCGGAGCGTGCTGTACGCGGTCCTGCACTTCCCGTGGGCGGTGTTCTCCTTCGTCGTCGCCGTGAACGTCTGGGCGTACGGCTGGGCGATGCTGACGTATCCGCTGTGGTTCTGGGTGTTCCCGATGTGGGTCGGCCAGGACGGCATTCAGGTGTACGGCGACGAGACGCACCACTTCTACCTCGACAACCCGTTCGAGATCACGCTCACCGCGTTGGTCGGCCTGCTGTTCACGCTGGCCACGCCGTGGATCGTGCGGGCGCTGACGCAGGTGGACCGGCTGCTGGTGCACGGCCTGCTCGGGCCGTCGCGACTGGCCACGCGTGTGGTGGAGCTGGAGTCGGACCGCGGCGTCGTCGTCGATACGGCCGCCGCGGACCTGCGACGCATCGAGCGCGACCTGCACGACGGTGCCCAGGCCCGCCTGGTGGCTCTGGCCATGGATCTGGGTCTGGCGAAGGAGAAGCTGACGGAGGACCCGCAGGCGGCGGCGCGGATGGTCGACGAGGCGCACGGCGAAGTGAAGACGGCCTTGCAGGAGCTGCGGGATCTGGCCCGCGGCATCCATCCGGCGGTCCTGACCGACCGCGGGCTGGACGCGGCCCTGTCGGCGGTGGCCTCGCGGTGCACGGTGCCGGTGGAGGTCCAGGTGGATCTGGAGCGGCGGCCGGTGCCGGCGATCGAGGGGATCGCGTACTTCACGGTGTCGGAGCTGCTGCAGAACATCAGCAAGCATGCGCGGGCCACATGGGCCGCGGTGGATGTGTGGCAGGTGGAGAACCGGCTGATGCTGCAGGTCGTGGACAACGGGATCGGCGGTGCCGGCATATCCGGGGGGTCGGGGCTGGCCGGGCTGGCGGAACGGCTGGACGCGGTGGACGGGATTCTGGTGGTGGACTCGCCGGTCGGCGGACCTACGCGGGTCACGGCGGAGCTTCCTTGGCGGACCGTGTAGCCGCATTCGTGTAAGCCCACTGTGTAGTTCGACTGAGCCCACTGTGCAGTTCGACAAATAGTCATTGGCCAGTCATTGGCCTGGAGCGGACCTCGTCCGCCTCCAGGCCATCGCCACGCCCCCCACGGCCCTGCTTCGGCTCCGGCTCTTCGGCCCCCCGGCCCTCCTTCGGTCTCTTGAAGGTGAGTGCTCCCGAGCACGCGCCCCCCAAGACCCCCAAGACGCCTCCTTTGTCCACAAGCGATCCCAACCGGCTCGGGCAGGTTATCCACAGGCCCGGTGACGGAGAGCAGATCGCGGGATACTGAGGTCGCGAGGACGACAGGGCCGGGAGACGCTCGGCCGAATGCCGAGGCACGGGGGGCCGGGGATCGTGGAGGACAGGGTGCGGGTGGTCATCGCCGAGGATTCGGTGCTGCTCAGGGAGGGGCTGACCCGGCTGTTGACCGACCGTGGGCACGAGGTCGTGGCCGGCGTCGGGGACGGCGAAGCGTTGATCAAGACCATCACGGAGCTGGACGGGCTGGGCGAGCTGCCGGATGTGGTGGTGGCGGACGTCAGAATGCCGCCGACGCACACCGACGAGGGAGTGCGGGCGGCCGTGCAGCTGCGCAAGACGCACCCCGGACTCGGGGTACTCGTGCTGTCGCAGTACGTGGAGGAGCGGTACGCCACGGAACTGCTGGCCGGTTCCAGCCGTGGAGTCGGCTATCTGCTCAAGGACCGCGTGGCGGAGGTTCGGGAGTTCGTGGACGCCGTCGTGCGGGTGGCCCAAGGGGGTACGGCCCTCGACCCGGAGGTCGTCGCGCAGCTCCTTGGCCGCAGCCGTAAGCAGGACGTGCTGGCGAGGCTCACCCCGCGGGAGCGGGAGGTCCTGGGACTGATGGCGGAGGGGCGGACCAACTCCGCGATCGCCCGGCAGCTGGTGGTGAGCGACGGCGCCGTCGAGAAGCACGTCAGCAACATCTTCCTGAAGCTCGGGCTGTCCCAGAGTGACGGGGATCACCGTCGCGTTCTTGCGGTCCTCACCTATCTGAACTCCTGACGGACTGACACCGTGTCAGTCAAATGGGCAACCGTTCGCGCGGCGCCCACCGAGCAGGCCGGCCGACAAGCACGAACGCGGCAACCGAACAAAGGGCAGGGAGCGTCTTCAAAAGAAGCGTCGGGGGGCGTGTAAACCATGACAAGTCAGGGTGGCGAACCAGGTCAAACCCGCGTCCGTCATGCGAATGGCCCAGGGAGGGCGACCTTTGCGGACGTAGGGTTGATCCTGGGAAGGCTTGCGGGAAGGCCATGCGCAGACAGCCGCCTCGAAGGAGGTCCAGTTCAGTGACCAGCCAGGTCAGTAGCCCAGCGGAGCAGGCCGACGAAGCCGTCGTGGGAGAGCAGCGCAAACCGGGAGGGACGAAGGACGTCCGCCGGCTGGACCGGGTGATCATTCGTTTCGCGGGGGACTCGGGCGACGGTATGCAGCTCACCGGCGACCGTTTCACCTCGGAAACGGCGTCCTTCGGCAACGACCTGTCGACGTTGCCGAACTTCCCGGCCGAGATCCGCGCTCCCGCCGGCACTCTGCCCGGCGTGTCCTCCTTTCAGCTGCACTTCGCCGACCACGACATCCTGACTCCGGGCGACGCGCCGAACGTGCTGGTCGCCATGAACCCGGCGGCGCTGAAGGCCAACATCGGCGATCTTCCGCGCGGCGCGGAGATCATCGTCAACACGGACGAGTTCACCAAACGGGCGATGCAGAAGGTGGGCTATGACACCAGCCCCCTGGAGGATGGTTCGCTCGACGGTTACAGCCTCCATCCGGTGCCGCTGACCACGCTGACGGTCGAGGCGCTCAAGGAGTTCGACCTCACCCGCAAGGAGGCCGAGCGCAGCAAGAACATGTTCGCGTTGGGCCTGCTGAGCTGGATGTACCACCGGCCGACGGAGGGCACCGAGAAGTTCCTGACGTCGAAGTTCGCCAAGAAGCCGGAGATCGCGGCGGCGAACATCGCGGCCTTCCATGCGGGCTGGAACTTCGGCGAGACAACCGAGGACTTCGCCGTCTCCTACGAGATCGCCCCGGCGACGACGGCCTTCCCGGTCGGCACCTACCGCAACATCTCCGGGAACCTCGCCCTGTCCTACGGGCTGATCGCCGCGTCCCGCCAGGCGGACCTGCCGCTCTACCTGGGCTCGTATCCGATCACCCCGGCCTCGGACATCCTGCACGAGCTGAGCCGGCACAAGAACTTCGGTGTGCGGACCTTCCAGGCCGAGGACGAGATCGCGGGCATCGGCGCGGCGCTGGGTGCGGCCTTCGGCGGTTCGCTGGCGGTGACCACGACCTCCGGCCCCGGTGTGGCGCTGAAGTCGGAGACGATCGGGCTGGCGGTGTCGCTGGAGCTGCCGCTGCTGGTGATCGACATCCAGCGCGGCGGGCCCTCGACGGGGCTGCCGACGAAGACGGAGCAGGCGGACCTGTTGCAGGCAATGTTCGGCCGTAACGGCGAGGCGCCGATCCCGATCGTCGCCCCGTGCACCCCGGCCGACTGCTTCGACGCGGCCCTGGAGGCGGCGCGGATCGCGTTGACGTACCGCACGCCGGTGATGCTGCTGTCGGACGGTTATCTGGCCAACGGCTCGGAGCCCTGGCGGATCCCGGAGCTGGAGGAGCTGCCGGATCTGACGGTGCAGTTCGCGCAGGGTCCGAACCACACCCTGGAGGACGGCAGCGAGGTCTTCTGGCCGTACAAGCGCGACCCGCAGACCCTCGCCCGGCCGTGGGCGGTCCCGGGCACTCCGGGCCTGGAGCACCGGATCGGCGGCATCGAGAAGGAGGACGGCACGGGCAACATCTCCTACGCCCCGGCCAACCACGACTTCATGGTCCGCACCCGCCAGGCCAAGATCGACGGCATCGAGGTGCCCGACCTGGAGGTCGACGACCCGCACGAGGCGAAGACGCTGGTGCTGGGCTGGGGATCGACGTACGGCCCGATCACGGCCGCGGTCCGTCGGCTGCGCACCGCCGGCGAGTCGATCGCGCAGGCGCATCTGCGCCATCTGAACCCGTTCCCGCACAACCTGGGCGAGGTACTCGGACGCTACGAGAAGGTGGTGATCCCCGAGATGAACCTCGGCCAGCTCGCCACTCTGGTCCGGGCGAGGTACCTGGTGGATGCCCACTCGTACAACCAGGTCAACGGCATGCCGTTCAAGGCGGAACAGCTCGCCAAGGCTCTCAAGGAGGCCATCGATGCCTGAGACGTCCACGGAAGGCACGGGCACGATCGAGGCACTTTCGCTGATCCCCAAGGCCGAGGCCCGCCAGTCCATGAAGGACTTCAAGTCCGATCAGGAAGTGCGCTGGTGCCCTGGCTGCGGTGACTACGCGATCCTCGCCGCGGTTCAGGGCTTCATGCCGGAGCTGGGCCTGGCCAAGGAGAACATCGTCTTCGTCTCGGGCATCGGCTGCTCGTCCCGCTTCCCGTACTACATGAACACGTACGGCATGCACTCCATCCACGGCCGCGCCCCCGCGATCGCGACGGGGCTGGCCACGTCGCGCCGGGACCTGAGCGTGTGGGTGGTCACGGGCGACGGTGACGCGCTGTCGATCGGCGGCAACCATCTGATCCACGCCCTGCGCCGCAACGTCAACCTCAAGATCCTGCTGTTCAACAACCGGATCTACGGTCTGACGAAGGGCCAGTACTCCCCGACCTCCGAGGTCGGCAAGGTGACCAAGTCGACGCCGATGGGCTCGCTGGACGCGCCCTTCAACCCGGTGTCCCTGGCCATCGGCGCGGAGGCGTCCTTCGTGGCGCGCACGGTGGACTCCGACCGCAAGCACCTCACCCAGGTGCTGCGCGAGGCGGCCGCCCACCGGGGTACGGCGCTGATCGAGATCTACCAGAACTGCAACATCTTCAACGACGGCGCCTTCGAGGTCCTCAAGGACAAGCAGCAGGCCGAGGAGGCCGTGATCCGGCTGGAGCACGGACAGCCGATCCGCTTCGGCACCGACGGTGCGCGCGGCGTCGTACGGGACCCGCAGACGGGCGACCTGAAGGTCGTCACCGTGACCCCGGAGAACGAGTCGCAGATCCTGGTCCACGACGCCCACTGCGCATCCCCGACCACGGCCTTCGCCTTGTCCCGCCTGGCCGATCCGGACACCCTGCACCACACCCCGATCGGTGTGCTGCGCTCGGTGGAGCGTCCGGTGTACGACACGCAGATGGCCGACCAGCTGGACACGGCTATCGAGCAGAACGGCAAGGGAGACCTGGCCTCGCTGCTGGCAGGTGGGGACACCTGGACGGTGGTGGGCTGACCGGCACGTTGGGAGAGAGTTGAGGGCCCGGGTGCCGTACGGCATCCGGGCCCTCGGTCGTTCCGGCGGGGTTCTCGGACCTGCCGTTCAGGCGCCGCTCTTGCGCGCGTCGTACGCGACCCGCGCCTTCTGCACGTCTCCCATCCGGTCCTTGGTCCACAGCGCCAGTCCGCGCACCTGTTCCGCCGCCTCGCGGCCCAGGTCGGTCAGGGAGTAGTCGACCCGCGGAGGGATCACCGGCTGGGCGTCGCGGTGGATCAGGCCGTCCCGCTCCAGGGTCTGGAGGGTCTGGGTCAGCATCTTCTCGCTGACCCGGCCGATCGCCCGGCGCAGTTCGCTGAAGCGGTAGGGGCGCTCCATCAGTTCGATCAGGACGAGGACGCCCCAGCGGCTGGTGACGTGCTCCAGGACCAGGCGGTAGGGGCACATCTGCTCGCCGATGTCGTACTTGCTCGCCGTCGCACTCACCATGTCACTTACTGCCATGCCAGTACCTTACTTCAAAGTGGGTACTTTCGCAGAGTTAGCGCACCTCCTAGGGTTAGTGCCAACGCACCCCACAAGGAGTTCTGATCATGAGCATCGTCGTCACCGGAGCCACCGGACACCTCGGCCGCCACGTCGTGGAGCAGTTGCTGGAAAAGGTTCCGGCCGACCAGGTCACCGCCGTCGTCCGCACCCCCGAGAAGGTCGCCGACCTCGCCGAGCGCGGCGTGAGGATCGCCGTCGCCGACTACAACGCGCCCGAGACCTTCGACGGACTGTTCGCGGCCGGCGACAAGGTGCTGCTCATATCCGGCAGCGAGGTCGGCAACGACCGTGTCGGCCAGCACAAGGTCGTCATCGACGCCGCCAAGGCCGCCGGTGTCGCCCTGCTCGCCTACACCAGCGCCCCCGGCAGCCTCACGGCCGCCCTCGCCGACGACCACCGCGGCACCGAGAAGGCGCTTGTGGAGTCCGGGCTGCCGTACGCACTGCTGCGCAACGGCTGGTACCACGAGAACTACACCGAGAACCTCTCCCCGGTGCTGCAGCACAACGCCGTCACCCACGCCGCCGGCGAGGGCCGCGTCTCCTCCGCCTCCCGCGCCGACTACGCGGCCGCCGCCGTCGCCGTACTGACGGGCGAGGGGCACGAGAACAAGACGTACGAGCTGGGCGGCGACGTCGCGTGGAGCCTCTCCGAGTACGCCGCCGAGCTGAGCCGGCAGACCGGCAAGGAGATCGCCGACAACGCCGTCTCCACGGACGCCCTGGTCGGCATCCTGACGGGTGCTGGGGTGCCTGAGCCGTTCGCCGTGATCCTGGCCGGTGTGGACGCCTCCATCGAGAAGGGCGAACTGGTCGTCGACAGCGGGGACCTGTCCCGCCTGACCGGCCGTCCGACCACGCCGCTGGCCGAGGCGATCGCGGCCGGCCTCAAGGTCTGAGTTCGCGAGGGCCGATGGCGGAGGGCCTGAGGACCGGGCCCCGCAGGCCCGAGCCCCGAGGGCCGACGCCCCCCAGGGCGCCTTGGGCGCTCCACCCCCGTCTGTCATGACCGTATGGCGATACGGGCATGACAGGCGGGGGTATTCGGCGTTACCTTCGTGCAGACCGTCGTATGGGCGCGGTCCGGTGTGTGCGCGAAGGAGGGGCCGTGAGCGGGATGTCGCAGGGAGAGCGGCGTATAGGACTGCTGAACGGCTTCGCCGCGTATGGGATGTGGGGGCTCGTTCCCCTGTTCTGGCCCCTGCTGAAGCCCGCCGGCGCGGTCGAGATCCTCGCGCACCGGATGGCCTGGTCCCTCGTCTTCGTGGCGGTCGCGCTGGTCTTCGTGCGGCGCTGGGCCTGGGCGGGTGAGCTGATACGGCAGCCGCGGCGGCTGGCGCTCGTCACCGTTGCCGCGGCCGTGATCACCGTCAACTGGGGCGTCTACATCTGGTCCGTGAACTCGGGACACGTGGTCGAGGCATCCCTCGGGTACTTCATCAATCCGCTCGTCACCATCGCGATGGGCGTGCTGCTGCTGAAGGAGCGGCTGCGGCCGGTGCAGTGGGCGGCGGTCGGGGTCGGCTTCGCGGCCGTGATCGTGCTGACCGTCGGGTACGGCCGGCCGCCGTGGATCTCCCTCGTCCTCGCCTTCTCCTTCGCCACGTACGGGCTGGTGAAGAAGAAGGTCAACCTCGGCGGCGTCGAGTCGCTGGCCGCGGAGACCGCGATCCAGTTCCTGCCCGCCGTGGCGTATCTGGCGTGGCTGGGGGCGCGCGGGGAGTCGACGTTCACCTCTCAGGGGCCCGGACATGTGGCCCTGCTCGCGGCCACCGGCGTCGTCACCGCCCTGCCGCTCGTCTGCTTCGGCGCCGCCGCGATACGCGTACCGCTGTCGACGCTGGGGCTGCTGCAGTACCTGGCGCCGGTCTTCCAGTTCCTGCTCGGCATCCTGTACTTCCATGAGGCGATGCCCGCCGAGCGGTGGGCCGGGTTCGCGCTGGTGTGGCTGGCGCTGACCTTGCTGACGGCCGACGCGTGGCGCTCCGCGCACAGGGGCAGGGTGGCTCGGCTCAGCGTGCCGCGGGTGGAGAAGCCGGCGTCCGCCGCGGTGGACGCCTGAAACACCGGGCGATCTGAGACTGCCCGCACCGGCGGACACCGGACGGGCTCAGACTGCCCCACCCCGGCGGACACCGGACGAGCTGCGACTGCCCCACCCGGGCGGACACCGGACGGGCCGAGACTGCCCCACCCCGGCGATTCTCATTGCGGCCCCCTCCCCCACCCCCTATGAGTGGTCGCATGACACAGGCACCGAAATCCCCCTCCGCCCCCACCCCCCTCCACTGGAAGCTCGTCGTCGACAGCGGCAACCCCCAGTCGCAGGCCGACTTCTGGGCCGCCGCGCTGCACTACGAGGTCGAGGACAACGGCGCGTTCATCGAGCGGCTGCTGGAGCTCGGCGTGCTGCCGCGGGAGGACGTCGTCGAGTTCCACGCACGTCTCGCCTTCCGGGACCTGGTGGCCGTACGGCATCCGGACGACCCGTTCGACAAGGACAGCGGGACCGGGCTGGGGCGGCGGGTGCTGTTCCAGCGCGTGCCGGAGGCGAAGTCCGTCAAGAACCGGCTCCATCTCGATCTGCACGCGGCGGCCGGGGAGCGCGAGAGCGAGGTCCAGCGGCTGCAGGGGCTGGGGGCGAGTGTGCTGCGGCACGTGAAGGAGCCGGGCGGGGAGTGGGCGGTGATGGCGGATCCGGAGGGGAACGAGTTCTGCGTGCAGTGAGGCCCGCCGGGGATGTCCTCATGCCCCTTCTCCACCCGGAGGATGCCCCTCCCCTGTCCGAACTTCCTGCACTCACGGCCCTCTTGACGGAGAGTCAGGCTTAGCTCCACGATCCAGGCACCCCATTCACTGTGGCTCCCCTGTGGCCATCCCACAGGGGGCCTCCTGGAATTCGGAGCCCCCCACATGAAGCTCTCCGTCTCCGGGCGCGCGTTGACGGCCGGTACCGTCGCGGCCGTCCTGCTGCTGACCGGCGGATCCATAGCCGGCGCGGCACCCGCGCCCTCCGTCGCCGCCGCGCCCGACATACCCGTGGCGAGCGTGAAGGCCCACCTCACCCAGCTCCAGTCCATAGCCGCCGCCAACGGCGGCAACCGCGCCCACGGCCGCCCCGGCTACAAGGCCTCCCTCGACTATGTGAAGGCGAAGCTGGACGCCGCCGGGTACACCACCGCCATCCAGCAGTTCACGTCCTCCGGACGTACCGGCTACAACCTGATCGCCGACTGGCCCGGCGGCGACACCAACCAGGTCGTCATGGCCGGCTCGCACCTCGACAGCGTCTCCTCCGGCCCTGGCATCAACGACAACGGCTCCGGCTCGGCGGCGGTCCTGGAGACCGCGCTCGCCGTGTCTCGGGCCGGCTACCAGCCCACCAAGCATCTGCGGTTCGCCTGGTGGGGCGCGGAGGAGCTGGGGCTCGTCGGCTCCCGCTACTACGTCAACAACCTCTCCTCCGCCAACCGCGCGAAGATCAGCGGCTATCTGAACTTCGACATGATCGGCTCGCCCAACCCGGGCTACTTCGTCTACGACGACGACCCCGCGATCGAGAAGACCTTCAAGGACTACTACGCCGGCCTCGGCGTCGCCACCGAGATCGAGACCGAGGGCGACGGCCGCTCTGACCACGCGCCGTTCAAGAGCGCGGGCGTGCCGGTGGGCGGGCTGTTCACCGGGGCCAGCCGTACGAAGACCGCGGCGCAGGCGGCCAAGTGGGGCGGCACGTCGGGGCAGTCCTTCGACCGCTGCTACCACTCGTCCTGCGACAACACGTCCAACATCAACGACACCGCCCTGAACCGCAACAGCGACGCGGTCGCGTATGCGGTGTGGGAGCTCTCTGAGTAAGGCAGTAAGGCAGTAAGTCAGCAGCGCAGTGAGGCAGTAAGGCACCGGGTTGATTCGAGTCCCGAGCGGCGACTCGGGTCATCAACCGGCGGGCGGTTCGGTCGACTTGGCGGCTCGGGCGGTGAGGCGGTCCATGCGGGCGCGGGCCGACTCCAGCTCCTCGGCCTCCTCGGCGGCCGGGCCGCCCTCCGCCATCAGCTCGTCCCACAGCGCGAGCAGGTCCCGGCCCAGGCCCAGGCCCAGGGCCGGGTCCCGTACCGCCCGCCATGCCGTGGCCGCGCCGTGGAGGCTGCCGTACGCCGCCTCCGCGTCGCGGGTGCGGTGGTGCGTCCGGGCAACGTCGAGGGCGAGCGCGAACGCACGCTCCGGGTCGCCCCCCAGGTAGGCGATGTACGCGGCGAGTTCACGCATTCCGAGCACCTCGGGGTGCTCAAGCCCCAGCACCGCCGACGCCTGGGCAACCGTCCGCTCCGCCAGCTCCGTCGCCTCCGTGGTCCGCCCCTCCTTCACGGCCTCGTTGACCTGCACCATCTGCTCCGCGAACGGCGAGGCGTCGGCGGTCGTGGCCGGAGGCGCGTCCCCGAGGACGGCTTCGGCCACGGCGTCGAAACCGCGAGGCGGGGTGGGCTTGGAGTCGAGCTCGGGGGTGGGGTCGGGGACGACCCGGGCGGGAGTGGGGGTCGAGGCGGCGGCGGGGGTCGGGGCGGGCAGGTCCACCGGCTCCGGCCACGCGTCCATGGACGGCGGTGGGCCGAACTCCCCCAGAGGCGGTGGGACCGTGCCGGGTACGGCGTCCCCGTCCCCGACCGGTTCGGGCAGCGCGCGCAGGCTGAACGTGGGCGACGCCTCCCGTGCCGGGTCCCGCAGCGGTCGTAGGACGTGCGTGGGCCTGTCCCGATGGGGAGCCTGATCCGACGGGAGCGACGCGGGTGGCGCGGGCGGGACGGGCGGCGCGGCGGGCGGCGCGGCGGGCGGCGCGGGCCGTGATGCCGAGGGCGCGGAGGGCGCGGAGGGGGCGGGCGGGTCCGCGGGGGGCCGTACGGCTTCTGCCGGCACCGGGGACTCGCTCGGTGACGCCGGAGGAGTCGGAGGCGCAGGAGGCGTCCGCACGGGCTCGGCCGTGAAGTGACTGGATCCATCCGCCTCCACCCGCAGCGGCACGACGTACCCGATCCGCTCGTCATGGATCGTGGCGTGCACGGAATGCCCGGCGGCGACGGCGATGCGCTGGAGATGGGTCAGGACGGTCTGCTGGATCTCCTCACCCGCAACCGCGGTGACGGGTACGCCACCGATCGACGCACCACCCTCGCCCGGACCACCGGCGGGGACGCGTACGTCGATCGGCGCGGCCATGGGGGCCGCTATGGCCGCGGCGCGTTTCTGTTCCCGCTTCATCGCGCGGCTCAGTCGAGACATCGCTTCCCTCACTCGCATGTGTCGGGGGTTTCCCCGACAGCACGTTCGGGCTCCATGGTGCTCCCTCACGCTGTCGGGTACGGCTTCCCCGGCATCAACATCCGGTCGTACAGGTCGGACACGTCGTACACGTACTTCGGACACGTCGTACACGTACTGTCGAGTCTCTCCGGTACCGCCCGGCACGGGCGTCACCGGGGCGTCACAGACTCGTTCCAGGAGCTTGTGCCACGTCACAGCGTTCTCATGCCTGGCGCCAAGATCAATCGCGTGGGAGGGAGGCGTGCGGGCATGCGAACTGACATGCACGCGCAGCACGGGCGGTCCGAGCCCGGGCCGGAGATCTGGATCCGCGGGCCGGTGGCCCTGCCCGAGGAGCCCCCGCCCTCCCCGGCCGCCGTCACGCCCCGGCGCTTCTCCTGGGTCGGCGTGCACGGCGGAGCGGGTGCCTCCACTCTCGCCGCGGTGTACGGCGGCCACGACTGCGGACGTAGCTGGCCCGGGCCCGCCGATCCCCCGTCGGTGCTGCTCGTGGCCCGCACGCATGCGGCCGGGCTGGCCGCTGCCCTGGGTGCCCTGGAGGTCTTTCGACGCGGGGAGGCTCCGCACGGGCTCGATCTCGATGCCGTCATCCTCGTCGCGGACGCGCCGGGCCGACTGCCACGACCGCTCGCCGAGCGCGTCAAGGTGATCGAGTCGGTCATCGACGTGTACCGGGTGCCGTGGGTGGCTGCCTGGCGGCTCGGCGAACTGAGCGGACAGGTGCCACGGGAGGCGGCGGCGTTGGCTCGGTTGACGGGGCGTTTTCGCTGAGGCCGACGGGGCGCTCTCGCTGAGGTCGACGGTTCAGGTGACGGGGCACTCTCGCTGAGGCCGGCGGGGCGCCTTCGCAGGGGCCGGCGGTTCAGGTCGGGGGCTCGGTCGGCCGGGCGTCTGGGGCGCAGGTCGGCCGGGCGGCCCGTGGCTCAGGCCGGGCGGGCGGCCGGTGGCTCAGGCCGGCTGGGAGCAGCAGCCCTGCGAGGGCCTCGCGGAGAATCACCCCATGATGCCCACCTCCGGCCCAGACCCTGATCCCGCATCCGCATCCGCCCTCGGTCCCCGTCCCCGTCCCGGTCCCGGTCCCGGTACGAGTCCCGCCGCTGCCGCCCTGTCGGCCGTGGAGATCGCCTCGGCCGTACGCTCGCGCACCCTCCACGCCGTCGACGTCGTCGCGGAGACCCTCGAAAGGATCGAGCGGGCCGACCCCGCCCTCTCCGCCTTCATCGAGGTGTGGGGCGAGGACGCGCTCCGGCGGGCCGGCGAGGTGGACGCGCGGGTCGTGGCGGGTGAGCGGCTGCCACTGGCCGGAGTGCCGATCGGGGTGAAGGGGCGGCGGGGAATGCGGACAGCGGGCCCCCTGCTCGCGGCGGGGTGTGTGCCGGTCGGGGCGACGTCGGTCCCGGGGCCGGGAACCCCGTGGCAGACCTGGGGACTTGGCCGTTACGGCCGTACCGTCAACCCTTGGCGCCACGACCGTACGCCGGGCGGCTCCTCGGCCGGGTCCGCGGCGGCGGTGGCGGCGGGGCTGGTCCCCCTCGCGACCGGGAGCGACGGGGCCGGGTCGGTGCGGATTCCGGCGGCGTGGTGCGGGGTCGTCGGGCTCAAGGCCGACAACGGGCGGCTGCCGTCGACCGATCGCACGGGGCTCATGGCGCCGGGAGTGCTCGCGCGGTGCGTGGCGGATGCGGCGGCGTACTGGAGTGTGGTGTCGGGGGAAGAGGCGGACGCGGACAGGCCACCCGGTTCCGGTGGGTACGACAGCCTCGCCGGTCCAGCCGGCCCCGCCCCGCACAACAGGGCCCACCAACCCGACGTCCCGACCGCCGTGTGGTCACCCGACCTCGGCTTCGACGCCCCCGACCCGGACGTGGTCGCCGTTGCCCACGCCGCAGCCGTACGGCTGGCCGAGGCCGGGGCCGTGCGGCTCATACACCCGCGAACTCCTCTCCGCCTCGACGACCCGGCCCCGGCGTGGCTCGCCCTGCGGTCCCCGGACGCCGCACCCGCACCCGCACCCGCCTCAGCCCCAGCCCCAGCCCCAGCCGACCCGGATATCCACCGGATTCGGGCCGCCAACGACAACCGCCTGGCCGACCTCTTCACCGAAACCCGGCTGCTGTTGACGCCGACCGCCCCCACCCCGCCGCACGGCCACGCCGGTCCCGGCGACCGGTATTCCACCGCGCTCACCTGGGCGTTCAACTTGAGCGGGCATCCGGCGATCAGCATCCCGGCGGGGTTCGGGCCGGACGGGTGTCCGTTCGGGCTCCAGTTGGTGGCGGCGCACGGCGCGGAGTCGCTGTTGCTCGCAGTGGCAGGGGTGGCCGAGAGGCATATCGGACCTTGGCCAACCGTCAGCGGCATCTGAATGCGTGTGCATATAATGCACAGGCGATTAGTTGTCGTACGCCCACCATGGCCTGATGACGGGCCGACCGTTTGGGGGACCCATGACCCGCCGTTTCCTGTTCGTCCTCGGCAGCAGCCGCTCCGACGGCAACACCGAGTTGCTGGCCCGCCGGGCCGCCGAGCAGTTGCCCGAGGGTGTCGAGCAGCAGTGGATCGACCTGGCCGCACACCCGCTGCCCGACTTCGAGGATCTGCGGCACGACAGCGACCATGTGCGCCCCACGCAGGGGAACGTGGCGCTGCTGCTCGACGCCACCCTCGCGGCCACCGACATCGTGATCGCCTCGCCCCTGTACTGGTACTCGGTGTCCGCCCCCGTCAAGCGCTACCTCGACTACTGGTCGGGGTGGCTGCGCACACCCGGGATCGACTTCAAGGCGACCATGGCCGGGCGCACCCTGTGGGGCGTCACCGCGCTCGCGCACGAGGAGCAGGAGGTCGCCGACCCGCTCGTCGGGACGCTCAGCAACTCCGCCGCGTACATGCGGATGCGCTTCGGCGGGGTGCTGCTCGGCAACGGCAGCAAGCCCGGTGACGTGCTGAACGACGCCGAGGCCCTGACCCGCGCAAAGACCTTCTTCGCGCAGGAGGCACCGCTCGCACGGTTCCCGTACGAAGCGGAGTGACGCCTACCGAAGCCGGTGCGACGTCTGCCGAAGTCGGTGTGACTGCTGCCGAAACCGGTGTCACGTTCACCGAAGCCGGTGCGACTGCTGCGGAAGCCGGTGTGCCGTCTACCGAAGCCGGTGCGACTGCTGCGGAAGCCGCAGTGGCTGCCACCGAAACGGAGTGACTCCTACGCGGTGACGTCCTTCGCCGTGAACCTCGCCCATGCCGCCGAGCCGAACACCGCCGCGTACAGGGCCTGGATCCCCAGGTTCTTGACCAGCTCTTCCCAGTACACGGGTTCGCGCATGAGGTCGGCGAAGGACAGCCAGTAGTGGGAGAAGAAGTACGGCTGGATCGCGTGGAGCTGCGGGATCTGGTCGAGGATCTGGACGGTGATCAGCAGGCCGACCGTCGTCGCCATCGCCGCGATGCCGCTGCTGGTCAGCGTCGAGACGAACAGCCCGAGCGCCGCCACACCTATCAGGGACGCGGCGACGACCAGGGCGATCAGCAGGGCACGGCTCAGCCCCTCCGCGAAGCTGATCTGCGTGCCGGAGATCGTCGTCAGATCACCCAGCGGGAAGAGCAACGCCCCGACCGTGAGCGCCGAGACGGCGACCACGAGGGTGGCCACCAGGCAGAAGACCATCGTGGTGGCGTACTTGGTGAGGAGCAGCCGGGTGCGGCCGGCGGGGGCGACCAGGAGGTAGCGGAGGGTGCCCGCGTTCGCCTCGCCGGCTATCGCGTCGCCCGCGATGACGCCGATCGCCATGGGCAGGAAGAACGGGAGCGTCGCGGCCAGCGCGGTGAAGACCAGGAACAGGCCGTTGTTGGTGATCTGCGAGATGAACGCCGGCCCGCCGCCTTGCGGGCCACCGCCTCCCGTCGCCCCGTCGCCGCTCGTCTCGATCTTCACGGCGATCCCGACCAGAATCGGCACCGCCGCCAGGACGGCGAGCAGCGCGAGGGTGCGCCAGCGCCGGAACGTGGTGAGCAGTTCGCTGCGGAGGAGACCGAAGGTCCACAGCGGACTGACCTTGCGAGCGCCCGCGACCTCGCCGCCCGGCAGCATCTTCGCTTCAGCCTGCGACATCGAACCCCTCCCCCGTGAGCGCCACGAACGCGTCCTCCAGGGAGGCCCGTTCGACGCCGAAGCCCCGCACGCGGACTCCGGCCGACACCAACGCCGCGTTGACGTCGGCGAGGTCCCGGTTCGGAGCTTCTGCGGTCACCCGGTCGTCGGTGATGACGACGTCACCGGCGCCCTGCTCCTTCAGCACCCGGGCCGCGTCCCCGGTGTCGGGCGTGGTCACGACGAGCCGGCCGCGCGTCCCGGCCGCCAGCTCCGCGACCGCGCCCTGGGTGATCAGCCGGCCCTGGGCCATCACGGCCGCGTGCGTGCAGACCTGCTCGATCTCGTCGAGGAGGTGGGAGGAGAGGAAAACGGTCGTACCCTCTGAGGCCAACTCCCGGATCAGGGAGCGGATTTCGCGCATCCCTTGCGGATCGAGGCCGTTGGTCGGCTCGTCGAGGACGAGGAGTCTGCGCGGCTGGAGCAGCGCGGCCGCGAGGCCCAGCCGCTGCTTCATGCCGAGTGAGTACGCCTTGGCCTTCTTGCCGGACGCGGCTGCGAGGCCCACCCGGTCCAGCGCGGCCGCGACACGTGTGCGCCGGGTGCGCGGATCGGCGGTCGGGTCGGCGGCGTCGTACCGGATGAGGTTGTCGCGGCCGGAGAGGAAGCCGTACAGGGCGGGTCCCTCGATGAGGGCGCCGACGTGCGGCAGTACCGCGCGCGAGGACCGGGGCATGGGCTGCCCGAGCACGCGCGCGGTACCGGAGGTGGGCTGGATGAGGCCCATCAGCATGCGGATGGTGGTGGTCTTGCCCGAGCCGTTCGGTCCGAGGAAGCCGAAGACGCTGCCCGCCGGGACGGTCAGATCGAGACCGTCCACAGCGAGCTGCCCGCCGCGGTAGCGCTTGGTGAGCGCGCGGGTGGCGATCACCGTGTCGATGTCGTCGACCGGAGCCGAAGGGTCGGCTCCACCGGCCTGGCCGACCGAGCCGACCGGGCCGACGCGATCGGCGGCCTTGTCGACCTCGTCGCCCTCCGCGGCGGGCAGTTCCTCCATAAGCTCCCTTGGCTCCTCCGGCACCTCGTTCGGCACCTCGTTGCGTGACGCGCGGCGGCGCATGACGCGCGATGGCGCGGGATGGCGCGTGTACGCCGCCCACGCCGCTCCGGCTGGGGCCTACTTCCCCGAGTCGGCCGCCTTCACGAGCGCGTCCTTGTCGACCGCACCCACATAGACCTTGCCGTCGTCCGTGATCAGGGCGTTGATCAGGCGGGTCTTGAAGACCGTGCCCGAGCCGAACTTGCCGGTGACCTTGTCGCCCAGGGAGTCGAGGAAGCCGCCCATGTCGCCGCCGACCTCGGCGCCGGAGGGGACGCCCTCGCCGCCGTTGTCGAAGACTGCCACGGAGTTCCAGCCCTCGCCGATGACCTCGGGACCCTCGTCGGACGCCTTGCCGAGCTTGTCCTCGGACTTCAGGCCGCCGAGTTCCTTGTCGAGCTCCTTGCGCAGCTCGTCCTCGGACTTGGGGCCGCGGTGCTCGCCGGCCTTGCCCTCCAGCTCGCCTTCCTCGGTGACCTTCGCACCCTTGGGCGGGGTGAAGTCGAAGGTGGAGGCGGCCGGCTTGGCGAAGCTGACCTGGGTGAAGCCGGCGTCGATCACGGCCGCGCCGCCGCTCGACGGGGTCAGCGTGAACTTCAGCGGCATGCCGGTCTTGGCGTCCACGGCCACGGTGATCGCGCCGACCGTGGTCCCGGACTGCTTCGGCTTGATGAGCAGCCGGTACGCGTCCCGGCCCGCGACATGTGCGGTGCCGTCGACGGTGACGGACGTGGTGTCGTCGACCGACTTGAGCGCCTCTTCGGCGAAGTCCTTGGGCGTGGCGGGAACGTCTTCCTTCCCGCGCCCGTCCTTCGACTCCTCCGCGGTGCCGTGGAAGACCTCGTTCGACTTGCTGTCGTAGCCCCAGATGTCCTTGCCGTTGTGGATGAGGCTGTACTCGGACGCGTTCTCCAGGAGGGAGAGCTTCTGCCTGTCGTCGCCGTCGAGGGCGACGCGCAGCGTGTGCGTGCCGGACGCCAGCTCGGTGAGCTTGGCGGACGGGTCGGCGGACGATCCGCCGTCCGAGCCCGACGCCATGGCGCCGGAGGCGAAGCTGGACTCCAGCCCGCCGAGGTCCGGCAGCCCCAGGTCGGTGCTGATCTTCACGGTGCCGGACAGCTGCTGTACGTCCGACTGCGCGATCTTCTCGATGAGTTGCTCTGCGGTGATCTTCGGCAGGTCCGGGTCGCCGGAGTCGGCGAGCGCCGGGACGAGCCCGATGGTCGCCGCCGCGACGCCCACGACCGCGACCGGGACGACGTACCGCGCGGCCTTGCGCCGCCCCGCGCGGTGGTCGTCGACCTCCGCTGCGGTCGTACTGTCGTCGGATTCGTACGGTGCCATGTCTGCCTTACCTCCGTCGTCGGCGGCGGCTGTCCTTCTCGTTCGTCGCCCGCGAGTCTTTCGACCCCGCACTGCTCCACCCCTGAGCCGCCATTCTCACCCGAATCGGTGAGGAGTGGTGTTGTCCGTGGTTTCCATCTGACCAAATCGGCCGGAGAGATACGTCAACCTTCGGAGCCAACTCCGCGTACACCTCCGGTATGACGCACGAAGGCGGCGCCTCCCCCGACCCGTAGGGGTCGGTGCGGAAGACGCCGCCGTGCGTGCCCGCTCCTCGGGCAGGATCAGCCGTTGATGAACACGTAGTCCGCCTGGTAGGGCACCCCGACGATCGCACCGGCTGTGCAGGAGCCGGCCGGGGCGACTCCGCCGACGGTGTTCAGCCGCAGGATCTCGGCGGTGTCGGCGAGGAGGCCGCGGTGCTTGCCGGACTGGGTGGCCTTCAGGTCGAGCTCGGGGATGTTCCGTTCGCCGTTGGGCGTCTTGGAGATGACGGCCCCCGTCACCGCACTGCCGTCCCGCGCGATCCACTGCGGAGTACCGGAGTTGGGGGCGACGAAGGAGTGCGCGATACGGCCGCCGAGTACGGCACTGACGTCCCGCTGCGCGAAGGCGTACCCACCGCCCTCGGCCGGCTTGCACTCGTAGATCTGCTTGCCCTTGATGACGGATGCCTGGAAGTTGTCGAGCGCGTCGCGGAAGTCGGACTTGGCGACGGTGACCTTGTGGAGCTGGCCCCGGACGGCACCGCCCGGGAACTCGTCCGTGTGGAGGTTGGCGTAGAAGGAACTCGGGTCGGCCTTGAGGGCGTTGAGAAGGGCGCGGTCCTTCACGGTGACGGTGCCGGTGAGGCTGTGCCCCTTGCTTGCGCCGTTGCCCTTGCCCTTTTCCTTGCCGATGAGTCCGCTTTCCTTGCCGATGAGTCCGCCGAAGTCGACCTTGATGCCGCCGTTGGTGCCCTTGGCGCCCTGGTGGATGTGGAGGGCGGTCGGCTTGCCGGTGCCGCGCCAGGCGACGGCGACGGACACCTTGTCGCCCTTGACCTTCACGAACTGCACGGCGGCCCCGTCCTTGTCCCCGACGGCGGGCCCGCCCGCCACGGGCACCTCGTTCGCCCCCCGAAGACTGGCGGCGAGGACCGTGCCCCCGGTGCCGGCGGCGGTCCCACTCCGGCTCACGATCCCCTGCGCGTCGCCTCCGGCGTGACCCGCGTGGTCGGCGCGGGCACCTCCGGCGGCGAAGGCGGGAATCACCGCGGCGGCGACCCCACCGGCGGCAGCCACCGCGACAGCGGTGACGATCAGGCTCTTACGGCGCTTCGAGAACGTCGCGTTCATACCCATGATTCTGTTTTCTCCCCGTATTGCCGCTGACGCCCCCTGCGTCAGCTTCTGGGCATCGATACGGAGGCGATCTCACTTTGGACTCAGTCCAGATAAGTGACGTGCGTCACAGCCGCACGAGGGCCGCAGTGGCGTGAGGCTGGTCCGGGCATTTCAGCCCGTCCGGCGTTTGAGGACGAGGCCGTTCAGGCCGACAGCGGGGGCCTGGGGGCGGCAGCCCCCAGGGACCGGGGTCGAAGGGGCAGAGCCCCTGGAGGACGGGTAGGGGCGGCGGGGGCGAAAACCCCTATCCCGCCCGATGCACCACCGCATCGCACAACTCCATCAACGCAGCCTTGGCACCGATGTCCGCCAACGGCGCCAACGCAGCCCGCGCATCCTCCGCATACCGCACCGTGTCCCGCCGAGCCTGCTCCAACGCCGGATGCTCACGCAGCGCGGCCAACGCCTCCGCATGCCGAGCGTCGTCCGTCAGATCGGAGTCCAGCAGCTCGCACAGGGCGACATCCTCAGCCAGCCCCAACCGCTCGGCCCGCTCCCGCAACCGCAGCACGGGCAGCGTGGGAATGCCTTCCCGGAGATCCGTCCCCGGCGTCTTCCCGGACTCGTGGGAGTCACTGGCGATGTCCAGTACGTCGTCCGCGAGCTGGAAGGCGACCCCCAGCCGCTCCCCGTACTGGGTGAGCACGTCGACCACGGTCTCGTCGGCGCCCGACATCATCGCCCCGAACCGGCACGACACCGCGACCAGCGACCCGGTCTTCCCGCCCAGCACATCCAGGTAGTGCTCCACCGGATCGCGCCCGTCCTGCGGCCCCGCCGTCTCCAGGATCTGTCCGGTGACCAGCCGCTCGAACGCCTCGGCCTGCACCCGCACCGCCTCGGGCCCGAGGTCGGCGAGAGTGTGCGAGGCGCGCGCGAACAGGAAATCCCCGGTCAGTACGGCAACCGAGTTGCCCCAGCGGGTGTTGGCACTGTCGACACCCCGCCGCACCTCGGCCTCGTCCATCACGTCGTCGTGGTACAGCGTCGCGAGATGGGTCAGCTCCACCACCACCGCCGACGGCACGACCCCCGGCGCATACGGGTCCCCGAACTGGGCAGCGAGCATCACGAGCAGCGGCCTGAACCGCTTTCCGCCCGCCCGCACCAGATGCTGGGCGGCCTCCGTGATGAAGGGGACCTCACTCTTGGTGGCTTCGAGCAATCCCTCCTCGACAGCCGCCAATCCGGCCTGGACATCGGCTTCCAGAGCCTGGTCCCGCACGCTCAGCCCGAACGGCCCGACGACGGTCACGAGGGGTCTCCTGTCTGCTGGTGTCCACTGGCGGTTACACGGTTTGTCGATAGGTCGCTGCCATCACTCAAGTCAGCGTATCCGGTCACCTTTCGATCACCGATGCCGCCCACCCGTCCACCACGGGCGGTATCGGATCACGACCGGTATGTTTTTGATCACCTGATAAGGCGGGATATCCATCCACTTATAGGGAAGTAGCGGCCCGTGTCCCGAACCGACCTCGACATCGAGCCCGAGAGCGTGCCCCCGCCCCGCGACGACCGCGCCTTCCTCGGCCAGCCGAAAGGCCTCCTCACCCTCTCCGGTCTGGAGGTCTGGGAACGCTTCTCGTTCCTCGGCATGCAGGCCATCCTCGTCCTGTACTTCGCCGACACGGTCGCCCACGGCGGTATGGGCATGTCGGCCGGGACCGCGGCCTCCGTCTCCGCCGCATACGGCACCCTCGTCTATCTGGTCTCGGTCGCCGGCGGCTGGCTCGCCGACCGTATCCTCGGCTCGTATCGCGCGGTGCTGTGGGGCGGCATCCTCATCGCCTGCGGCCATTACGCCATGGCGGTGCCGACCACCGGCATGACCTGGGTGGGCCTCGGCCTGATCAGCGCCGGCACAGGGCTCCTCAAGCCCAACGTCGCCACCATGGTCGGCAAGCTCTACCGCACCGACGACGACCGCCGTGACGCCGGCTTCGCGCTCTACTACATGGCGATCAACATCGGCGCCTTCGCGGGCCCGCTCGTCACCGGCTGGCTCGGCGACCACAAGGGCTGGCACTGGGGATTCTCGGCCGCCGCGATCGGCATGACGCTCGGCCTGGTCCAGTACGTCGCCGGCCGCCGTCACCTGGCAGGGCGGAGGCACTCCGCCGAATTCGCGCTGTCTCCGGACGCGATGCGCCGGGCGATCCGCCTGATCGTCACGGGCCTCGCCGTCACCGCGGCGGTCGCCTTCCTGCTCGCCGCCGCCGGCTGGCTCACCATGGACCGCTTCGTCGACCTGCTCACACTCGTCTCCGTGATCGCCCCGGCCGTCTACTTCGCGGTGATGTTCTCCAGCCCGCGCGTGTCCCCCGAGGAACGCGGTCGCCTTCGCCCGTACGTCGTCCTGTTCCTGGCCTCGACGGTCTTCAACTTCATCCTCTTCCAGGCCTACTCGACGATGATCCTGCTGGCCTCGACGAACGCCGGGACGACCGTCCTCGGCTTCGGCTTCCCCGCCGGTTGGTACGCCTCCGCCCTCGGCGCCTTCGAGGTCGCCCTCGCCCCTGTCGTGGCCGCGCTGTGGGTCAGGATGGGGCGCCGCCAGCCGCACGCGTCCGACAAGATCGCGATCGGGGTCGTCCTCGGCGGCCTGTCCTTCCTGGTGATGGTGCTGCCGACCTCCGGGCACTCCTCCGACGACTACCTCATGTCCGTCTGGTGGATCGTGGGTTCGTACCTGCTCCTCGGCCTCGGCGACGTCCTCCTGGAGACCTCCGGCATGTCGGCCACGACCAAGCTCGCCCCGGCCGCGTTCACCGGCCAGACCATGTCCCTCTGGTTCCTGTCCCTCGCCCTGGCCAACGGCATCCAGGCCCAGACGGTGAAGCTCTACGACGACGTCTCCAAGCCCGCCTACTTCGGCGTCAACGGCGCAATCGCAGTGGCCGCGGGCCTGCTCGTGATGGCCGCGGCGCCCTGGCTGCGCCGCACGATGCACCCGGTCCACTGACACCGACCGAGCCACTGGGATCCCGCTCATGCACATCCGTACGTCCTTCCCCTACGAGACGACTCACGACGACCTCCGCATCCCGCTCCCGGACGGGACCCTGCTGTCCGCGCGCGTGTGGCGCCCCCTGACGGACGAGCCCGTACCGGCGCTCCTCGAGTACCTGCCGTATCGCCTGTCCGACTGGACCGCACCCCGCGACCACCAGCGCCACCCCTGGTACGCAGGCCACGGCTACGCCTCCGTGCGCGTCGACATCCGCGGTCACGGCAACAGCGAGGGCATGCCGACCGACGAGTACTCGGCGACGGAGCTCGCCGACGGGGTCGAGGTGGTCAACTGGCTGGCGGCCCAGCCCTGGTGCAACGGCCGCGTCGGCATGTTCGGCATCTCCTGGGGCGGCTTCAACTCCCTCCAGATCGCGGCCCTCGCGCCCGAACCGCTCAAGGCGATCGTCACGGTCTGCTCCGCGGACGATCGCTATGACAACGACGTGCACTACATGGGAGGTTCCGTCCTCGCCGTCGACATGCACGCCTGGGCGTCGACGATGCTCGCCTTCGTCGCCCGCCCGCCGGACCCGCAGTATGTCGGGGACGCCTGGCGGGAGATGTGGCTCAAGCGGCTGGAGGCCGTCGAACCGTTCCTGCACACCTGGCTCGGCCATCAGACGCGCGACGACTACTGGCGCCACGGCAGCGTCTGCGAGGACTACGGCGCGATCGACGCCGCCGTCCTGGCTGTGGGCGGCTGGCACGACCCGTACCGCGACACCGTCCTGCGTCTCGTCGAGCACCTGCCGGCGGACCGCGTGCGCGGCCTGATCGGCCCCTGGTCGCACCAGTACCCCGACCGCGGCCTGCCGCCGGGCCCGGCGATCGGCTTCCTCCAGGAGACGCTGCGCTGGTGGGACCACTGGCTGAAGGACGAGGACACGGGCGTCATGGCCGAGCCCCTGCTGCGCTCGTACGTCAGCGACTCGCACCGCCCGGCCACGGTGTACCCCACGCTGCCCGGCCGCTGGGTCGGCGAGCCGGCCTGGCCCTCTCCGCACGTGCGCGCGGTGACGTACGCCTTCCAGGGCGCCCCCGTCCTCGTCCGCTCCCCCATGCACACCGGGATCGACGCCGGCCGCTTCTTCCCCTTCGGCAACGACGCCGACCTGCCGCCGGACCAGCGGGAGGAGGACGCACGGTCGGCGTGCTTCGAGTTCGAGGTGGGCGAGGAGACCTGGGTGTTGGGGCGGCCGAAGGTGCGGCTGCGGCTGACGTCGGAGGTACCGCGCGGGCAGGTCGTCGCCCGGCTCTGCGACGTGGCACCGGACGGCTCCTCGACCCTGGTCACGCGGGGCGTGCTGAACCTGTCGGCGCGCCACGGCCGGGACCGCGCGGTGCCGTGGGAGCCGGGCGCCACCGAGGACGTGACCTTCGAGCTGAACGGCATCGGCCACGCCTTCCCGCCCGGCCACCGCATCCGCCTCGCCGTCTCCTCCGCGTACTGGCCGTGGATCTGGCCCCAGCCGGACTCGGCGGCGGGCTTCGGCCTGGAACCGTCGGGAAGCTCGCTGGAACTTCCGGTACGCGCACGTGCGTTGGACGGGTCAGCAGACGACACAGCGATCACCCTCGAGGAACCGGAGCAGGCGGAACCGCTCGGCGTGAACTCCCCCATCACGCTGGACGAGCCGCGCCCCGAGCGCCTCGTCGTGCGGGACGTGGCCAAGGGCGAGTGGCGCCTGGACGTCGACCCTCGGTACGGCGGCACGCGCGTGTACCCCGACGGCCTGGAGTTCACCGAGGACGCGCTGGAGACGTACACGATCAACGAGTGGGACCCCCTGTCGGCCCGCACCCGCTCGGAGTGGTCGATCCGCCTGCACCGGCCGGAGCTGGGGTGGGACGCGACCGTGCGGACGCGCTCGGAGATCAGCTGCGACCTGCATGACTTCGTCGCCTCCAACGAGGTGATCTGCCTGGAGGGCGAAGAGGTACTTTTCCACCGGACATGGGAGAAACGGACTCCACGGACAGCCGGTTAAAGGCGAGTTGGATTCATTGCCCGATTTGCCGCTCTTGTGGATGCCAGTGAGTTGGGTCACTCGCACGCGGTCACGCGCCGCCTCGACGCACCCGCGTCTCCCCTTGCTTCAAAAGCAAGTTGAGGCTTGGCAACCGCAAAGGATCAAGCGCCCCATTCGCACCAGACCATGGTCAACCGGCCGACAGGTGACCACGGCACTTGTTCCGGGCATGTGCTCTCGCATACGTTCCCGCTCAGTCGGGCGGACGCCTAATCCTGCCGCCGCCCGAGTCACCCACCCACGCAACTCACTCACGCACGGCAGGAGCGGGGGACCCAGGTAAGTCGCCGGACCGGACGCCTTGATGGCGCACCGAACCGGCTCGGGGTGAAGTCGCACCGCCACACGGCGGCGCGACCGGGCATCTCCCGCCCGAACCCGACAGCTCACCTCGCAGGCGCCGGAGAGGAACAGCGCCATGCCCCGAGGCAAACACCGCCGCCCCCGCACCAGCCCGCTCACCCGGCACGTCATCGCAGCCGGCACCGGCACCGCCGCCCTCGCCATCCCGCTCCTGAGCGCGACCACCGCGAGCGCCGCACAGCCGGCCCAGTCCCCCACCATCGCGCAGGCCGCTCCCCAGGCCGCCGTGAAGGCCAAGACCGTCACGTACACCACGAAGAAGGGCGACACGCTCTACGGCGTCGCCGACCGGTACGACGCACAGGGCGGCTGGAAGCAGCTCTACAAGGACAACCGCAAGGCGATCGGCGACGACCCCCGTCTGATCCACCCCGGCCTCGACCTGGAGGTCCGGGCGACGAAGAAGGCGAGCTCGCCGGACAAGTCGGCCGACAAGGCGTCCGCGCCCGCCAAGAAGTCCAACGTCGCCAAGGCCACCCAGTCCTCCGTGAAGACGTACCCGAACAACCTCGACGGCTGGATCCGCAACGCGCTGGACATCATGGCGCAAAACGGAATTCCGGGTTCGTACGAGGGCATTCAGCGCAACATCATGCGCGAGTCGTCCGGCAACCCCCAGGCCATCAACAACTGGGACTCCAACGCCGTCGCGGGCACGCCGTCCAAGGGCCTCCTCCAGGTCATCGACCCGACCTTCGCGTCGTACCACGTGCCGGGGACGGTGTACGACCCCTTCGACCCGGTCGCGAACATCACGGCCGCGTGCAACTACGCGGCCGCGCGTTACGGCTCGATCGACAACGTGAACGGCCCCTACTAGGCCCTGGCGCGGGGGCCTGGTCCGACGACGTGCCCTACTGGGCGAAGTCGGCCAGGCGCCCCGCGAACAGCCTCTCGAGGACGACGGCGATGCCGTCGTCCTCGTTCGAGAGGGTGATCTCGTCGGCGACCGCCTTGAGTTCGGGATGCGCGTTGGCCATCGCCACCCCGCGGGCGGCCCAGTCGAACATGGGGATGTCGTTGGGCATGTCCCCGAAGGCGATCGTCTCGTGCGCCCCCAGACCGAGATGCTCGGCGGCGAGGGCGAGACCGGTCGCCTTCGTGACGCCGCATGGCTGGAGTTCGACGGTCCCGGGCCCCGACATGGTGACCGTCGCGAGCGACCCGACCACCGACCGCGCCGTCGCCGCCAACTCGTCGTCGGACAGGGTGGGATGGCGCAGCAGCACCTTGCTGATCGGCTCGCACCACAGGTCGTCGCGGTGCCGGACGCGTACGGCGGGCAGGGTGGGGTGCGGCATCAGGTACCCGGGCTCGATGAGCGTGAGGCCGTCCACGCCGTCCTGGTCGACGGCCGCGTACACCTGCCCCACCTCGGCCTCGATCTTGCCGAGCGCGGTCTCCGCCAACTCCCGGTCCAGGGTGATGGACCACAGCAGACAGTCCGCTCCGGCGTCGTACAACTGCGCGCCCTGTCCGCACACCGCGAGCCCCCGGCTGCCCAGGACGTCGAGGAGCGGGCGCACTCTGGGCGCCGGCCGGCCCGTCACGACGAGGTGCTGCGCACCGGCCGCCGCCGCCTGCGCGAGCGCGTCGAGGGAACGGTCGGAGAGCGTGTCGTCGCCTCGGAGCAGCGTCCCGTCCAGGTCAGTGGCGATGAGTGAATATGCGATGGGTCGGGCCATGATCAGAGAATACGGACAGGAGGCCCCATCGACTCGACTCGAACCGGACGGCTGCTGTGTTCACATGTGTTGACACCTGTTCCGGTTCCAGTTCTGATTCCACCCGGGCAACTTCCTTTTACTTGTGGCGATTTCACTCCCACGTGGTGCCGGCGAGCTCCTCGGCGGCACCGACTCAGGTCTCGTCGACGTGGCCGAGTGCGGCGACCTGCTGATTCGCCGGCCCCGACGACGCGAGTTCCGTACTGCCCAAGACCCTCGTCTCACCCGTAACGTGTGGCCCGACCACATGGCACGGAGCGTATGAGAGTGAGGCAGCACCCCATGCCCCCCTTCGATCTCCCCGAGGGCGACCCCTTCGGCACGCACAACCTTCCGTACGGCGTCTTCTCCCTTCCCGGCTCGGACTCCGCGCGACGGGTCGGCGTCCGGCTCGGCGACCACGTCCTCGACGCGGGCAGGGCGGCCTACGCGCTCGGCTCGCCGTACGCCCCGCTGCTCGCCCAGGACTCCCTGAACCCGCTGCTCGCCGCGGGCCACACTGCGTGGTCGGACGTACGGCGCGCACTGACGGCCTGGGTGACGGTGCCGGCGCACCAGGAGGCCATCGCGGACCTCCTCCACCCTCTGTCCTCAGTCACCCTGCACCTCCCCTTCGAGGTCGCGGACTACGTCGATTTCTACGCCTCCGAGAACCACGCCCGGAACGTCGGCCAGATCTTCCGCCCCGACGCCGAGGATTCGCTCACCCCCAACTGGAAGCACCTGCCGATCGGTTACCACGGCCGCGCCGGCACGGTCGTGGTCTCCGGCACGGACGTCGTACGTCCGTCCGGCCAGCGCAAGGCGCCCACTGACCCGGCGCCCGTCTTCGGCCCGTCGGTCCGCCTCGACATCGAGGCAGAGGTCGGCTTCGTGGTCGGCACGTCCTCGGAGATGGGCAAGCCGGTGACGCTGGGCGACTTCCGTGAGCACGTCTTCGGCCTGTGCCTGCTCAACGACTGGTCGGCACGCGACGTCCAGGCCTGGGAGTACGTCCCCCTCGGCCCGTTCCTCGGCAAGTCCTTCGCCACGTCGGTGTCGGCGTGGATCACCCCGCTGGACGCGCTGGAGGAGGCGCGGGTGGCGCCGCCGGAGCGGACGCACCCCCTGCTGCCGTACCTGGACGACTCCGGCCCCGAAGCCGAGCCCGGCGGCTACGACCTGCGTATCTCCGTGGCCATCAATGGCCACGTCGTCTCCGAGCCGCCCTTCTCCACCATGTACTGGACGGCCGCCCAGCAGCTCGCCCACATGACCGTGAACGGCGCCTCCCTGCGCACCGGTGACCTGTACGGCTCGGGCACGGTCAGCGGCCCGACGGAAGGGGAGCGCGGCTCACTCCTGGAGCTGACCTGGAACGGCCGGGACCCTCTCGAACTCCCGGACGGCAAGCGAGCGTTCCTGGAGGACGGCGACGTGGTGACCCTGTCCGCCTGGGCCCCGGGTCCTGGTGGGGTCCGGGTCGGGCTGGGGGAGGTGACGGGACGGGTCGTGGCGTCGTGACGGGACGGGTCGTTTTGCAGTGACGCCGGGCGGCGGCCCAACCGTCAACTGTGTCCTTCCCCCTGACTCCTGCGATGGTCACCGTCATACTGACTGGCGGTGGGAACCGAGCCGCAACCGGCGTTCGTGGCCCACCGCCCCGCACTGCCGCCCTCGCACCTTCCCTGACCAGGATCCGGAGCCCTTGGCATGACCGTCTGCCTGCTCCTGTTGAGCATCGTCGCTCTGACGGCCGCCGTACCCGTCCCCCAGGCGCTGACCCGGGCCTCCTGGCCCGAACGGGAACCCGTGGTCGCGCTCTGGGTGTGGCAGTGCCTGGTCGCCACGGTCCTGCTGTGCTGCCTGACGGCCCTGGCCCTGGGCACCGCCGCGGTCTTCGGCACCGTACGCGCCCAGCTCTTCGCTCCGGCGCCACCGTCGGTGACCGAGGCGTACGACCTCTCGGCCGCGCCCGTGTGGGCGGTGGCCCTCACGCTGCTGCTGGCCGGGGGTGCTGCCTGGACGACGGCGATGCTGGCCCGCGAACTCGTCGAGGCCCGTCGGCGGCGCGGCCAGGCAAGGGACCACCTGCTCGAACGCGCCCCCGACCTGCCGGCCGGCCTGGGTTCGGCGCGGGGCCCGCTGCTGGTGCTGGAGGACGAGTACCCCGACGCCTGGTGGATGCCGGGCAGTCCGCCCCAGCTGATCGTCACGACGGGTGCCCTGCACCGCCTGACCGACCACCAGCTCGACGCCGTCCTCACCCATGAGCGCGGCCACGCCCGGGCCCACCACGACTGGCTGCTGCACCTCTCGACCGCGCTTGCCACCGGATTCCCCCACATCCCGTTGTTCGCCCACTTCTGCGACCAGACCCACCGCCTGGTCGAACTGGCCGCAGACGACACGGCCTCACGCCGTTGTGGTCACCTGACGACGGCGCTGGCCCTGATCGAGCTCAACCAGCACCGAGGCGTCCTGTCCTGCGCGTCCACCAACCGCCTCTTGGGCGAACGCGTCAACCGCCTCCTGCAGCCACCCCCACGTCTGGGCCGTCGCAACCGGGCCCTCACCACGACGCTGGCAGCGCTGGTACCCCTTCTCCCGCTCCTGATCACGTTCGCTCCGGGGCTGACGGCGTTGAGCTGACCGTCGTCGCCGAGCAGCGCTCGCACGCGCGGGTGGCTCTTCCTAGGCCCAGTCCTCCGGCTCCGGCTCCTGCTCCATCTCGGGCCAGTCGTCCGCCCCGTCATGGGTCCCGGACCCCCGGTTGGTCTCGGCCGCCGCCCCCGCATTGGACTCGCCGCGCACCGAGGTCAGCACCTCGAGCACGCCCTCTCCGTAGGTGGCCAGCTTCTTCTCACCGACACCGCCGATGCTCCCGAGCTCACGCACGGACGCGGGCCACACCGTCACGATCTCCCGCAACGTCGCGTCATGGAAGATCACATACGCCGGAACCCCCTGCTCCCGAGCCTGCTCGGCACGCCAGGCACGCAGGGCCTCGAAGGCCGGCACCAGCGCCTCCGGCAGCTCGGCCACCGCGGCCTTCGCCTTGCGCTCGCCACGCCCGGACCCGGCGGAACCCGACGCCGACCGCGAGGTGACCGGCTTCTTCGGCTCCTTCCGCAGCGGCACCTCCCGCTCCCGCCGCAGCACCGTCCCGCTCGCCTCCGTGAGCACGAGCGTGCCGTACTCGCCCTCGACCGCGAGCAGCCCCTGCGCCAGCAACTGCCTGACGACGCCTCGCCATTCGCCCTCGCCGAGTTCCTCGCCGATGCCGAACACGGACAGCTGGTCGTGATCGAACTGGATCACCTTGCCGGTGCGCCGCCCCAGCAGGATGTCGACGATCTGCAGCGCCCCGAACTTCTGTCCCCGCTCACGCTGCAGCCGCACCACGGTCGACAGCACCTTCTGCGCCGCGACGGTGCCGTCCCAGGTCTCCGGCGGGGTCAGGCAGGTGTCACAGTTGCCGCAGCCCGTCGGATCGGGGTCCTGGCCGAAGTAGGCGAGCAGCTGACCGCGCCGGCACTGCGCGGTCTCGCACAGCGCCAGCATCGCGTCCAGGTGGGAGGCCGCCCGGCGCCGGAACGCCTCGTCGCCCTCGCCCAACTGGATCAGCTTGCGCTGCTGAATGACGTCGTTGAGGCCGTAGGCCATCCAGGCCGTGGAGGGCAGTCCGTCACGGCCGGCGCGGCCCGTCTCCTGGTAGTAGCCCTCGACCGACTTCGGCAGGTCGAGGTGGGCGACGAACCGCACGTCCGGCTTGTCGATGCCCATCCCGAAGGCGATGGTCGCCACCACGACCAGCCCCTCTTCCCGCAGGAACCGGGACTGGTGCGCCGCGCGCGTGCCCGCGTCCAGGCCGGCGTGGTACGGCACCGCCTCGATGCCGTTGCGGCTCAGGAACTCGGCCGTCGCCTCCACGGACTTCCGCGACAGGCAGTAGACGATGCCGGCGTCGCCCGCGTGCTCCTCGCGCAGGAAGCTCAGCAGCTGCTTCTTCGGGTCCGCCTTCGGCACGATCCGGTACTGGATGTTGGGCCGGTCGAAGCTCGCCACGAAGTGCCGGGCCGTCGGCATGTTCAGCCGCTGGGTGATCTCCTGGTGCGTCGCGTGCGTGGCCGTTGCCGTGAGCGCGATGCGCGGGACGTCCGGCCAGCGCTCGCCGAGCAGCGAGAGGGCCAGGTAGTCCGGGCGGAAGTCGTGCCCCCACTGGGACACGCAGTGTGCCTCGTCAATCGCGAACACGGCGATCTTGCCGCGTGACAGCAGGTCCAGCGTCGACTCGACCCGCAGCCGCTCCGGCGCCAGGTAGAGCAGGTCCAGCTCGCCCGCGAGGAACTCCGCCTCCACCACGCGCCGCTCGTCGAAGTCCTGCGTGGAGTTGATGAACCCGGCGCGCACCCCGAGCGCCCGCAGCGCGTCCACCTGGTCCTGCATCAGGGCGATGAGCGGCGAGACGACGATGCCCGTACCCGGTCTGACCAGGGACGGGATCTGGTAGCACAGCGACTTCCCGCCGCCGGTCGGCATGAGCACGACGGCATCGCCGCCGGCCACCACATGCTCGATGACGGCTTCCTGCTCGCCGCGGAAGGCCTCGTAGCCGAAGACCCGCTGCAGCGCGGCCAGCACCTCGCCGTCACCGGCCTGTGCCACCTCGCTCACCCCTGGCATCTCGCTGATCCCGCCCGTCGCACCCATCGCCGTGTCCCCCGTACGTCGACCCTCGACCACTGCCTCCACGATAGGGGTCGCCACCGACAGCGCCGGAGTTATCCACAGGCTCACCGTTCACCGGTCCGTGAGCGAGCGATAGCCCTGAGCTATCGGTACGGCTGGCCCCCTCGCATCGCGGGCCCCACCACGTCGCGGCCCCCACCCCACCGCAGGCCCCACCACATCGCGGTGGCCCGGCATCCCCCCGAGGGAAGCCGGGCCACCGCCCTACAGTCGTGCGCCAGGTCAGCGCACGAACACCGCCGCATTGCCGGCCAGATCCAGGAAGTACTGCGGCGCCACACCCAACACCAGCGTGACCGCCACGCCCACCCCGATCGCCGTCATCGTCAGCGGTGACGGAACGGCCACCGTCGGCCCCTCCGGGTTCGGCTCGCTGAAGAACATCAGGACGATGACGCGGATGTAGAAGAACGCCGCGATCGCGGACGAGATCACACCGACCACGACCAGCGGGCCCGCCCCGCCCTCCGCCGCCGCCTTGAACACGGCGAACTTCCCGGCGAAGCCGGAGGTCAGCGGGATGCCGGCGAAGGCCAGCAGGAACACCGCGAACACGGCCGCGACCATGGGTGAACGACGGCCCAGACCGGCCCACTTGGACAGGTGCGTCGCCTCACCGCCGGCATCACGCACCAGCGTCACCACCGCGAACGCCCCGATCGTCACGAACGAGTAGGCGGCCAGGTAGAAGAGAACGGACGACACCCCGTCCGGCGTGGTCGCGATGACACCCGCGAGGATGAAGCCCGCGTGCGCGATCGACGAGTACGCCAGCAGCCGCTTGATGTCGGTCTGCGTGATCGCGACGATCGCACCGCCCAGCATGGTGACGATCGCGACGCCCCACATGACCGGCCGCCAGTCCCAGCGCAGGCCTGGCAGCACGACGTAGAGGATGCGGAGCAGCGCGCCGAACGCCGCCACCTTCGTCGCCGCCGCCATGAACCCGGTCACCGGTGTCGGCGCGCCCTGGTAGACATCGGGCGTCCACATGTGGAACGGCACTGCGCCCACCTTGAACAGCAGGCCCATGACGATCATCGCGGCGCCGACGAGCAGCAGCGCGTCGTTGCCCATCGTGTCCGCGAGCGCCGGGGTGACGTCCGGGACCGTACCGTCGACGACCTGCGCGATCGTCGCGTACGACACGGAACCCGCGTACCCGTACAGCAGCGCGATGCCGAACAGGGTGAACGCGGAAGCGAAGGCGCCCAGCAGGAAGTACTTGACCGCGGCTTCCTGCGACATGAGCCGCTTGCGGCGGGCCAGCGCGCACATCAGGTACAGCGGGAGCGAGAAGACCTCCAGCGCGATGAACAGCGTCAGCAGGTCGTTGGCCGCCGGGAAGATCAGCATGCCGGCGACGGCGAACATGAGCAGCGGGAACACCTCAGTGGTGGTGAACCCGGCCTTGACGGCGGCCTTCTCACTGTCGCTGCCCGGCACGGACGCGGCCTGCGCCGCGAAGGAGTCGACCCGGTTGCCGTGGGCCTCGGGGTCGAGTCGCCGCTCGGCGAAGGTGAACAGGCCGACCAGGCCCGCCAGCAGGATCGTGCCCTGCAGGAAGAGGGCGGGTCCGTCGACGGCGATCGCGCCCATCGCGGCGATGCCCGCCTTGGTGGTGGCGTATCCGCCGGCTGCGAGCGCCACGACCGCGGCGAAGGCGGCGACGAGCGCCACGACACAGACGAACACCTGCGCGTAGTAACGGGACTTGCGCGGGACGACCGCCTCGATCAGTACCCCGATGATCGCCGCTCCGACGATGATCAAGGTGGGCGACAATTGTCCGTACTCGATCTTGGGTGCGTCGATCTTCGAGATCGGATCGGCCGCGGTTGTCCACAGGCTGTGGACAGCTGATGCGCTCACTTGGCGGCCTCCACCTCTGGCTGGGGGTCCTTCTTCTGTACGTCGGACATGGTCTGCTTGACCGCCGGGTTGACGATGTCCGTGAGGGGCTTCGGGTAGACGCCCAGGAAGATCAGCAAGGCGACCAGCGGGGCGACGACCACGAGTTCACGCACCCTGAGGTCGGGCATCGCCGAGACCTCCGCCTTCACCGGGCCCGTCATCGTCCGCTGGTAGAGGACGAGTGTGTAGAGCGCGGCGAGCACGATGCCGAAGGTGGCGATGATGCCGATCACCGGGTAGCGCGTGAACGTGCCGACCAGGACCAGGAATTCGCTGACGAAGGGCGCCAGGCCCGGCAGCGACAGGGTCGCCAGGCTGCCGATCAGGAAGGTGCCGGCGAGCACCGGGGCGACCTTTTGCACACCGCCGTAGTCGGCGATGAGCCGCGAGCCGCGCCGGGAGATCAGGAAGCCGGCCACCAGCATCAACGCGGCGGTGGAAATACCGTGGTTGACCATGTAGAGCGTCGCGCCGGACTGACCCTGGCTGGTCATCGCGAAGATGCCCATGATGATGAAGCCGAAGTGGGAGATCGACGCGTACGCCACCAGCCGCTTGATGTCCCGCTGCCCGACCGCGAGCAGAGCCCCGTAGATGATGCTGATCAGCGCCAGTACGAGGATCGCGGGTGTCGCCCACTTGCTTGCCTCCGGGAAGAGCTGGAGGCAGAAGCGGAGCATCGCGAAGGTGCCCACCTTGTCGACGACAGCGGTGATGAGGACGGCGACCGGAGCGGTGGCCTCCCCCATCGCGTTGGGCAGCCAGGTGTGCAGCGGCCACAGCGGCGCCTTCACGGCGAAGGCGAAGAAGAAGCCGAGGAACAGCCAGCGTTCGGTGTTCGTCGCCATGTCGAGAGTGCCGTTGGCCCGGGCCTCGGCGATCTCCTGAAGGCTGAAGTTCCCGGCGACCACATACAGGCCGATCACCGCGGCCAGCATGATCAGACCGCCGACCAGGTTGTAGAGCAGGAACTTCACGGCCGCGTACGACCGTTGCGTCGCCGCCACCTTCTCGCCGTGCTCGTGGGCACGGTCCCCGAAGCCGCCGATGAGGAAGTACATCGGGATGAGCATGGCTTCGAAGAAGATGTAGAAGAGGAAGACGTCGGTGGCCTCGAAGGAGAGGATCACCATCGCCTCGACGGCCAGGATCAGGGCGAAGAAGCCCTGTGTGGGCCGCCAGCGCCTGCTGCCGGTCTCCAGCGGGTCGGCGTCGTGCCAGCCCGCGAGGATGATGAACGGCATCAGCAGCGCCGTCAGCGCGATCAGCGCCACCGCGATGCCGTCGACGCCGAGTTCGTAGCGGACCCCGAACTCCGCGATCCAGGCGTGGGATTCGGTGAGCTGGTAGCGGCCACCGTCCGGGTCGAAACGGACCAGGACGGTGATCGCGAGGGCGAGCGTGGCGAGTGAGAAGAGCAGCGCCAGCCACTTGGCGGCGGTGCGCCAGGCGGCCGGTACGGCGGCCGTGGCGATCGCCCCGATCGCCGGGAGCGCCGCCGTAGCTGTCAGCAGAGGAAAGGACATCGGTATCAGACCGCCCTCATCAGCAGGGTCGCGGCGATGAGGACCGCCGCACCGCCGAACATCGAGACCGCGTACGACCGCGCGAAGCCGTTCTGGAGCTTGCGCATCCGTCCGGACAGACCGCCGACCGAGGCCGCCGTGCCGTTGACGACGCCGTCGACCAGGGTGTGGTCGACGTACACCAGGGAGCGCGTGAGGTGTTCGCCGCCTCGCACGAGGACGACATGGTTGAAGTCGTCCTGGAGCAGGTCGCGCCGAGCGGCCCGGGTGAGCAGCGACCCGCGCGGGGCGACGACCGGGACCGGCCGGCGGCCGTACTGGCCGTAGGCGATGGCGACGCCGATGACCATGCACGCGACGGTCGCGCCGGTGACGACTCCCGCGCTGATCGGCGGGTGGCCGTGTTCGAACCCGGTGATGGGCTCCAGCCAGTGCACGAAGCGTTCGCCGATGCTGAAGAACCCACCTGCGGCCACCGACCCGACGGCCAGCACGATCATGGGGATCGTCATGACCTTGGGCGACTCGTGCGGGTGCGGCTCGTTGCCCTTCTCGTCGGGCTGCCAGCGCTTCTCGCCGAAGAACGTCATCAGCATCACGCGCGTCATGTAGTACGCCGTGATGGCCGCGCCCAGCAGCGCGCAGCCGCCGAGGATCCAGCCCTCGGTGCCGCCCTTGGCGAACGCCGCCTCGATGATCTTGTCCTTGGAGAAGAAGCCGGACAGACCGGGGAAGCCGATGATCGCGAGGTAGCCGAGGCCGAAGGTGACGAAGGTGACCGGCATGTACTTGCGCAGAGCGCCGTACTTGCGCATGTCCACCTCGTCGTTCATGCCGTGCATGACCGAACCGGCGCCGAGGAACAGCCCGGCCTTGAAGAAGCCGTGGGTCACCAGGTGCATGATCGCGAAGGCGTAGCCGATGGGGCCGAGGCCGGCGGCGAGGACCATGTAGCCGATCTGCGACATGGTCGAGCCGGCCAGCGCCTTCTTGATGTCGTCCTTCGCGCAACCGACGATCGCACCGAAGAGGAGCGTGACGGCACCGACGATGGTGACGACCAGCTGCGCGTCCGGCGCCGCGTTGAAGATGGCCCCGGAGCGGACGATCAGGTAGACGCCCGCGGTCACCATCGTCGCGGCGTGGATGAGGGCCGAGACCGGAGTCGGGCCCTCCATCGCGTCCCCGAGCCAGGACTGCAGCGGCACCTGGGCCGACTTGCCGCAGGCGGCGAGCAGCAGCATCAGGCCGATGGCGGTGAGCCTGCCCTCGCTCGTGTCGGCGGCGAGCCCGGCCTCCTCGCCGGTGCCGAGCACCGGTCCGAACGCGAAAGTGCCGAACCACAGGAACATGAGCATGATCGCGATCGACAGGCCCATGTCGCCGACGCGGTTGACCAGGAAGGCCTTCTTCGCGGCCGTGGCGGCGCTGGGCTTGTGCTGCCAGAAGCCGATCAGCAGGTAGGAGGCGAGACCGACGCCCTCCCAGCCGACGTACAGCAGCAGGTAGTTGTCGGCGAGGACGAGCAGCAGCATCGCCGCGAGGAACAGGTTCAGATAGCCGAAGAAGCGGCGGCGCCGCTCGTCGTGCTCCATGTACCCGACCGAGTACAGGTGGATCAGTGAGCCGACGCCGGTGATCAGCAGCACGAACGTGATCGACAGTTGGTCGAGGCGGAAGGCGACGTCCGCCTGGAAGCCCTCGACCGGGATCCAGCTGTACAGGTGCTGGGTGAGGGTCCGGCTCTCGGCGTCCTTGCCCAGCAGATCGGCGAAGAGGATCACGCCGAAGACGAAGGAGACGAACGACAGGAGCGTGCCGATCCACTGTCCGACGGCGTCGAGACGCCGGCCGCCGCACAACAGGAGGGCCGCTCCGAGCAATGGCGCCGCGATCAGCAGCGCAATCAGGTTCTCCACGATTCTTCCGACCCCTTAGAGCTTCATCAGGCTGGCGTCGTCGACCGAGGCCGAGTGGCGGGAACGGAACAGCGACACGATGATCGCGAGCCCGACCACGACCTCCGCGGCGGCGACGACCATCGTGAAGAAGGCGATGATCTGGCCGTCGAGATTGCCGTGCATCCGTGAGAAGGCCACGAGCGTGAGGTTGCACGCGTTGAGCATGAGCTCGATGCACATGAAGACGACGATCGCGTTGCGCCTGATCAGCACGCCGGTGGCGCCGATCGTGAACAACAGGGCGGCGAGGTAGAGGTAGTTGACCGGGTTCACTTCGACGCCTCCTCGGGCCGCTTGAAGGTCGACGGCTCGATCGCGGTCCGCTCCAGCCGCTCCTCCGCGCGCTGTTCAAGGGCCCGCAGGTCGTTCAGCGCCTCGGTGGACACGTCACGGATCTGGCCGCGCTCGCGCAGCGTCTTGCTGACCGTGAGGTCGGACGGGGTGCCGTCGGGCAGGAGGCCCGCGATGTCGACCGCGTTGTGGCGGGCGTACACGCCGGGGGCCGGCAGCGGCGGGACGTGCTTGCCTTCGCGCACGCGCTCTTCGGACATCTCGCGCTGGGTCTTGGCGCGCTCGGTGCGCTCGCGGTGCGTGAGCACCATGGCGCCGATGGCGGCCGTGATCAGCAGAGCGCCGGTGACCTCGAAGGCGAAGACGTACTTGGTGAAGATGAGAGCGGCGAGGCCCTCCACGTTGCCGTTCGCGTTCGCCTGGGCGAGGCCGTTGAAGTCCGTGATCGAGGCGTTGCCGATACCACCGATCAGCAGGATGCCGAAGCCCAGGCCACACAGAAGGGCCAGCCAGCGCTGGCCCTTGATGGTCTCCTTCAGGGAGTCCGCGGCCGTGACGCCGACAAGCATCACCACGAACAGGAACAGCATCATGATCGCGCCGGTGTAGACGACGATCTGCACGATGCCCAGGAAGTAGGCGCCGTTGGCGAGGTAGAAGACCGCCAGGATGATCATGGTCCCGGCGAGACAGAGCGCACTGTGCACGGCCTTCTTCATGAAGACGGTGCACAGAGCGCCGATCACGGCGACGGTGCCGAGGACCCAGAACTGGAAGGCCTCTCCGGTGGAGGTGGAGTAGGCGGCGAGTTGCTCGGTCATCGCCCGATCACCTTCTCGGACGCCGGTTCGTCCTCACCGAAGGTCGAGTCCGCCTCCTGCGGGACCTCGCCCTTGGAGAGCGCGACCTGCTGGGTCGTGCCCGGCGCGGCCTCCGTCACCAGACCCCGGTAGTAGTCCTGCTCGTCCGTGCCCGGGTAGATGGCATGGGGGCTGTCGACCATGCCGTCCTCAAGGCCGGCGAGCAGTTGCTCCTTGGTGTAGATGAGGTTGGCGCGGCTGGAGTCCGCGAGCTCGAACTCGTTGGTCATCGTGAGCGCGCGCGTGGGGCACGCCTCGATGCACAGGCCGCACAGGATGCAGCGGGCGTAGTTGATCTGGTACACGCGGCCGTACCGCTCGCCCGGCGAGTAGCGCTCCTCGTCGGTGTTGTCGGCGCCCTCCACATAGATGGCGTCGGCGGGGCAGGCCCAGGCGCACAGCTCGCAGCCGATGCACTTCTCCAGGCCGTCCGGATGGCGGTTGAGCTGGTGCCGTCCGTGGAAGCGCGGAGCGGTGGTCTTCTGCTGCTCCGGGTACTGCTCGGTCAGCCGCTTCTTGAACATGGCCTTGAAGGTCACGCCGAAGCCGGCCACGGGGTTCTGGAAACCGGGCTTGGTCTCCTTGGGCTCCTCAGCCATCGGACGCCTCCTTTCCATCCAGAGATCCGTCACTCTGAGTATCGGGCCCACCACTGACAATCAGCTCCCGCTCACGGCGCGGGCGGCGCCGCGGCACCGGCGGAAGTTCCTGTCCGGGCAGTGGCGGCACGGGGAATCCGCCCGCCATCGCGTCGAAGCCGGTGGATTCGTCGACGGGTTGCTCGGCCGTCTTCGCCCGGTCGCGGAACATGTCCGCCACGAAGGAGAGCAGGAGCAGCGCGAGGACGCCGCCGCCGACGTAGAGGGCGATGTCGGCGAAGTCGTAGTTCTCGTTCCGGAGCGTTCGCACGGTCGCGACGAGCATCAGCCAGACCACGGAGACCGGGATGAGGACCTTCCAGCCGAGCTTCATCAGCTGGTCGTAGCGGACGCGGGGCAGCGTGCCGCGCAGCCAGATGAAGAAGAACAGCAGCAACTGGACCTTGATCACGAACCAGAGCAGCGGCCACCAGCCGTGGTTCGCGCCCTCCCAGAAGGTGCTGACCGGATACGGGGCCCGCCAGCCGCCCAGGAAGAGCGTCACGGACACCGCCGAGACCGTCACCATGTTCACGTACTCGGCGAGCATGAACATCGCGAACTTGATCGACGAGTACTCGGTGTTGAAGCCGCCGACGAGGTCGCCCTCGGACTCCGGCATGTCGAAGGGCGCGCGGTTGGTCTCGCCGACCATCGTCACGATGTAGATCAGGAAGGACACCGGCAGCAGCACGATGTACCAGCGGTCCTGCTGCGCCTCGACGATCGCCGAGGTCGACATCGAACCGGAGTAGAGGAACACCGAGGCGAACGCCGCGCCCATGGCGATCTCGTACGAGATCATCTGCGCGCAGGAACGCAGGCCGCCGAGCAGCGGGTAGGTGGATCCGGAACTCCAACCCGCAAGGACGATGCCGTAGATGCCGACCGAGGCGACCGCGAGGATGTAGAGCATCGCGATCGGCAGGTCGGTGAGCTGCATCGTGGTGCGCTGGCCGAAGATCGAGATCTCGTTGCCGGCCGGGCCGAAGGGAATCACCGCGATCGCCATGAAGGCCGGGATGGCCGCGACGATCGGCGCGAGGACGTAGACGACCTTGTCCGCGCGTTTGACGATGACGTCTTCCTTGAGCATCAGCTTGATGCCGTCGGCGAGCGACTGGAGCATGCCCCAGGGGCCGTGCCGGTTGGGGCCGATGCGCAGCTGCATCCAGGCGACGACCTTGCGTTCCCAGACGATGGAGAACAGCACGGTCACCATCAGGAAGGCGAAGCAGAACACCGCCTTGATGACGACCAGCCACCAGGGGTCGCGGCCGAACATCGAGAGGTCTTCAGCGGCGAGGAAAGGGCTCATGCCTCCACCTCCTCGGGGGCCTCGGACGCGAGCGTCGCCGGGCCGATGCGGACGAGTGAGCCGGGCAGCGCCCCGGTGTCGGAGGCGACGCCGGCACCCGCGGAGTTCAGCGGGAGCCACACCACCCGGTCGGGCATCTCCGTGATCTGCAGCGGCAGTTCGGTGACTCCGGCGGGGCCGGTCACGGCGAGAACGTCGCCGTCCTTCACACCGGCCTCGGCGGCCGTGGCGGCCGACACACGCGCGTGGGCGGCGTGCCGGGTGCCGGCGAGCGCCTCGTCGCCCTGCTGGAGGAGGCCCTGGTCGAGCAGCAGCCGGTGCCCGGCCAGAACGGCCTCACCGGCGGCCGGCCTCGGCAACTGGGCGGCGATCTCCAGGGGTTCGGTGGCCCGCGGTCCCTCCCAGGCGCCGAGCCGGTCGATCTCCGCGCGCGTGGTGCGCAGATCCGGCAGGCCCAGGTGCACGTCCATGGCATCGGCCAGCATCTGCAGCACGCGCGCGTCGGTCGGAGCCAGGCGGCGGGTCATCTGGTCGGGCTTGAGCGCGGCCTCGAAGAAGCGCACCCTGCCTTCCCAGTTGAGGAAGGTTCCGGCCTTCTCGGCGACTGCGGCGACCGGCAGCACGACGTCCGCCAGTTCGGTCACCTCGCCGGGCCGCAGCTCCAGCGACACCACGAAGCCGACCTCGCCGAGCGCCTCACGCGCGCGTGCCGGGTCGGGCAGGTCGGCGACCTCGACGCCCGCGACCAGCAGGGCCTGCAGTTCGCCGGTCGCGGCGGCCTCGACGATCTGGCCGGTGTCGCGGCCGTAGCGGTGCGGGAGTTCGGCGACACCCCAGACGGCGGCGACCTCCTCCCGCGCGCGTGGGTCGGTCGCGGGACGTCCGCCCGGCAGCAGCGACGGCAGCGCGCCCACCTCGACGGCAGCACGCTCCCCCGCCCGGCGCGGGATCCACACCAGCTGGGCACCGGTCGCGGAGGCGGCCCGTGCGGCGGCGGTGAGTCCCCCCGCCACAGCGGCCAGACGTTCGCCGACGACGATCACCGCGCCCTCGGTGCGCAGTGCCTCGGACGCCTTCGTTCCTGCCTCGTCCAGGCCGACCCCGCCGGCGAGCGCGTCCAGCCACTCGGTCTCGGTGCCGGGGGCGGCGGGCAGCAGGGTGCCGCCGGCCTTCTCCAGTCCGCGCGTGGCGTGCGTGGCGAGCGAGAAGACCTTCTGGCCGTGCTTGCGCCAGGCCTTGCGCAGCCGCAGGAAGATGCCGGGCGCCTCCTCCTCGGCCTCGAACCCGGCCAGCAGGACGGCCGGTGCCTTCTCCACCGCGCTGTACGTGACGCCCGTACCGTCGAGGTCGCGACCGTGACCGGCGACCCGCGCGGCGAGGAAGTCGGCCTCCTCGCTGCTGTGCATGCGCGCGCGGAAGTCGATGTCGTTGGTGTCGAGCGCCACGCGCGCGAACTTGCTGTACGCGTACGCGTCCTCGACGGTGAGACGGCCGCCTGTCAGCACGCCGGTCCGGCCGCGGGAGGCGAGCAGTCCCTGAGCCGCGATCTGCAGCGCCTCCGGCCAGGACGCCGGTTCGAGTTCACCCTCGGCGTTGCGCACCAGAGGCGTCTGGAGCCGGTCGCGCTGCTGCGCGTACCGGAAGCCGAACCGCCCCTTGTCGCAGATCCACTCCTCGTTGACCTCGGGGTCGTTGGCGGCCAGGCGCCGCATGACCTTGCCGCGCCGGTGGTCGGTGCGGGTGGCGCAGCCGCCGGAGCAGTGCTCGCACACGCTCGGCGAGGACACCAGGTCGAAGGGGCGGGAGCGGAATCGGTACGCCGCCGAGGTCAGCGCGCCGACCGGGCAGATCTGGATGGTGTTGCCGGAGAAGTACGACTCGAAGGGGTCGCCCTCACCGGTACCGACCTGCTGGAGCGCACCGCGTTCGATCAGCTCGATCATCGGGTCGCCCGCGACCTGGTTGGAGAACCGTGTGCAGCGGGCACACAGCACGCACCGCTCGCGGTCGAGCAGCACCTGTGTGGAGATCGGCACGGGCTTCTCGTACGTCCGCTTCTTTCCTTCGAAGCGGGAGTCGGACTGGCCGTGCGACATGGCCTGGTTCTGCAGCGGGCACTCGCCGCCCTTGTCGCAGACCGGGCAGTCCAGCGGGTGATTGATGAGCAGGAGCTCCATCACACCCTTCTGGGCCTTCTCGGCGGCCTGCGAGGTCAGGTGCGTCTTCACGACCATGCCGTCCGTGCACGTGATCGTGCAGGACGCCATCGGCTTGCGCTGGCCCTCGACCTCGACGATGCACTGGCGGCAGGCGCCGGCCGGGTCGAGCAGGGGATGGTCGCAGAAGCGGGGGATCTCGATGCCTAGTTGCTCGGCGGCCCGGATGACCAGGGTGCCCTTCGGCACGCTGATCTCGACTCCGTCGATCGTCAGCGACACGAGATCTTCCGGCGGGACCGCCGTCTCTCCCCCTCCGGAGGGAGCGCTGGTGGTCACAGTCATGCGTTCACCTCCGTGCGGTGGTCGGCCCAGGCCGTCGACTTGGCCGGGTCGAAGGGGCAGCCGCGGCCCGTGATGTGCTGCTCGTACTCCTCACGGAAGTACTTCAGCGAGGAGAAGATCGGCGAGGCGGCACCGTCGCCGAGGGCGCAGAAGGACTTGCCGTTGATGTTGTCGGCGATGTCGTTCAGCTTGTCGAGGTCGGACATGACGCCCTTGCCGGCCTCGATGTCGCGCAGCAACTGCACGAGCCAGTACGTGCCTTCGCGGCAGGGCGTGCACTTGCCGCAGGACTCGTGGGCGTAGAACTCGGTCCAGCGGGTGACGGCGCGCACCACGCAGGTCGTCTCGTCGAAGCACTGGAGAGCCTTCGTGCCGAGCATGGAACCCGCGGCGCCCACTCCTTCGTAGTCGAGAGGGACGTCGAGGTGCTCGTCGGTGAACATCGGCGTCGAGGAGCCGCCCGGCGTCCAGAACTTCAGGCGGTGCCCGGGCCGCATCCCGCCGCTCATCTCCAGCAGCTGCCGGAGCGTGATCCCGAGCGGGGCCTCGTACTGGCCGGGGTTGGCGACATGGCCGCTGAGCGAGTAGAGCGTGAAGCCCGGGGACTTGTCGCTGCCCATCGACCGGAACCAGTCCTTGCCCCGATTCACGATCGCGGGAACCGACGCGATCGACTCGACGTTGTTCACAACAGTCGGGCAGGCGTAGAGACCTGCCACCGCAGGGAAGGGGGGCCGGAGCCGCGGTTGACCACGGCGGCCTTCGAGCGAGTCGAGCAGTGCGGTCTCCTCACCGCAGATGTACGCGCCCGCGCCCGCGTGCACGGTGAGTTCGAGATCGAGGCCGCTACCGAGGATGTTCTGGCCGAGGTAGCCGGCCGCGTAGGCCTCGCTCACGGCCGAGTGCAACCGCCGCAGCACAGGGACGACTTCACCACGCAGATAGATGAAGGCATGCGACGACCTGATGGCATAACACGCGATGATCATGCCCTCGATGAGGCTGTGCGGGTTCGCGAAGAGGAGCGGAATGTCCTTGCAGGTTCCGGGCTCCGATTCGTCGGCGTTGACAACTAGATAGTGCGGTTTTCCATCACCCTGGGGAATGAACTGCCATTTCATTCCTGTCGGGAACCCCGCGCCACCGCGCCCGCGCAGACCGGAGTCCTTGACGTACGCGATCAGGTCGTCCGGCGACATGGCGAGCGCCTTGCGAAGGCCCTCGTACCCCTCGTGCCTTCGGTAGACGTCCAGCGTCCAGGACCTGTCCTCGTCCCAGAAGGCCGACAGCACGGGTGCGAGCAGCTTCTCGGGGCTGTTTTCCTTCAGCTCGGGTGCCAACGTCATCACTCCCCCTCCTCGGCGACAGGCCCTGCCGGGTGGGCTGGGTCGGACGCGGACGAATCCTGCGGCGCGTCGTGCGAGCTGAGGTGTTCAGCCGGCGACGGTTCGTGCAGTGGCCTGTCCTGCGGCTCCTGGTGCGGGCCGCCGTCCCGCGGATGGACCACGCGCGCGGGTGCGGCCTCTCCCCTGGCCAGGCGGAGGCCCACCAGCGACGCCGGTCCCGCGCTGCCGCTCTCCTCGACGGCCCCGGGCCGCTCGTCGGGGAAGCCGGCCAGGATCCGCGCGGTCTCCTTGAAGGTGCACAGCCGAGCCCCACGCGTCGGCTCGACGGGCCGTCCCGCCCGGAGGTCGTCGACCAGGCGCTTGGCGCTGGCGGGGTTCTGGTTGTCGAAGAACTCCCAGTTGACCATCACGACCGGCGCGAAGTCGCAGGCCGCGTTGCACTCGATGTGCTCAAGGGTGACCTTGCCGTCGTCGGTGGTCTCGCCGTTGCCGACGCCCAGGTGCTCCTGGAGCTCCTCGAAGATCGCGTCACCGCCCATCACCGCACACAGGGTGTTGGTGCAGACGCCCACCTGGTAGTCGCCGGAGGGCTTGCGGCGGTACATCGTGTAGAAGGTGGCGACTGCGGTGACCTCGGCCGTGGTCAGGCCGAGCACGTCCGCGCAGAATTGCATCCCGGTGCGCGTGACGTGGCCCTCCTCCGACTGCACGAGGTGCAGCAGCGGCAGTAGGGCGGACCGGGAGTCCGGGTAGCGGGCGATGATCTCGCGCGCGTCGGTCTCCAGCCGGGCTCGAACGTCGTCCGGGTAGCCGGGCGCGGGCAGTTGGGGCATGCCCAGGCTGACGCCCCGCTCGGAAGAAGAGGTGGTCACCGGTCGACGCCTCCCATCACGGGGTCGATGGACGCGACGGCGACGATGACGTCGGCGACCTGGCCGCCCTCGCACATCGCCGCCATGGCCTGCAGGTTGGTGAAGGACGGGTCACGGAAGTGGACCCGGAAGGGGCGGGTGCCGCCGTCGGAGACGGCATGCACCCCGAGCTCGCCCTTGGGCGACTCGACGGCCGCGTACGCCTGTCCCGGTGGGACGCGGAAGCCCTCGGTGACCAGCTTGAAGTGGTGGATCAGGGCCTCCATGGAGGTGCCCATGATCTTCTTGATGTGGTCGAGGGAGTTACCGAGCCCGTCGGGTCCCAGGGCGAGCTGGGCGGGCCAGGCGATCTTCTTGTCGGCGACCATGACCGGGCCCGGCTGGAGCCGGTCCAGGCACTGCTCGACGATCCCGAGGGACTGGCGCATCTCTTCCAGGCGGATCAGGAAGCGCCCGTAGGAGTCGCAGGTGTCGGCGGTCGGGATCTCGAAGTCGTAGGTCTCGTAGTCGCAGTACGGCTGCGACTTGCGCAGGTCGTGCGGCAGGCCGGTGGAGCGCAGGATCGGGCCGGTGGCGCCGAGGGCCATGCAGCCGGCCAGGTCGAGATAGCCGATGTCCTGCATGCGGGCCTTGAAGATGGGGTTCCCGGTGGCGAGCTTGTCGTACTCCGGGAGGTTCTTCTTCATCTTCTTCACGAACTCGCGGATGTGGTCCACCGCGCCGGGCGGCAGGTCCTGGGCGAGTCCGCCGGGGCGGATGTACGCGTGGTTCATCCGCAGGCCCGTGATGAGCTCGTAGATGTCGAGAATCATTTCACGATCACGGAATCCGTAGATCATGATCGTGGTGGCGCCGAGCTCCATGCCGCCGGTGGCGATGCACACCAGGTGGGAGGAGAGCCGGTTCAGCTCCATCAGGAGCACCCGGATGATCTTGGCGCGCTCGGTGATCTGGTCCTCGATGCCGAGGAGCTTCTCGACGGCGAGACAGTAGGCGGTCTCGTTGAAGAAGGACGTCAGGTAGTCCATGCGCGTCACGAACGTGGTGCCCTGCGTCCAGGTCCGGTACTCGAGGTTCTTCTCGATGCCGGTGTGGAGATAGCCGATGCCGCAGCGGGCCTCGGTGACCGTCTCGCCGTCGATCTCCAGGATCAGGCGGAGCACCCCGTGGGTGGAGGGGTGCTGCGGACCCATGTTGAGGACGATGCGCTCGTCGTCGGCGCGGGCCGCGGCCTGGACGACCTCGTCCCAGTCGCCACCGGTGACCGTATATACGGTGCCCTCGGTGGTCTCACGGGCAGATGCTGACTGCGTGCTCACGAGTACGACCTCCGCTGGTCCGGAGCCGGGATCTGGGCGCCCTTGTACTCGACGGGGATGCCGCCGAGGGGGTAGTCCTTGCGCTGCGGATGGCCCTGCCAGTCGTCCGGCATCATGATCCGCGTCAGGGCGGGGTGACCGTCGAAGACGATTCCGAAGAAGTCGTACGTCTCGCGCTCGTGCCAGTCGTTCGTCGGATATACGGAGACGAGCGACGGGATGTGCGGGTCGCTGTCGGGGGCGCTGACTTCAAGGCGGATCAGCCGGTTGTGGGTGATCGAGCGCAGGTGGTAGACGGCGTGCAGCTCGCGGCCCGTGTCACCGAGGTAGTGGACGCCGCTGACGCCGGTGCACAGCTCGAAGCGCAGGGCCGGGTCGTCGCGCAGGGTGCGGGCGACGCGGACCAGATGCTCACGTTCGATGTGGAAGGTGAGTTCGCCGCGGTCGACGATCGTCTTCTCGATGGCGTTGTCGGGGAGGAGTCCCTGCTCCTCCAGCGCGCCTTCGAGTTCGTCGGCCACCTCGTCGAACCAGCCTCCGTAGGGGCGGTTCGCCGGACCCGGGAGCCGGACCGAGCGGACGAGACCGCCGTAGCCGGAGGTGTCGCCGCCGCTGTTGGCTCCGAACATGCCGCGCTGGACGCGGATCTCCTCGCCGCCCTGGCCGCGCTGACCGGGGAGGTTGGAGGCGGAGAGGTCCTTCTCGGGGTTGACCCCGTTCGACCCGTTCGCGCCGTTGGTGCCGTTCGCGTCGCTCACTGCAGCAGCCCCTTCATCTCGATCGTGGGCAGAGCCTTGAGCGCCGCTTCCTCCGCCTCGCGGGCCGCCTCCTCGGCGTTCACGCCGAGCTTGGAGGTCTGGATCTTCTCGTGCAGCTTGAGGATGGCGTCCAGCAGCATCTCGGGCCGTGGCGGGCAGCCCGGCAGATAGATGTCGACCGGGACGATGTGGTCGACGCCCTGGACGATCGCGTAGTTGTTGAACATGCCGCCCGAGGAGGCGCAGACCCCCATGGAGATCACCCACTTGGGGTTCGGCATCTGGTCATAGACCTGCCTGAGCACCGGCGCCATCTTCTGGCTGACCCGGCCGGCGACGATCATCAGGTCGGCCTGGCGCGGCGAGCCGCGGAAGACCTCCATTCCGAAGCGCGCCAGGTCGTAACGGCCGGCGCCGGTGGTCATCATCTCGATGGCACAGCAGGCGAGGCCGAAGGTGGCCGGGAAGACGGACGATTTACGCACCCAGCCCGCGGCCTGCTCGACGGTGGTCAGCAGGAATCCGCTCGGCAGCTTTTCTTCGAGTCCCATGTCGTTTAAGGCCCCTCAGTCCCATTCCAGGCCGCCGCGCCGCCATACGTACGCGTACGCGACGAAGACGGTGAGCACGAAGAGCAGCATCTCCACGAGCCCGAAAATCCCCAGGGAGTCGAAGGTGACGGCCCAGGGGTAGAGGAAGACGATCTCGATATCGAAGATGATGAAGAGCATCGCCGTCAGGTAGTACTTGATCGGGAAGCGCCCGCCGCCGGCCGGCGTGGGGGTCGGCTCGATACCGCACTCGTAGGCTTCGAGCTTGGCCCGGTTGTACCGCTTCGGACCGATCAGCGTGGCCATGACCACGGAGAAGATCGCAAAGCCTGCCCCGAGGGCTCCCAGTACGAGGATGGGCGCATACGCGTTCACCGCTCCTCGCTCCTCTCAGTCGGCACTGACTGCTGGCGGTTGCACTGGGCTCACTTCCGCCTCACCGGTCCCACAAGCCCCGCTCGTCCCGGCGAAGATCGAGAACATGTGAAGCAGGTCACAAGCCCAACTGCCTCGCATCCTATGCCTGCCGCTCTGTGATCTGCGACACGGGGTATTACACAAGCTTTGTGATCTCCACCACCTGACGAAGGATCATGAAGCCGGATGAGCGGTGATCTTCGCACGAGAAGCGTCCGAGTGATCACCAGAGGTGACATTTTCGCTCGTCGCCGCAGCTCGGAGGGGTCGTCTCAATATCAAGAGACTTCTCTTGCATGCAAATTGGTGATGGACCGGATGTCTTGGTAGAGGAGCGCGTTCACACTTCAGGGGGAGCCGCGGAGGGGGGTGTGGACGCGTGCACGCATTCACGAGCGTCGGCGGGCGCGATCCGGGCACAGGACGCGCACGAGGCCGTGACCGTTGCGTGACCTCTGCCACATGATGAGAGAGGCCTGAGAACCGGGCTTGGCCACCGGTCTCAACAAGTGGTAAGCGATGGGCAATTCGGACTTAATGATGAAAGACCGTGATCACGGGCTGAGTGATACGCGTCCGCAATGTCCGTTACGGCGTCAATAAAGGGCGTCACGCCGGGAATTTGGGGCCGCCATTGAGCAACTGTGGCGCAGCACACGTTTCTTGTAGGTATGGAGGAGCCCCTGATACCGGTTGTTCTCATGTCCCACACCGCTCACATACGCAGCCACCGGAAGCCCCGCCGCAGCGCGACGACGACCATCGCGATGCGCGCCGGAGTTACCGGTGGCGTCCTCAGCATGGCAGCGGCTGGCGCTGCGGCCACGGCGAACGCCGCCGAGCCGGTGACGCAGACCATCGAACTGCCCGCCCTCACGGGTGACCTGGCGAACCAGCTCGCCCAGTCCGCGGACGCCACTCAGCTGGCGGCGGCGAACTACGAGCTCGACGCCGAGCGTGACGCGGCCGCCGCCGCGGCGGCCAAGGAAGCCAAGAAGGACCTCGCGGAGGCCAAGAAGAAGGCCGAGGCGAAGAAGAAGGCCGAGGAGGCCCGCCGGGCCGCCGCCGAGGCCGCCGCCTCCCGCAGCGCCGAGCGGACCACCCTGTCCGCCTCCGCTTCCACGAGCACGGACGTGTCCGCTCCCGCCAGCGGCAGCGTCGGGACGGTCGTCTCCTTCCTCAAGGCGCAGCTGGGCGACGCGTACGTCATGGGCGCCACCGGCCCCAGCGCGTGGGACTGCTCCAGCCTGGTCCAGGCCGCGTTCAAGCAGGTCGGCGTCGACCTGCCGCGGGTCTCGCAGGACCAGTCGATGGTCGGCACCGACGTGTCGCTGTCGAACCTTCAGGTCGGCGACATCCTGTACTGGGGCGGCAAGGGCTCCGCGTACCACGTGGGCGTCTACATCGGAGACGGCCAGTACCTGGACGCGGCCAACCCGTCCAAGGGCGTCGTCATCCAGGACCTGTCCGGGTACCCGGCGTCGGGTGCGGTGCGCGTCCTCTGAGTCGCCGCCGAGTCGCATCCGACTCGCAGAGATCAACGTAAGGGCCGCAGCCGCTCGGGGGCAGCGGCCCTTACGCCTCATCCGAGGTCGAAGGTGTTGGGCAGACCCAGCCTGTAGCGCACCTCGTCGACCCGCTTCAGCGGCTCCAGCTCCGGAGGCCGGTAGAGCCCCCAGGTCCGGCAGTGCTCGGTGTCCGAATCGTCCGCTTCCAGGAGGGCGTTGACGGCCAGGCGGGCCGATTCGTTGGCGCCCTCCATCGACGCCAGGTCCACGTCGGTGCGGACGTAGTCGCCCGCGAGGAAGAAGTTCGGGACCTTTGTGCGGGCCGTGGGGCGGTTGTAGAGGGTTCCCGTGGGGTGGATGAGGAGCTGCTCGCGGTTCTGCGGGTTCGGGCCGCCCAGGCCCGTCACGGCCGGGTCCATGAACCAGCCGAGGCGGTCCTCGTCCCGGAGCGTGGTCTTGCCGGCGTCGTTGAGGCCGTCCTTGAGCTGAGCCCAGAGTTCGGCGACGACTTCCTCCTTGGTGCACTCCTTCGCCGTCTTGCCGTACAGGATGCCCGGCTTGTCCCACTCCGAGATGATCGCGGAGAGGCAGTCTCTGGCGCGCCCGTCGCCGTAGTCGCGGGAGAAGTCCCGGCCGTCCCAGAACTGCGCCTGGCCGACGCCGGTCACGGCCCACGGCGAGTCCAGGCAGTTGATGTGGCCGTGCACGACGGGGGTGGGCGTGCGCAGGTAGAACATCACGCCGGTCATCCAGTCCGTCTGCAGCGCGTCGCACCGGGCGAGCTGGGGGTCGGCCGCGCGCAGGGCCGGTCCCCACGTCCCGCGCGCGTGCTCGACGGGCAGCGCGGAGAGGTAGTGGTCGGCGGTGACGGTGCGTTCGTCGCCGCCGTCACGGGCCGAGACGCGGACGCCGGTCACCCGGCCGCCGGCGTAGTGGACCTCGTGGACCTGGGTGCCGAGGACGAACTCGACGCCCTGGGAGCGCAGGTGGGTCTCCCAGGGGTCGATCCAGGCCTCGCTGGTGGGTGCGTTGAGGACGCGGTCGATGTCGGCGTCGCCGTCCATGCCGCGGCCGAGGAGGCCCCACAGGAGCAGGGCTTCGATGATGACGCGGCCGACGGTTCGGGTGGACGCCACCTCCGCGCGGGTGGCGACGAGGTTGCGGGTCTGGCCGATGCCGAGGAGCGTGCGGTACTCCTCGCTCATCTCCTCGGCGCGGATGAAGTCCCACCACGCGACCTTCTCCCAGACCTGCTCGCGGCGGGCGTCGCAGCTGGTGAGGTGGACCAGCAGGCGGTCGGCGAAGTAGGCCACCTCGTGGGCGGGGAGGCGGGTGCCGAGGTCCAGGACCGACAGGAGCTGGTCGCGGATCCAGCCGAGGGTGAGGTCGCCGGGGCGAGGCGGGGTGGTGACGCGACGCAGCGGGAAGTGCAGGTCGGGGCGGCCATCGGCGCGGGCGAACAGGGCCTCGGTGCCGCTGACGAGGTTGTCGTGGACGCCGTGCGCGTTGCCGGGGACGGGGATGCGGCGCATGGTGTCCGGCAGATTCCGGTAGAAACCGGGGAAGAAGCGGAAGCCGTGCTCGGCGGGCAGGTCCGCACGGCCGCCGGTCGCCGTGCCCGGGACGGGCATCGAGCGGGCCTTGCCGCCGAGGGTGTCGTAGTACTCGTAGACGGTGACGGCGTAGCCGCGTTCGGCGAGTTCGTGGGCGGCGCTCAGGCCGGAGACTCCGCCGCCCAGGACGGCGACGCGGCTGCCGGAAGCAGCCTTCGCGGTTCCCGCGGGCCATAAGGCGAGGGTGCCGGCCACTCCCCCGGCACCGGCCAGAAAGCGTCTGCGGGTGTGGCCGGATCGCGTGTGACCTGTCTGCTCCTGGGGCTCCTGCGTGTGTTCTGTTGTCATGAATCCCGGAGGGTAGGGAGGGTCTGCGGAGGTCGGAAGCCTGATTCCCGGCCGACCACAGCATTCTCACAACCCGCAACAGCAGAAGGACAGAAGGGGAGAAAAGCGATGCCCAGCGTTTTTGTGCAAGGCAGGCCCGTCGACTCGTATCCGCCGCTCGCACCCGAGGCCCGGCGTGGGGCGGTGCGCAGGATCACCGAGATGGGTGACGAGGTGTTGCACAAGCCGTGCCGGGACGTGACCGAGTTCGGGCCGGATCTCGCCGCGCTCATCGACGACATGTTCCTGACGATGTACATCGCCGACGGGGCCGGACTGGCGGCGAACCAGGTCGGTGTCGGTCTGCGGCTGTTCGTGTACGACTGCCCGGACGACGACGGGGTCCGGCACGTCGGGCACATCGTCAACCCGGTGCTGGAGCCGCTCGACGCGGCGCACAGGAGGCTCCTCGACGACAGTGAGGGGTGCCTGTCGGTGCCGGGCGCGGTGATGGACGTACCGCGCCCCGACCGGGCCGTGGTGCGCGGGCTCGACAAGGACGGCGAGCCGATCGTGGTCGAGGGCACGGGGTACTTCGCCCGTTGCCTCGCGCACGAGACCGACCACTGCAACGGACAGGTCTATGTGGACCGGCTCTCCAAGCGGGAGCGGAAGGAGGCCCTGCGGCAGGTGGCGGACCGGCGGGACGAGGTGTTCGCGCGCCGGGCCGCCAACGTCGAGGCTCTCAGCAGGGCATAGGGCCTGTGGCGAGAGTGGCCGCGCGGCAGAGGCCACTCTCTCAGCAGGGCCTGGCCGACCCTCAGGCCTTCGGTGCCACCTTGCTGAGGCCGTTGATGATGCGGTCCATCGCGTCGCCGCCGGTCGGGTCCGTGAGGTTCGCGAGCAGCTTCAGCGTGAACTTCATCAGCATGGGGTGCGTCAGGCCGCGCTGGGCCGCGATCTTCATGACCTTCGGGTTGCCGATGAGCTTCACGAAGGCGCGGCCCAGCGTGTAGTAGCCGCCGTAGGTGTCCTTCAGGACACGCGGGTAGCGCTGGAGGGCCATTTCACGGCCCGCGGGCGTCGAGCGGGCGTGGGCCTGGACGATGACGTCGGCGGCGATCTGGCCGGACTCCATGGCGTAGGCGATGCCCTCGCCGTTGAAGGGGTTCACCAGGCCGCCGGCGTCGCCGACCAGCAGCAGGCCCTTGGTGTAGTGCGGCTGGCGGTTGAAGGCCATCGGGAGGGCCGCGCCGCGGATCGGGCCGGTCATGTTGTCCGGGGTGTAGCCCCACTCCTCCGGCATGGAGGCGCACCAGGCCTTCAGGACCTCGCGCCAGTCCAGTTCCTTGAAGGAGTCCGAGGTGTTGAGCACGCCCAGGCCGACGTTCGACGTGCCGTCGCCCATGCCGAAGATCCAGCCGTAGCCGGGCAGGAGGCGGTCCTCGCCGGGGCCGCGGCGGTCCCACAGCTCCAGCCAGGACTCCAGGTAGTCGTCATCGTGGCGGGGGCTTTCGAAATACGTCCGTACGGCCACGCCCATCGGGCGGTCCTCGCGGCGGTGCAGGCCCATCGCCAGCGACAGGCGCGTGGAGTTGCCGTCGGCGGCGACGACCAGCGGCGCGTGGAAGGTGACCTCGCGCTTCTCCTCGCCGAGCTTGGCGTGGACGCCGGTGATGCGGCCGGTGCGGTCGTCGATGATCGGGGCGCCGACGTTGCAGCGCTCGTAGAGGCGGGCGCCGGCCTTCTGGGCCTGACGGGCGAGCTGCTCGTCGAAGTCGTCGCGCTTGCGGACGAGGCCGTAGTCGGGGAACGAGGCGAGATCGGGCCAGTCGAGCTGGAGGCGCACGCCGCCGCCGATGATCCGCAGGCCCTTGTTGCGCAGCCAGCCCGCTTCCTCGGAGATGTCGATGCCCATGGCCACGAGCTGTTTGGTCGCGCGCGGGGTCAGGCCGTCACCGCAGACCTTCTCCCTCGGGAACTCGGTCTTCTCCAGCAGCAGGACGTCAAGGCCGGACTTGGCCAGGTGGTACGCCGTCGCAGAGCCGGCCGGCCCCGCGCCCACGACGATCACATCGGCGGTGTTCTCGGAGAGGGGCGAGGAGTGGGGCTCGGGCACGACGGTCACGGCGGGATCTCCCCAAGTTCGAAATCAGTGTGCCGACCGGCACTGGACATGGGCAGTCTATTCAGCAGCATTGATCACCCGGCTGAAGGGCTGCCTCCGTGAACCGAGCTCTCCCTGTCGTACGGCTCCGTGTCCCCACCGACGAGGACGCCGTCGCCTGGCACCGGATCTTCGCGCACCCGGATGTCATGGAGTTCCACGGCGGGAGGGCCGCGGAGTTGTCCGTCTACGAGGAGCTCACCGCCCGTCAGCGCCGGCACGACGCCGAGCGCGGGTACTGCCTGTGGACCATCCTCGACGAGAACGAGCAGGTCATCGGCTTCACCGGCGCCCAGCCGTGGGAGCGGGAGTGGGGTCCCAAGGACGAGATCGAGATCGGCTGGCGGCTCGGGCGCGAGCACTGGGGCAAGGGGTACGTCAGCGCGGCCGCGCAGCTGACGCTGGACCGGGTGCGCGCGGCCGGGGTGCCGGGTGTGGTGGCGATGGTCGACGCCCGCAACGAGCGGTCGATCGCGGTGACGCGGCGGCTGGGGATGCGGCTCGCCGAGGTGTTCGCCACGCCGGACGCACGACAGAAGGGGCACTGCTACCGGCTCGATCTGTGACACCGGAACTGCATAACTCAATTCCGGTTCCATCACCCTGAGTAATTGACTGTTGCAGAAAGGTACTTGGCGCTTCCGGACGGTACCCCGGGAGGGTTAACCTGCCAGTACCGCTGGGGGTGACATCTGTGCGCATAACACCCAAAACGCCCGAGGTGCGAGTACCGAAACTCGTCGGACTGATGGCCATGGACGCGCGCGAGGAAGCGAAGTCGCACGGCCTTCTCCTCAACGCACCGGACCGGCCGGACTTCCACCTGGTCGTCGTCGACTACGTCGTACGCCAGTACCCCCAGCCCGGTGCCGAGGTGCCGCGGGAGTCGATGGTCTACGTCTGGTTCGACTTCGGCGAAGGTGAGGGCGGCGGAGGGGTGCGCGAGCCGCGCACCCCACGGCCGCCCGGTGGCGGACTGCAGCGCGAGCTGGACGAGCCCGGGGATCCGTACCCCGTCGTCAGCTCTGCTTGAAACCCCGGTGCAGGGTCACGATCCCGCCCGTCAGGTTCCGCCAGGCGACCTTCGCCCAGCCGGCCTTGCGCAGCCGCTCGGCGAGGGCGGGCTGGTCGGGCCAGGCGCGGATGGACTCGGCGAGATAGACGTAGGCGTCGGGGTTCGAGGACACCGCGCGTGCGACCGGGGGCAGGGCACGCATCAGGTACTCGGTGTAGACGGTGCGCAGGGGCGCCCAGGTCGGGTGCGAGAACTCGCAGATCACCACCCGGCCGCCGGGCCGCGTCACCCGGTACATCTCGCGCAGGGCGGTGTCGAAGTCCTGGACGTTGCGCAGCCCGAAGGAGATCGTCACGGCGTCGAAGGTGTCGTCCTTGAACGGCAGCTTCGTCGCGTCGCCCGCCGTGAACGGCAGCCAGGTGTGCTTGCGCTTGCCGACCTGGAGCATCCCGAGGGAGAAGTCGCAGGGCACGACGTACGCGCCGGTCTGCGCGAACGGCAGCGAGGAGGTGGCCGTACCGGCGGCCAGGTCCAGGATCTTCTGCGCCGGGCGGGCGTCGACGGCCCTGGCGACCTCCTTGCGCCATCTGCGGTCCTGGCCGAGCGACAGCACGTCGTTGGTCAGGTCGTACCGTTCCGCCACGTTGTCGAACATCGAAGCGACTTCGTGCGGCTGCTTGTCCAGGGATGCGCGGGTCACGGGCCCATTGTGGCAGTACGGCCGCACGCCCTCGGTGGCAGTACGGCCTCAAGGGACGAGCGTCGGCTTCTTCTTCCCGGCCACGTCCTCCACCCATCCGCACAGCAGGACGAACACCGCGATCAGGATCCAGCCGATGCCGAACATGAACCACTGGCTCTCCAGCGGCAGGTACTTCTCGAACGCGGGCACGTTCCAGAACCGGTCGATCAGCGGGACGGCGAGGATCAGGGCGATCTCGTGCCAGAGGTAGATCGTCACGGCACGGGCGTTGAAGACCGTGACGAGCCGGTCGAGGGGGCGGACGCGGGTCAGCCGGGCGAAGTCGATACGGAAGAACTCCTTCGCGTACATCAGGAGCGTGACATAGCCCGCCGACCAGAACGCCTGGGCGAGGGGGATGTCGTCCAGGTCGTACGAGCCCGTCTCGGCCTGGTGAGTGAAGGCGTACCAGCCGCCGTACGCGATCGCCGCGAGCGAGAGGACGGCGACGGCGAGCGGCTTGAGGCGGCGCAGGACGCCGTCGCGGTGGGCGAAGCCGAGGAGCCAGCAGAAGAGGAACGTGGCCAGGTCGGTGAGCGCGCTGCCGAAGCGGTTGTCCGGGGGCTCCCACAGGAAGTGGACGACGAGGATCGGTGCCAGGGACAGGAGCAGGACGGACACCGGTGCCAGGCGGAAGACGCGCAGCAGGAGCGGGGAGAGCAGGACGAACCAGAGGTACGTCCGCAGGTACCAGAGGATCTCCCAGGCCTGCTCGGCCCATGCGCTGCCCGGCGGGTCGCCGAGCGGGACGATCCAGTAGACGATCTGCCGACCAGGCATCCAGCCGTGGACCAGCATCGCCGCGACCACGAAGACGCCCCAGAACCAGAAGGGCGGCAGAAGCCGGCGCATCCGGCTGCGGACCACCTTGAGCGCGGGACGCTCCAGGGACTTCGCCATCAGTGTGCCGGCCAGCGCGAACATCACCCCCATCGAGGGGAAGACCATGCCCGCCCAGGCCCACCCGAAGGTGTGGTAGGTGACGACCCGGATGAGGGCGACGGCTCGGAGGGTGTCGAAGTAGCGGTCCCTGGCGGAGGGTTTGGGCCGCGGGTCCGGGCCGGTCCCGGTCTCCTTGGCGTCCGTCACAGCGGCAACCGGCGTGGCGGCGACTGGCGCGGCGGCGAGGGGCCGGGCGAGCGCCCCTCTCCTGTGGGCCCCCACCTCAGCTCACCCCCGCCGGCGTTCCGACCTCGCCGGTGCGCTTCAGTTTCTGCCAGCGCAGGCGGCCGCCCGTCATCGCGGTGATGCAGGAGTGGATGAGGACCAGGTACATCATCTGCCGGTAGGCGAGTTGCTGGAGGGGCATCATCAGCAGGTAGCGGTACTGCTCGCGGTCCAGGCGGAAGGCGTACGCGGCACAGACCAGCTGCACGGCGAGCACCGCCAGCCAGGCCAGCAGGGCCGCCTTGAAGTCGACGAAGATCATCGAGTAGACGGTGAAGACGTCGATGAGCGGTGCGAAGACCGGCGTGACGATCTGGAAGATGACGACGAGAGGCATGCCGACCCGGCCGAAGCGGCCCGAAGGTCCCTTGTCCGTCAGGGACTTGCGGTGCTTCCACAGCGCCTGCATGGTGCCGTAGGACCAGCGGTAGCGCTGCGACCACAGCTGCTTCAGGGAGCCCGGCGCCTCCGTCCACGCGCGCGCGTGCTCCTGGTAGACGACCCGCCAACCCGTGCGGTGCATGGCGATGGTGATGTCCGTGTCCTCGGCGAGCGTGTCCTCGCTCATGCCGCCGACCTCCAGCACCGCCTCCCGGCGGAACGCGCCGATCGCGCCGGGGATGGTGGGCATGCAGCGCAGCAGGTCGTACATACGGCGGTCCAGGTTGAAGCCCATCACGTACTCGATGTGCTGCCAGGCGCCGATGACGGTGTTGCGGTTGCCGACCTTGGCGTTCCCGGCGACGGCGCCGACCTCGGGGTCGGCGAAGGGCTGCACCAGCTGCCGTACGGTGTCCGGCTCGAAGACCGTGTCGCCGTCCATCATCACGACAATGTCGTAGCCGGCGCTGCGCACACCGTTGTTCAGCGCCGCCGGTTTGCCCGCGTTCTCCTGGCGGATGACACGGACGTTGGTCATGCCGAGTTCGTGGGCCGCGTTCCGGGCGATCTCGGAGGTGCCGTCCGTCGAGCCGTCGTCGACCACGATGATCTCGATCGGATGGGTGCTCTTCGCCAGCGACTCAAGAGTGTTGGCGATGCACTCCTTCTCGTTGTACGCCGGGACGATCACGCTCACCGGCTGATGGACCGGAGGTCCCCAGCTGAACCGGCGCCTGTTGCGCTGCCGGTAGTGGCGGCGGGCGAGGACCAGCATCATGCCGAACCGGCCCAACACGGCGACGCCGACGACGAGGAGGCCGACCGACAGCACCGGCACCGTCCATTCGGCGACGGCCACGGCCCCGATCAGGGCCCTGCCCTCGTACAGCGTCGCGCCGGTCGCCTCGCGGTGGGCGGCCTGGAGGCTCGAAGCACCCGCACCGGCCTGCCCGTTCGGCTCCTGCTGCGCCGCCTGACCACCGGGCTGCTGCCCACCGGCCTGAGCGCGACCCGACTGAACACCACCGGCCCCCGCCTGCTGACCGCCCGCCGACTCCTCCTCCTGAACGGCGCCGCTGATCGTCGTGAAGGTGTAGCCCTTGGCCTTCATCTTCTCGATGTACGTCGGCAGCGCCTTGATCGTCTGTGACCGCTCGCCGCCCGCGTCGTGGAAGAGGACGGACGCGCCCTCGCCGTCGTCCGGCGTCGCCCACTTGATGATCTTCGAGACGCCGGGCCGCTTCCAGTCGTCGCTGTCGGTGTCGACGAAGACGCTGGTGTAGCCCTGCTCGCCGAGCTTCTTGTAGACGGGCCAGCTGTAGTTGTCGATGGCGTCCGTCTCCGAGGAGTACGGCGCCCGGAACAGCGTGGTCGTGATGCCGGCCGCGCCCGCGAGGGCCAGCTGGGTCTGCTGCATCTCGCGTTTGACGCGGGCGTCGCTCTGGTAGGAGAGGTCGACGTGGGTGAAGGTGTGGATGCCCACCTCGTTGCCCTGCTCGACCAGGTCCGCGACGATCCCCGGGTAGCGCGAGACCATCGAGCCGACCAGGAAGAACGTGGCGGGGACGTCGTACTTCTTGAGGATCGCCAGGACTTGCGGTGTCCAGGTGGGGTTCGGACCGTCGTCGAAGGTGAGCGCGATCGTCTTGTCCGGGACGGAGACGGTGGTGGCCTGACCGCCCCGGAAGGTGAGGATCGGTCCGCCGTCGAGGACCTTGTCGGGGACCTGGCTGGAGCTGGCCCCGGTGCGCACGCGCTGGTCGCCGCCGACCTCGGCGCGCAGATAGCCGTCGAGCAGCATGACGCTGGTCAGCGCGAGCAGGAGCAGTCCGGCGAGGATGACGCGCGGTTTCTGCAGCGCCGCGGCCTTGCCCGCCGCCCGCTGGATCCGCGTGGGGGCGCGGCGGCGGCCGCGTGAGGGAGTCGTCGTAGTCATGGGTGTGGGTGCGTTCCGGTCAGCCGGCGGCGGCCGGGGAGGCGGACACGGTCGGGGCGGCGCCGGGCGGCTCGCCGGTCGCGGTGCCCGTCGGCGGCGTGCCGGAGTGCTTCACGGGCGGCGTGCCGGTCCCGCCCTGCGGCCGGGTGCCGGTCCCGGGACCGGAGTTCGGGGCACCGGCAGGGCCGCCGCCCCCGAAGGGCAGCAGTTGGGACGGCGTCAGCGAGGTGCCGACGTCCATGAAGGCCATGCCCAGGACGACCGCGTACCCGAGGCAGCCGACGCCGACCAGGAGGCCGAGGCGACGCAGCAGCTTGGAGCGGCGTCCGGAGTTGTCAACGAACACGGGCCCTTCGGCGGACCCGTTGCCGCGTTTGCGGCGGCGACCGCGGGCGTCATTGCGCCGGCGGACGTCCGCGCGGTTTTCGATGGCAGGCTCGGAATGCATTCCCCGGAGATTACGGAGGCTTTATGTGCCACAAACTCGCTCTCCATGTGAGGCACATATGAGAAACGCCTTGACCTGTACGTTCCCTGAGAGTTTTCGGCAACGGCCCCTCAGTGATGAGAGGTTTCCAGCATGCAAACGTACTCAGGGAAAACGGCGGCCGGACTCACCTGTCTGCTCGCGCTGACCACGGGGTGCTCCGCGGGCTCCGGCGGTACGGCGGACGCGGCGCCGCCGAGCCCCCAGCGGCCCAGCACCCCGTCCTCCGCAACGGCCGCCCCGTCGGCCTCCGGGACGGCCGCCGCGAGCACGTCGTACGCCCCGTACGTCAGCGCCACCGAGGCCTCCGGAAACGACTCGGCCGGCTCCCCCGCGACGTACAACCTGGCTTTCGTCATCTCGGACGGGAGTAACTGCACCCCGAAATGGAACGGCTCCACCCCCATTTCCGACTCGGCCGTCAAGTCCCGTATCTCGAAACTCGAACAGGACGGCGCCACCGTCCGGGTCTCCTTCGGCGGTGCCTCCGGCAAGGAAATGGCGGCGAGTTGTGGCAGCGCGTCCGAGCTGGCGGCGGCGTACGGGAAGGCCCTGGACGCGGCGGGCTCCACCCAGGCCGACTTCGACATCGAGGGTGACGAGCTGACCGACTCCGACTCCGTGGACCTGCGTTCGGAGGCGATCGCCCTGCTCCAGCAGGAGCGCGACGACCTCCGCGTCTCCTTCACGCTGCCGGTGATGCCTTCCGGCCTCGACGACGACGGTGTGGCGCTGCTGGAGTCCGCCAACCAGCACGACGTGCAGGTCTCCACCGTCAACCTCATGACGATGAACTACGGCGAGTCGTACACCGGCGACATGGGCGACTACGCCCTCACGTCCGCCAAGGCCGCCCACACGCAGCTCAAGGAGCTCTTCGGCACGTCCGACACGACCGCCTGGCGGGCCATGGCACTCACCTCGATGCTCGGCGTCAACGACGTCGACAACGAGACGTTCACGCTCGACGACGCGGCGCAGGTGCGGGACTTCGCCGAGGAGAAGGGGATCGGGTGGGTGTCGATGTGGGCGACGTTCCGGGACCGGCAGTGCGAGAAGGGGAGCTCCGGTGATGACGACGCGGCGGCCAACTGCAGTGGGGTGACCCAGAGTTCGGGGGCGTTCGGAGAGGCGTTCGCGGGCTGATCAGCGTCGTCGGTGCACCAGGCGCCCCGCGCAGACCGTCGCGATGCAGGCGCCGGTCTCGTCGAGTACGGCGAGGTCGGCACGGCCGGTCTGCCTGATGGCGATCGACTGGGCGCGCGGGAGGACCACGACGTCGTTCCGCTGGGCCGCGGCCCGCAGTTCAGGAGAGTCGACGTACTCCTCCAGAACCGCCACAGCGCCGAGTTTCAGTACCGCGTGGACACGCTCACGTGGCGTCGGGGCGTCCGGGAGCGGACCTTCGTGGACGCGCGCGGGGCCGAGGGTACCGGGCCAGCTGCGGACCCGGGCACCCGGGAACCGCCCGCGCAGTTCCTCGAACGTCCCCACAGCGCCGATCCGGTCCCGCCCCACCACGACGGCACCGTCCACGATCGGCTCCGAGTCCCAGGTGAACCGGACCTCGTCGGCCGTGTGAATGGTCTCCAACTCGTCCTCGGATCAGGTCAGTTGGAAGCGAGGATCTTCAGCTCGGGATGCGCCGTGCCGCCCGCGATCGCCGTGGACGAGATGTGCGAGGCCACCCGCTCGTCGACGGGGTCGTTCGCCGGGTCGTCGTGCACGACGAGGTGCTCGTACGTCGTCGCCCGCTGAGCCGGCACCCGCCCCGCCTTGCGGATCAGGTCGATGATCTCCAGCCGGTTGGAGCGGTGCTTGGCGCCGGCGCTGGAGACGACGTTCTCCTCCAGCATGATCGAGCCGAGGTCGTCGGCGCCGTAGTGCAGCGACAGCTGGCCGATCTCCTTGCCGGTGGTCAGCCAGGAGCCCTGGATGTGCTGGATGTTGTCCATGAACAGCCGCGCGATCGCGATCATCCGCAGGTACTCGAAGATCGTGGCCTGCGTACGGCCCTTCAGATGGTTGTTCTCGGGCTGGTAGGTGTACGGGATGAAGGCCCGGAAGCCGCCCGTGCGGTCCTGAACGTCACGGATCATCCGCAGGTGCTCGATGCGCTCGGCGTTGGTCTCGCCCGTGCCCATCAGCATGGTCGACGTGGACTCGACGCCCAGCCGGTGCGCGGCCTCCATGATCTCCAGCCAGCGCTCGCCGCTCTCCTTCAGCGGGGCGATGGCCTTGCGCGGCCGCGCGGGCAGCAGCTCGGCACCGGCGCCGGCGAAGGAGTCCAGGCCAGCCTCGTGGATGCGGGTGATGGCCTCTTCGACGCTCACCTTGGAGATCCGGGCCATGTGCTCGACCTCGCTCGCCCCCAGGCTGTGGATGACGAGCTGCGGGAAGGCGTCCTTGATGGCGCGGAAGTGCGTCTCGTAGTACTCGACGCCGTAGTCCGGGTGGTGGCCGCCCTGGAACATGATCTGCGTACCGCCGAGCTCGACGGTCTCGGCGCAGCGCCGCAGGATGTCGTCGAGGTCACGGGTCCAGCCCTTGGCCGTGTCCTTGGGGGCGGCGTAGAAGGCGCAGAACTTGCACGCCGTGACGCACACGTTCGTGTAGTTGATGTTGCGCTCGATGATGTACGTCGCGATGTGCTCGGTGCCGGCGTACCTGCGGCGGCGTACGGCGTCGGCGGCGGCGCCCAGCGCGTGCAGCGGGGCGTCCCGGTAGAGGTCGAGCGCCTCCTCTGGGGTGATCCGCCCGCCCGCTGCGGCACGGTCGAGCACAGACTGGAGGTCGGCCTTCTCGGTCACCGGGGCGTCCCTTTCGTCAAGCAAATAAGAAGGTGTGCGCGAAGCGCTCGAAACAAGGGTGGTGGTGGGAGACGGGTGGGCGGACCGAACCAGCCTACGCCAGGCGTTTCGACTCGCGGACGTCAGGCCGCGCCCGCCTCGGTCCCCACCTCACGCCGCGTACGCCCCGATCAGCAGCCCGACGAGCCCTCCGCCGAGCAGGAACGGTCCGAACGGGATCGCCGTCCTGCGCCCCGCCCGCCGCAGAACGACCAGCGCACCGCCGTACAGAGCCCCGAACAGGAACCCGGCGAAGGTGCCGAGCATGACCGTCGGCCAGCCGTACCACCCCAGCGCCGCCCCCACCCCGAGCGCGAGCTTCACATCGCCGAAGCCCATGCCGCCGGGGTTGATGAGCCATAGTACGAAGTAGCCGGCGCCGAGCGCGAGGGCGGCCCACAGGGCGGTGGGCCAGTCGCCGGCGTGTTCGGGGACGAGGGCGGCCAGGCCGAGCAGCAGCAGCGCGGCGCCCGCGAGCGGCAGGGTCAGGGCGTCGGGCAGCCGCCGCACCCGCAGGTCGACGACCGTGAGCAGCACGCCGACGGGCGCCAGCAGCAGCCAGACGCCCAGCTCGGGCCGGGTGCCGGTGGCCGCGGCGAGGGCGGCGCAGACGAGGGCGGTGACGGTGGCCATGAGAGCCGTACCGGGCCCGTACGACGGCGAGTCGGTGCAGTCCCGGCACCGGGCCCACCCGAGCCAGCCCCCGATCGGGTGCCCGCCCGGACACCGCTCCCGCCAGTCCTCCTCCTGCGCGACGGAGAACCGATGGGCGGGCCGGGGCAGCAGCGTGCCCGCCGCGGCACCCCAGAGTGCGGCCACCACGACCAGGACGAGCGTGCTCACCCCTGCTCGACCTTGGACAGCCGCGCCTCGGGCTTGCCCTCCGCGTCGCTCTCCGAGCGGAACACCAGGTCGTCGCCGGCGGGCGAGATCCGGACGGTGTGCGGTGCCGGGTTGCAGCCGCCGTGGTTGGTCTTCCTGCCCACGGACGTGACGACGAGTTCCTTCGCCGTCACCTTCTTCAGGGTCAGTACGTCGTTGCAGACGAGGCCGAGCACGTCCGTCTGCCGGAGTGTGCCCAACTCCTCGCCCACGTCGGCCTTGTGCACGGTGAGCCGGTAGGTGCCCGACGGCAGGGCGCCGGCCAGGGCGGTGGCCTGGCCCTCCCAGGTGCCGATGTAGCGGGCGGGCACGGAGCCCTCGACCCGGGTGGGGGTGCCCTCGCCCGGCGATGCGGACGAGGCAGTGTCGGAACCCGCGTTGGTGTCCTGGTCTCCGCCGCCCGGCAACAGGTCGAACAGGAACGCCGACCCCACCGTCACCGCGGCCAACGCCCCCGCCACCGCGAGCGCGACGGTGCAGCTCAGCCTCCGTCCACGGCCGCCCTCCCCAGGCGCCGAGGCCGCCGCGACGGAGAGGGAGAGCTTGCCGGGGCGGCTGTCGGACGCGGATGCCGGGGTCGCATCCTGCGGCGGGGCGTCCCGGGGTTCGGGGACGGCCGCGGACGGCATGGACGCGCCGGCACCCCCCACCACCGGCATGACCGGCGGCGGCCCGAACTCCCCCACCGTGGCCTGCCGGCTGAACCCCACCGGCCCCGAGGGGACATCGCCTCCCGGCCGGCCGGTCTCTCCCGGCTCCCCCGCCTCCAGGTTCAGCAGCCGCACGGCACTCCGGCTGACCTGCTCGACCAGCCCGCCCGGCAGCCACCCGCCCGTCACCAGCCGGGCCGCCCCGTCCGGAGCCAGGCGCCTGGCGACCTCACCCGGCGCGGGCCGGGCACCCGGCTCCTTGGCCAGGCAGGCCTCCACCAGCTCCCGCACGTCGCCGTCCAGCGGGCCGAGTTCGGGCTCCTCGTGCACGACCTTGTAGAGCAGCGCCGCCGACGAGTCCCCGGAGAACGGCGGCTCCCCGGTCGCCGCGTACGCCAGGACCGCGCCCAGCGAGAAGACGTCCGCCGCTCCCGTGGCGCCCTTGCCCACGATCTGTTCGGGCGACATGTATCCGGGGGAGCCGACCGAGACGCCGGTGGACGTCAGGGACGCCGTGCCGTCCATGGCTCTCGCGATGCCGAAGTCGATCAGCAGGGGGCCGTCCAGTGTCAGCAGGACGTTCGACGGCTTCACGTCCCGGTGCACCAGCCCCAGTTCGTGTACGGCCGCCAGCGCCTCGGCCAGCCCGGCCCCCAGCGCTCGTACCGAATGCGCGGGCAGCGCGCCCGAGTCCGCGACTGCGGCCGACAGCGACGGACCCGCCGCATAGCCGGTGGCCACCCACGGCACCGCGGCCTGCGGATCCGCGTCCAGCACGGGCGCCGTCCACGCGCCGCCCACCCGCCGCGCCGCGTCCACCTCCCGGCGGAAGCGGGCGCGGAATTCCTCGTCCAGCGCGAAGTGCGGATGCACGATCTTGACGGCGACCGTACGGCCGCCCGCGCTGCGGCCGAGATACACCCGCCCCATGCCGCCGGAGCCGAGCCGGCCGAGCAGCCGGTACGGCCCGACGACCGTGGGCTCGTCAACTCCGAGCGGCTGCATCGGCTTCCACCCCTCCCCCGTACGGCCCAGTGCGGCCGTGGAACTTCCAGCAGATTAGTGGGCGCGGACCCCACCCTCACGGCTGAAGCAGATCCACCTTCACATCCGCCGCGAAGCCCGTCGTCGGTCCCACCCGCCGCGCGAACTCCGCGACCGCCTCCAGCTGCGGGCCGCCGAAACGGAAGTCGAGGGTCGTGAAGTACCGCTCCAGGACCTGCTCGTCGAAGGCCTCCCAGCGGGCGGCCTGCTCGGCGACCTTGCCGACCTCGTCCAGGGAGAGGTTGCGGGAGGAGAGGAAGGCCTCGTGGACCTGGCGGGTGATGGCCGGCTCGCGCTCCAGGTAGTCCCGGCGCGCCGCCCAGACCGCGAAGACGAAGGGCAGGCCGGTCCACTCCTTCCAGAGCGAGCCGAGGTCGTGCACCTCAAGGCCGTAGCGCGGGCCGTCGAGGAGGTTGGCCCGCAGCGCCGCGTCTCCGATGAGTACGGCCGCCTCCGCCTCCTGCATCATCAGGCTGAGGTCGGGCGGGCAGGTGTAGTAGGAGGGCTGTACGCCGTAGCGCTCGGCGAGCAGCAGCTGGGCCAGCCGGACCGAGGTGCGCGAGGTCGAGCCGAGGGCGACCCGGGCGCCGTCCAGCCGGTCCAGCGGGACCTGCGAGACGATCACACAGGACATCACCGGGCCGTCGCAGCCGACAGCGATGTCAGGGAAGGCGACCAGGTCGTCGGCGTTGCGCAGGAACTCGACGAGGGTGATGGGCCCGATGTCGAGGTCGCCCCGCACCAGCTGCTCGCTGAGCTTCTCGGGGGTGTCCTTGGTCAGCTCGAAGTCGAGGAGCGTGCCCGTTCTCGCGAGCCCCCAGTACAGGGGCAGGCAGTTCAGGAACTGGATGTGGCCTACGCGCGGCCTGGTGCGAGAATTGTCCACATCGCGAGACTAGACCCCATGGGGTAGCGTGCACCCTTCAGGGTGGCGACTCTCCGGTGACGCTCAGATCACCAGCGCTCCCGTCAACCCCGACACGTGGGTTCAAACGTCCGGGTGACGTGATCTTGACCTCTATTGCTTTCGGCTGCCCGCATGCTAGGCTCGCCGCAAGTTGCAGTTTGGTTTCCCTTGCAGTACAGAGCCTGCGGAGCATGTGACCGCGGGCTCTCGTCGTTTTCAGACGTATGCAGTTGTGCGGCATTTTGTTTTCACACTTGCAGGGTTCTGGAGCAGGGCAACCCTTTGGGCCCAAGGAGGGCTTATGGCTACCGGAACCGTGAAGTGGTTCAACGCCGAAAAGGGCTTTGGCTTCATCGCCCAAGAAGGCGGCGGCCCCGACGTCTTCGTTCACTACTCCGCGATCAATGCGAGCGGCTTCCGTTCGCTGGAGGAGAACCAGCAGGTCTCCTTCGACGTGACCCAGGGCCCGAAGGGCCCGCAGGCGGAGAACGTCACCCCCGTCTGATCAGTTCGATCAGTCTGATCATTCGGTCTCGGAGCCTGGTGCTTTGATCCGGAACAGATAGCAGTACCCAAGGAGCCCCGTGCCGCAAGGCAACGGGGCTCCTGCCTTTCCTCCCCCGTCGAGGGCTAGATGTGCTGCATGACCAGCACGAACGTCGTTCCGGGGGCGAGCGCCTCGTACGAGTGGGGCACATCCCCGCGATACGACATGTAGTCGCCGGGCTCCAGCTCGACCTCGTCCCCCCGCGGTCCCGCCTTCACGCGCCCCGTGCTCACGATCAGATGCTCCACCGACCCCGGAATGTGCGGCTCCGACTCCCGGGCCGGGCCGGGTTCCGCGCGCAGGTGGTAGATGTCACGGCGAGCGCCGGGCGGACTGGCGGAGAGCAGCGTGGCCACGTAGTCCGCCCGCTCGGAGGCGACCGTGGGTCCCTCCCCCGCCCGGATCACCTGGACCGCCGGCGACGGCGGCTCCACCAGCGCACTGAACGGCACGCCGAGCGCGACCCCCAGCGCCCACAGCGTCTCCACGCTGGGGTTCCCGCCGCCGGCCTCCAGCTGGGAGAGCGTGGACTTCGCGATCCCGGCCCGTTTGGCCAGCTCGGACAGGGACAGCCCGGCCCGGGTGCGCTCGCGCCGCAGCGAGGCGGCGATCCAGGTCAGGGGCTCGCTCATCGGTTCACTTCCCGTCGTTCGCTGCGCCGGTCCATTCGTTCGCCTTGACGAACGGATGCCCGACTGTTCATTCTGGAAAACATGCGTTCGCTACTCCGAACACCGATGATGTCACCTCTTCCGGCGCCCGAGATGACGGCCCTGCTGCGCGACAGCGCCCTCATCTGGCTGGCCGGCGGGGTCGTGGGCGTCTCCTTCGGCGCGATCGCGGTGGCCGGCGGGCTGCCGGTGTGGGTGCCGGTGGTGATGTCACTGATCGTCTACGCGGGCTCGGCCCAGTTCAGCGCGGTCGGCGTGCTGCTGGCCGGGGGCGGGCCGTTCGCCGCGGCGGCCACCGGGCTGCTCCTCAACACCCGCACGGCCGCCTTCAGCCTGGCCGTCGCGGACATCCTCGGCCGGGGCCGCCTCGCCCGCCTCCTCGGCGCCCACCTCGTGTCCGACGAGACGGTGGCCTTCACCCTCGCCCAACCGGATCCCGTACGCCGCCGGGTGGCGTTCTGGGTGAACGGGCTCGGCCTGTTCGTCACCTGGAACATCGGTGTCCTCGCCGGCGCGCTCGCCGGAACCGCACTGGGCGACACGGCGACGTACGGCCTGGACGCCGCCTTCCCCGCCGTACTGGTCGCACTGGTCCTGCCCACCCTGCGCAAGGACTCCGCCGTACGCCGTGCCGCGCTCCTCGGCGCCGCCCTCGCCCTGGCCGCGGTACCGGTCGTCCCGGCGGGGGTTCCGGTGCTGCTGGCGCTGGCGGGGCTCGTCGCGTACCGCCCGTCCGGCAGGAAGGACGACGCGTCATGACCAGCACGACGGGAACGGTCGCCATGATCCTGGCGCTGGCGGTGGGGACGTACGCCTTCCGTCTGGTCGGGCCGGCCCTGCACGGGCGGGTCGCGCTCCCCGCGCGGATCCAGGAGCTGTTGGCGGCGGGTGCGGTGGTGCTGCTCGTGGCGCTGCTGGCGACGGGGACGTTGACGGAGGGCGGCGGCTTCGCGGGGTGGGCGCGGCCGGCCGGGGTGCTGGTGGGCGGCGTGCTGGCGTGGCGGCGGGCGCCGTTCCCGGTGGTGGTGCTGGGGGCGGCCGTGGCCACCGCGGTGCTGCGGGCGGCAGGGGTGCCATGAGCCGGCCCCGTGGGAGAATCGCCAGGTGAACGACGGGGATGAGAACAACCACGGGGAAGACGGCGGCACCGCCGCCGACAACAAGCAGGCGATGGGCCTTTCGCTCGGCCTCTCCCTCGGCACGAGCATCGGCATCGCGCTCGGCCTGACCGTCTTCGACAACCTCGGGCTCGGGCTGGCCCTGGGGATGGGGCTGGGCATCGCCGTCGGCGCCGCGGTCGGAGCCTCGAGCGGCGGTGGCCGGAAGCGGACGGGGCAGGCGAAGGACGGAGCCGAGTAGCCAACGCGTTCGCTAGGGTCCCCGCCCATGACCGACTCCGACTTCCTGACCACCACCCGCACCTTCTACGACGCCATCGCCGAGGACTACGCGGACCTCTTCCGGGACGAGCTCGCGGGCAGACCCTTGGAGCGGGCGTTGCTGGGAGTGTTCGCCGAACTCGTCGACGGGGACGGGCCGGTGGCCGACCTGGGATGCGGGCCGGGCCGGACCACCGCCCGCCTCGCCTCACTCGGGCTCTCCGTGTTCGGGCTCGATCTGTCGGAGTCGATGCTGGCGATCGCGCGCCGCGAGAACCCGGGGCTGCGGTTCGAGCAGGGTTCGATGCTCGAACTGGATCTGGCGGACGGCGCGCTGGCCGGTGCCCTGTCCTTCTACTCCTCCATCCACACGCCGGTGGACCGGCTCCCGGACCTCTTCGCCGAGTTCCACCGTGTGCTGGCGGCCGGCGCGCCCCTGCTCGTCGCGTTCCAGGCCGGAGACGAACACCGGCACCACGACCGGCCCTTCGGGCACCCGGTCTCGCTGACCTTCCAGCGCCGTCGGCCGGAACACATGGCCGACCTGCTGACCGGGGCCGGGTTCACCCTCGTCTCCCGGACGGTCCGCGAGCCCGACCCGGCGCTGGACGAGACGTCCCCGCAGGCGTTCCTGATCGCCCGAAAGCCCGAGCGCTAGAGGCTCCCGGCGATGTCCCGCGCCGCGATGTACCCGAACGTCATCGCCGGGCCGATCGTCGAGCCCGCGCCCGCGTAGCTGTGCCCCATGACGGCCGAGCTCGCGTTGCCGGCGGCGTACAGCCCCTTGATCACCGAACCGTCCTCCCGCAGCACGCGGGCGCGGGCGTCGGTGAGAAGGCCGCCCTTGGTGCCGAGGTCGCCGGGGACGATGCGGAAGGCGTGGTACGGGGGCAGCCACAGGGGCGCGAGGCAGGAGTTGGGCAGGACGGACGGGTCCGTGTAGTAGTGGTCGTAGGCGCTGTCGCCTCGTTTGAAGTCGGGGTCCCTGCCGTGCCGGGCCTGTGCGTTGAAGCGGTCGACGGTGGTCCGCAGGGCCGGCGCCGGGACGCCGATCGACCGTGCGAGCGCGTCCAGCGTCCAGGCCTTGTGCGCGGCGCCCGAGCTGTACCAGTCGGCCGGGAGGGGCAGGGCCGGGAGGACGTCCTTGAAGAGGTACCGGTTGCGGTAGTACTGGTCGACGATCAGCCAGGCCGGGATGGCCGGGCTCGTGTCGTGGACGTCGTACATGGTGTGGACGACGTCGCTGTAGGGAGCGGCCTCGTTGACGAAGCGGGCGCCGGCGGCGTTGATCAACAGGCCGCCGGGAAGGGTGCGTTCGGCGAGGCAGAAGTAGGGCTGGCCGGGGAGGGGGATCGCCGGGCCCCACCAGGCGTCGTCCATGAGGCCGAGCGCGGCGCCGAGCCGGTGTCCGGCCCGGATGCCGTCGCCGGTGTTCTCCTTCGCGCCGACCGTCCAGTCCGTGCCGATGGGCTGCCGCTGGTAGTGCTCGCGCATGGCCGCGTTGTGCTCGAAGCCGCCCGAGCCGACGATCACGCCACGGCGGGCGCGCACCAGGCCGGGGGCGCCGTCCCGGGTGACGACCGCGCCGCTCACGGTGCCGTTCTCGACGTACAGGTCGGTGAGGGGCGTGCCGAGCCACACCGGGACCCCGGCCGACCGCAGCCCCAGGCGCAGGCCGGCCGCCAGCGACTGTCCCATGGTCAGCGGCTTCTCACCGCGCAGCGCCGCGGCCGTACCGCGCGCGAGACAGGCCGCGGCCACGGCGGCGCCCTTGACGTTCACCGCCGCCAGGGCCAGCCACTTGTAGTCCGCGCTGAAGACGACCATGCCGGCGGGCACGTCCATGTACGGCGGGTTCAGCCGCGCCAGCTCGGGGCCCAGGAGGTTGCCGTCGAGTTGGTCGGGCTCGATGGAGCGGCCGTTCGGGAGGCCACCGGGCAGTTCGGGGTAGTAGTCGGCGTACCCCTCCATCCAGCGGAATCGCAGCGGGCTGTTGGCCATGACGAAGGACAGCATCGCCGGGCCGTGCGCGAGGAAGGCCCGCTGCCGCTCGACGGAGACGTCCGGCCCGACGACGGCGGCCAGATACTCGGCCGCCTTCGCCGGTGTGTCCGGCACACCGGCCGCGATGATCACCGAGTTGTTCGGTATCCAGATCCCGGCCCCGGACCGCGCGGCGGACCCTCCGAAGGTGGGCGCCTTCTCCACCACCACGCAGCTCAGCCCCTGCTTGGCCGCGGTCAGCGCGGCGGTCATGCCGGCGGCTCCGGAGCCGATGACGACGACGTCGTAGGTGCCGAGCAGGGGCAGGTCGGCCGCGTGGGCGGCGGGCTGGGCCACGGCCCCGGCCCCGAGGGCCGTGCCTGCGGCGCCGGCGGCACCCGCGGCCAGTACGTGTCTTCGCGAAAGGTGCACGCTGCTGGTCATGGAGGCCGCTCCCGCCCTGGACGACGCCGCGTTTCTGAGGGTGTGTCAGAAATGCGAATGTGACGCGGATGCCGCGTGAAGTCAAGGGCGTGGCCGGGGAGTCGAATCCGCCGTCCGCTCGCGTCTTTTGGGTCGGCACCCGCTCCCTCCCCCGCCTTGGTCCGGACACCGGCGAGGGTGTGGAGCGGGTTGCCGCCCGGGCCCTTCCAGGATCGTCGTCCATCGGCCAAGGCCCAGTCAATCCTTGGGATTTATGGCTGACCCCAAGCATTAACTTAGAGGTCATGACCCTCGATGACCTGCGTGTGTTCGTGGCCGTGTGCCGTGCCGGGAGTCTCAGCTCGGTGGCCCGGGAACTGGGGTGCACCCAGTCCGCGGTGAGTCAGCATGTGAAGCGCCTGGAGCGGGAGACCGGGGTCGCGTTGCTGGAACGGCAGCCCCGGGGGGTCGTGCCGACGCAGGCCGGCCGGGTGCTGGAGGCGGCCGCCGCCGAGGGGATTTCGGGGCTGGACCTCGCCGTGCGGCAGCTGCGGGATCTCGTCGACGGCGAGAGCGGGTACGTGCGGGTGGCGACAGGGGCGACGACCGTACGGCACTTCATGGCGGAGGCGGTCGTCGCGTACCGGCGGCGGCATCCCCGGGTCAATCTGGAGTTCCGCACGGTCAGTTCGGGCCGGGGCAGCTTCGACGCGCTGGCCGACGGCACGCTCGACCTGGCCTGGATCACCCTCGGACCGCAGGTGCGCGGTATCGAGCAGCGGCCGGTGGTGGAGCTGCCGTGGGTGCTGGCGGTGCGGGCCGACGATCCGCTCGCGGCACGGCCGTACGTCGATGTCGGCGCCGACCTGCGTGACGTACGGCTGATCCGGCTGCCGCCGAACTCCGCCTCGGCGGCCCATCTGGACGCCGCCTGTGCCGAGCTGGGCGTCCGGTTCGCGCACGACACGAGCGTCGCCGACTGGGACACCGCGCTGCTGCTGGCCGAGCTGGGGGTCGGACGGGCGGTCCTGCCCGCGCTGCCGGGACTGCCGGTCCCCGGTGAGGGGGAACTGCGCCTGATTCCACTCCCCGGACTGCGCCCCCTGCCCGTGGGCTGGGCCGTCCGCCGCTGGGACGCGCTCAGCCCGCCGGCCCGGGCGTTCGCGGACCTGGTGGAGAGTCACCGCCGGGCCACACGCGCCTGACTGCGGCCGATTCGGGCCGGTCAGTTCAGGCCGATGGCCGCGCAGTCCGCCTTGTACTCAGCGGTGCAGATGTCCTTGACGGTGTAGACGCCGTCCTGGATCACCGTCTGCTTGATGTTGCTCTTGGTCAGCGGGACCACCGAGACCAGCTGGGCCGGGATGCCGTCCTGGGTCGGGCTGTCGACCGAGTCCTGGGTCAGGGCGTCGAACTGGATCGTGCGTCCCTGGGCCTTGAACACGGCCATCTTCGCGGCGTTGGTCGCCTCCAGCAGGAACGACTTGTACACCGTCATGAACTGCTCGCCCGCGACGATCCGCTGCACCGCGTCCAGGTTGGCGTCCTGCCCGGTCACCGGCGGGATCTTGCTCGCGCCGGACTCCTTGAGGGCGTCGATGACGGCGCCCGCCATGCCGTCGTTCGCCGAGTAGACGGCGGCGATGTTGTCCAGGCCGACGGCGGAGATCGCCTTCTCCATGTTCGCCTTGGCGATCTCGGGCGACCACTTGTCGGTGTCGTACCGCTTGACGATGTTCACCTCGCCCTCGAGCTCGTCGAGCGCGCCCTTCTTGAACCGGCCGGTGTTCGGGTCGGCGGGGTCGCCGTTCATCATGACGACCTTGCTGGTCGCGGCCTTCGCGCCGAGGTCCTCGACGAGGGCGCGGCCCTGTACCTCACCGACGAGCTCGTTGTCGTGGGAGACGTACGCGTCGATCGGCCCCTCGGCGAGCCGGTCGTAGGCGATGACGGGAATGCCCGCGTCCTTCGCCTTCTGCACGTCCGGCGCGATGGCCTTGGAGTCCAGCGCGTCCACGAGGATGACGTCCACCGCGTCGGCGATCATCTGCTGGAACTGCTGACTCTGCTTGTCCGTGCTCGACTCGGCGTTGGCGTAGACGACCTTGCCCTTGTCGTGGGTGAGGGAGGCGACTTCCTTCTTGATCAGCGGATGGTCGAACTTCTCGAAGCGCGCCGTGTCCTTGTCGGGCAGCAGGAGCCCCACCGTGACGTCGTCGCCCTTGTCGGGCGACTCCGAGCTGTCACCGCCCCCGATGCCGTCGACCACACCGCACGCGGCGAGCGAGAGCGCCGAGGCGGACGCGACGAGGGCTATGGAGAACCGGCGTACAGCGGACGTGTGGGGGGTACGAGCATTCACTACTGGTGCCTTCCGAGCGGATGAGCGGCTTTGCTACCCGGTGGCGGTAGCCAACGTGGCCACGGCATGTCACGTCAAGCAATTGTCGTAACGAGACGGCAACCGTTTGTCGTGATGTCGGGTCCTGGCGGGTTGCCCCGAACCGCGGCTATGTGGCGTACAGCTCCTCGACCTCCGCCGCGAAGTCCCGCATCACAGCCTCCCGTCGCAGCTTCATCGACGGCGTGAGGTGGCCGTCCAGCTCCGTGAAGTCCATCGGCAGGATCGTGAAGCGGCGGATGGACTCCGGGCGCGAGACCAGCTTGTTGGCCTCGTCGATCGCGCGTTGCAGGATCGCCCTCAGTTCGGCGTCGTCGACGAGGAGCTCCGCGGGGACGGGGTGCTTGCCGTTCATCCGGCGCCAGTGGCTCACGCCGTCCATGTCCAGGGTCATCAGGGCGGACACGAAAGGCCGCCGGTCGCCCACGACCATGCACTGGGAGATCAGGGGGTGGGAGCGCAGCCAGTTCTCCAGGGGCGCCGGGGCCACGCTCTTGCCGCCCGCCGTGATCAGGAGTTCCTTCTTGCGGCCGGTGATCGTCAGATAGCCCTCGTCGTCCAGGGCGCCGATGTCACCCGTCGGCAGCCAGCCGTCGGCGGCAGCCGGGACGACGCCGCCCGCGGACGGGTCCCAGTAGCCGCGCAGCACCTGCTCGCCGGAGATGAGGATCTCGCCGTCCGAGGCGATCCGGATGCGGGTGCCGGGCAGGGGCCAGCCCACCGTTCCCAGGCGGGGCTTGGAGGGCGGGGTCACCGTCGCGGCGCCCGTCACCTCCGTCAGACCGTAGCCCTCGTAGATCTCGATGCCGGCGCCGGAGTAGAAGGCGGCCAGGCGGCGGCCGAGCGGTGAGCCGCCGCAGATCGCGTAGCGCACCCGGCCGCCCATCGCGTTGCGGATACGGCGGTAGACCAGGGGGTCGTAGAAGGCGCGGGCCGTCTTGAGCGTCGTGCCGGGGCCACCGCCCGTCCCCGAGGCCCGGGCCTCCATCGCCTCGCCGTAGCGCTCGGCCACCGAGGCCGCGCGGTCGAAGGACGACGCCCGGCCGCCCGTCTCGGCCTTGGCGCGGGCGGAGTTGAAGATCTTCTCCAGCATGTAGGGGATGGTCAGCAGGCACGTGGGGCGGAAGGCCGCCAGGTCCGGCAGCAGGTCCTCCGCCTTCAAGCTCGGCGCGTGGCCGAGGCGCACCCGGGCCCGGATGCAGGCCACCGCGACCATACGGCCGAAGACGTGCGACATGGGGAGGAAGAGCAGCACCGACGCCTCTTCGCTCGTGCGCGCCTTGAAGATCGGGTAGAGCAGCTCGATCGCGTTGTCCACCTCGGCGAAGAAGTTGCCGTGCGTCAGCGCGCAGCCCTTCGGGCGGCCGGTCGTGCCCGAGGTGTAGATGAGCGTCGCCAGCGTGTCCGGCACCAGCATGCCCCGCCGTACGCCCACTTCGCCGTCCGGCTGCTGCGCGCCCAGCTCCGCCAGCCGCTCCACATGGCCCTTCTCCATCACCCACATGCGGTGCAGATCGGGCACCCGGTCCAGTTCGGGGCCGAGGGCGGCCGCCTGCGCGGCGGTCTCCGTGACCAGGGCCACCGCACCGGAGTCCTGGAGGATCCAGCGGGTCTGGAAGACGGAGGAGGTGGGGTAGACGGGGACCGTGACGAGGCCGGCCGCCCACGCGCCGAAGTCGAGGAGCGTCCACTCGTACGTCGTCCGCGCCATGATCGCGATCCGGTCGCCCGGCTCCAGTCCCTCGGCGATCAGGCCCTTCGCCACCGCCTGCACCTGCTCGGCGAACTGCGCCGCCGTCACGTCCGACCACCGCCCGTCCTCGCCCCTGCGGCTGAGGACGACCGCGTCCGGCGCCGCCGCCGCGTTGTCGAAGGGCAGGTCCCCGAGCGACCCATGGGTCACGGGCGGCGCGAACGGCGGTACGTACGCCTCCCGTACGGCACCGTCCAGTCGTCGCGTCTCGGGCTGCACCAGGGTCGGGCCCGGAGCGTCGTCGAAGGCGGCCGAGGCGGCGAAAGAGGGAAGCGGGGTGGACACGGGCGGCTCCTGCGGCGGGCGTGCAGCGAAGAAACTGCTTGCTGCATGACGTACGTGCCTCGCGCACCGTGGCGTTCACCTGCCGAGGCCTGCGGAAACGGGTTACCGCTGGTTAGGCAGGCGATCGTACGGCGCGGGCGTGTGGGGGTTGTGCGGGTTCGGGGGTGGTCCGGAGCCGGGTATGTGCAACGTCGGGGGTTATGTGAGGGACACTCAGCTTCGTCTCACCGTCCCCTTACCTTCGCTCCAGAACAGCCGTCACCCCCTGCCCGCCCGCCGCGCACACCGAGATCAGCCCGCGCCCCGAACCGCCCTTCTGCGCCAGCAACTTGGCCAGCGTCGCCACGATCCGCGCACCGGTCGCCGCGAAGGGGTGACCGGTGGCCAGGGAGGACCCGGTCACGTTCAGCCGGGCCCGGTCCACGGGGGCCAGGCCCCGCTTCTCCCACGCCGCCAGCGTGGCCAGCACCTGGGAGGCGAAGGCCTCGTGGATCTCGACGAAGTCGAAGTCGGGGAGGGCAGCCCCGGCCCGCTCCAGCATCCGCGGGACGGCGTAGGCCGGTGCCATGAGCAGCCCGTCCGCACCGCCCGCGACATCGCCCCGTACGAAGTCCACGGCCGCCGTCTCGTAGGCGGTGAGGTACGCCAGCGGCTCCAGCCCTCTGCGCGCGGCCCACTCCTCGCTCGCCAGCAGCACGACCGCCGCCCCGTCCGTCAGCGGCGTCGAATTGCCCGCCGTCATCGTCGGGTCGGGACCGTCGAGGCCGAACACCGGTTTCAGCGCGGCCAGTTTCTCCGGCGTCGAACCGGGGCGCAGGTTCTGGTCCCTGTCCAGGCCCCGGAAGGGCACGACCAGATCCTCGAAGAAGCCCCGCTCGTACGCCGCCGCCAGTCGCTGGTGGCTGGCCGCCGCCAACTCGTCCTGCGCCTCGCGGGAGACACCCCAGGCCCGTGCCGTGACGGCGGCGTGCTCCCCCATCGACCGCCGGGTGCGGGGCTCGGCGTTGCGGGGGATGTCGGGGACGAGGTGGGACGGCCGTACGCCGGACAGGGCCTTGAGCCGGCCGCCGAGCGACTTGGCCCGCCGGGCCTGAAGCAAGATGCGCCGCAGCTCGTCGTTGACACCGAGGGGCGCGTCGCTCGCGGTGTCCGCGCCGCCGGCGATCGCCGACTCGGTCTGGCCGAGCGCGATCTTGTTGGCGGCGGCGATGACGGCCTGGAGACCGGTGCCGCAGGCCTGCTGGATGTCGTAGGCGGGCGTGCGGGCGTCCAGCTTCGAGCCGAGGACGGTCTCGCGGGCGAGGTTGAAGTCCCGGCTGTGCTTGAGGACGGCCCCGGCGACGAGCTCTCCGACCGCGCCCGGATCGCCCAGCTCGTACCGCTCGGCCAGGCCGTCGACCACGGCCGTGAGCATGTCCTGGTTGGACGCGGTGGCGTACGGGCCGTCGGAGCGGGCGAACGGGATACGGGTGCCGCCGATGATCGCGACGCGCCGGACCGCCGGCGCCAACAGGGAGCTCATCTCCACCCACTCCTCATGTCCACCATGGACTTACCTCGGGTAACCTTACTCCGGAGTCAGCACCCGAGCGCACTGGGAGTGGGACATGGCCGACCGCTATCTGAGCTTCACCGGCACGGCGCCCGGCCGCCTCCTCACCCGCCGACTCGGGCTGCCGCAGCCCGCCGCGCTCCAACGCTGGACACCGGAGCGACCCTCGCTGGAGGGCGACCGGCTGCTCCTGACGGCCGGCAAGTCGGACCTCGGCCTCACCGATGCCGGTGCCGGCGCGAATCCCAGTGCCGGTGCCCGTACCGCCCTGGGCCTCGACCTGACGACCGCCCCCTCCGAGAAGCCCGCCGCCGTCGTCCTGGACGCCACGGGCGTCCGTGACGTCGAGACGCTCGCCGAGGTGCACGCGGCCCTCCACCCGGTCGTACGGTCGGTCGCCGACAGCGGCCGGGTCGTCGTGCTCGGCGCGCCCCTCGACCCCGCCGACCACCACCAGGCCGCCGTCCAGCAGGCCCTGGAGGGCTTCACGCGCTCGCTCGGCAAGGAGATCGGGCGCGGCAGGACGGTGAATCTCGTACGGCTGACGGACGCGCACGCCGCCGAGTCGACCCTGCGCTTCCTCCTCTCCCCCAGGTCGGCGTACGTCAGCGGCCAGGTCGTCGAGGTGGGTTCGGCCCCGGCGGACGTCACCGCACCCCACGACCCCGACCGCCCCCTCACCGGCCGCACCGCCCTGGTCACCGGCGCCGCGCGCGGCATCGGCGAGGCGGTCGCCGAGACGCTGGCGAGGGACGGCGCCCAGGTCGTCGTACTCGACGTGCCGCAGGCCGAGCAGGGCGCGCGGCGCGTGGCCGACCGGCTCGGCGGCACCGCCCTCGCGCTCGACATCACCGCCCCCGACGCGGGCACCCGCATCGCCGCCGCGCTGCCCGACGGCCTGGACGTCCTGGTGCACAACGCGGGGATCACACGCGACCGGCGGCTGGTCAACATGCCCGCCGAGCGCTGGAGTTCAGTGCTCGACGTCAATCTCGCGAGTGTGCTGCGCACGACGGACGCGTTGCTGGAGAGCGGGACGCTGAGGCGGGGCGGGCGGGTCGTGGCGACGGCGTCGATCGCGGGGCTGGCGGGGAACGCCGGGCAGACCAACTACGGCGCGAGCAAGGCGGGCGTCGTCGGACTGGTCCGGGCCCTCGCGCCACGCGCCCTCGCCGAGCACGGGGTGACGGTGAACGCGGTCGCGCCCGGGTTCGTCGAGACGAAGATGACCGCCGCGATTCCCCTGTTCATCCGGGAGGCGGGGCGCCGGATGAACTCCCTCGCGCAGGGTGGACTGCCGATCGATGTCGCCGAGACGACCGCCTGGCTGGCGGATCCGGGATCCTCGGGCGTCAACGGCCAGGTCGTCCGGGTATGCGGCCAGAGCCTGCTGGGGGCGTGATGTCCCTCGTCCTCACCGCTCCTCCTTCGCTTCCGCCCCTGCTCGCCCGGGGCGCCCTGCTGTCACCCTTCAAACGCCCGGGCCCGGAGGCGGAGTTCCCGCGCACGAGGCTCGTTCTGCCGGACCTTCGCGTCGACCTCGCCCGGCTGGCCGCGTACGAGCGGGTGTGCGGGTTCCCCACGGGGGACGACGCGCTGCCGGTGACGTATCCGCATGTGCTCGGTTTCCCGCTGGCGATGCGGCTGATGAGCGGACGGGATTTCCCGCTGCCGCTGCTCGGTCTCGTCCACACGTCGATCACCGTCACCCGGCACCGGGCCCTCACCGCCACGCGTGGGTACGAACTCTCCGTGCACATCGACGGTTTGGTGCCCCACCGGCGCGGAACGGAGGCCGCCGTGGTCACCGAATTGCGGGCCGCTGACGAGGTCGTGTGGGAGTCGCGGAGCACATATCTGGCCAGGCACCGCACCGACGGCCGTACGGCGTCCGGGCAGGTGCAGGGCATGCGGGACGGCCAGGAGGCGCTGGACGTGCTGGAGTACAAGCCGCTGCCCGCCGTCGCCGAGTGGCGGCTCGCCGCCGACGTCGGACGCCGTTACGGTGCCGCCTCCGGTGACCGCAACCCCATCCACCTCCACCCGCTCACCGCCCGCCTGTTCGGCTTCCCCCGGGCCATCGCGCACGGCATGTGGACGGTGGCCCGCTGCCTCGCCGCGCACGGCACTCCGGAGGCGGTGCGGGTGCGGGCCGGCTTCCGGGCACCGGTCCTGCTGCCGGGGACGGTGACGTACGCCGCGGAGGGCGGGCGGTTCGAACTGCGGGGCGGCCAGGACCGCGTCCACCTGGCCGGGGAGGTCTACCCGCTCGCCCCGTGAGGGGCGTCCGGCGGTGACCAGGGCCGGCCGTCCATGAGGTTGCCGAGGCCCGACCAGGCGAAGTTCATCAGTGTCGCCGCCGCTTCCCGTGCCGTCACGGCCGGCGTGGAGTTGGCCCAGTCGGCCAGGGACTCCGCGGCGCCGACCAGGGCCTCGGCGAGACCGGCGACCTCGCTCTCCGGCAGGTCGGGGTCGCGGTGGGCCTCGCGTGCCGCGACGAGGATCAGCTGCGTCACGAACTCGACTATCTCCGTGCGCATCTTGGCGACCTCGGACGCGAACGGCTCGCCGTGCGTGCGCGCCTGGAGGTGCAGGACGGACCAGGCGTCCGGGTAGTGAGAGGTGTGGGTGAAGAACGCCCGCAGCCCTTCCCAGAGCTGGCGGTCGGCGGGCAGCTCGGTCCGCACGCCGGAGCGCACTGCCACGACGAGCGCGGCGGCCTCGCGCCGGATGCAGGCGGTGAAGAGGTCTTCCTTCGAGTTCAGATACAGATACACCAACGGCTTCGAGACACCCGCCAGTTCGGCTATCTCGTCCATCGACGCGGCCATGTACCCGCGCCTGCCGAAGGTCCGCACGGCGGCGTCCAGCATCTGCTGCTCACGGACGGCCCGCGGCATCCGTTTGGTCTTCACGGCACCCATGGCCGTTAGCGTACGGGCCGGGAGGGAGATCCCACCCGGCCCGCCGTGAACAGCTGTCCCTACTTGTCGTCGCTCAGCTCGTCGGCGAACCGTGCCACCCGGTCCGTCAGCACCTGCCCGTCGACCGCCGGCAGGGCCGTCAGCCGCGGCAGCAGCTGCGCGGTGAGCAGAGTGGACAGGGCGGAGGTGTCGGCGCTGCTGCCGTCGGTCCGTACGACCACCGGCTGCGGGGCCCGGCCGGCGAGCTTCGCGCCCACCTCCAGGCGACGCCGGGCGAGTTCGTACTGAAGGACCGCGCGGTTGTCGCGGTAGGCCTTGGCCAGGGCGCGCTGGGCGCGGGCCTCGTTCTCGGCGGCGATCAGGCCGCTGCGGCCCCGCGTCTCGATCTCGAACCGCACGCGCTGGGCGTTGGTCTCCTGCTCCTCCAGCAGCTGGGCGACCTCTTCACGGGCCCGGTTCAGCGCGGCCTTGACCTCGACGATCCTGGCGTCGCGCACCTTCTTGGCGCGCTCGATGTCCATGCCCAGCTGGTCGATCCGACGCTTGCGGATGAGCCCCCACTCCTGGTCGTACGCCGTGCGCTCCTTGGCGACCCGCTCCCGGGTGGCCAGGTGCTGCTGGTACTGCGCCGGCAGCTGCACGTCCGGGATGTTGGAGCCGGTGATGCGCACGCCGTAGCCGGACAGCTGGCGGTTGAGCAGCTCCTGCATGTCGGCCACGTCCGAGCCACGCAGGTCGTACGCCCGCTCGGTGCGCATCTTGCGCGCCCGCTGCCGGATCGCGTCCTGTACGGCGCTGGAGAGCACCAGGTCGAAGTTGCCCGCGCCGATCGTGCGGACGAACAGCACGGCGTCGGTGATGCGGAACTTCAGGAAGAACTCGATGGAGCGCAGCGGCACGTTCTCCTGCGTCGGGCAGGCCATCACCGGCGCGGAGTACGGGATCTCGGTGGCGGTGTCGACGACGAAGTCGACCCTGGACCACGGGTGCCACAGGTAGTGCCGGCCGGCGTCCAGGGTGCGGATGACGGCGCCGTAGCGGGTCAGCACGCCGTTGGTGCCCTGCTCGATCTCGACGATCGAGGAGCGCCACCACCACAGCGCGCCGATCACCAGCAGGACCGCGCCGCCGGCGTAGGAGAGGGTGGCGAGGGTGCCGTAGGCGAGGTCCCCGGCGACCGACTCGGAGTCCGCCTCCTGCAGGGACAACATCACGCCCATGAACAGGGAGTAGACGCCGAGCCACAGCGGCAGCATCCACCACAGGCGGCGCCGGTGGCGCGGGATGATGACCGGGATCAGGGTGTCGGCCTCGCCGCCGCGCAGCAGCCGCGCGATGTCGCTCCAGGGAGCGACCTTCTCGGAGATGACCGACCGGCGGTGGGAGGAACGGGCGGTGCTCACTGGTCGGCCCCCTCGGAGACGTCAGAGCTGATGGAGCTGTCGGCACCGTCGGAGCTGTCGGGCGATCCGGGCTGGTCGGGCACCTGCGGCACCGTCGGCCGCTCGGCCGCCAGCAGCGCTCCGATCTCCGTCTCGCGCGCGGCGATCCGCTCGGACACCTCGGGGAGGCGCGACCGTACGGCTGCCATGTCCTCGTCGGTGAACAGTTCCGTGCCGCGCTCGCCGACCAACTCGCGGGCCAGCTCCAGGAAGTCGATGCCGGCGCCGCCGTCCGTCGCGCCGCCGATGCGGACCAGACGCGGCAGATGGTCGGCGACCTGCTCCAGCGTGTCCAGCACCTGCTGCTGGTAGCGGTACTCCAGGATCTCCGGCGCCTCCGCCGCGGTCACTGCGCGGATGTCGAGGGCCTGCGCCTCCAGCAGGGCCGCGTTGGCCTTCGCCTCGGACTCGGCCTGGACGTAGCGCTGCCGGGCGAGCGCCTCGGCGCGGTTGGTCTCGCGCTCCACGGCGGTGTCCATCTGCGCCTGGTACTGGGCGATGTCGGCCTGGATCGCGGAGAGCGTCTCGTGGCTGGAGGCGAGTTCGCGGGTGAGGTCGCCCTCGTCCTGCTCCTTGCGGAGCTGGAGCGCGTACTCGTGCGTGTACGCCTCCTTGGCCACGCGCACCATCTCGGGCGCCGCCAGGTCCATGCGGTAGCGCTGGTCGGACGGTTCGGCGTGGGTGATGTTGGCGTTGGTCAGCTCGACGGCCGGGCGGAACTGCTGGTTGAGCAGGTCCAGCAGCCGGCCGGTGTCCTCGCCGACCATGTCGTAGATCCCGGCGGCTTCCTGTTCGTAGACGAGGGTGCGGATCGTCTCGCTCACCGCGTTGCTCAGCTTCTCCTCGAAGCCGCGCACCGCGCCCAGCGTGTAGACGAACTCGGTCGGATCGCTGATCCGGAACTGGATGAACAGGTCGATCGACGCCTTCACACCGCCCTTGGTCGGTGCCTCGCGCACCGGAGCGTTGAAGGGGTACTCGATCGTGGTGTTGACGATGTACGACACCCGCTTCCACGGGCTCAGCAGCACGATCCGGCCCGGGCCGACGACCCTCTCCAGCTTGCCGAACCGGGTGATCATCGCCTGGCAGCCGTCCGGCACCATGACCATGCCCTGACGCCACCACACGAAGGCGACGGCGCACAGCGAGATGACCCAGTAGTGCACGCCGAACAGCGGGTTGGTCAGGACATCGGCGCCGGACGCGCCCACGATCCCCGCACCCACGGCGCCCAGCACGAGCAGCGTCAGCACGGGCAGCATGGAGACGATCGAGCGGCCCTTGGGGATCACCATCGGGCAGATGGCGTGCACCATCTCGGTGCCCTCGCGCACCTGCTCGCTGCGGCCGAGCGCCTCCCCGGCCTCGTCCAGCGGCACCGTCTTCTGCCGCATGACGGTGGCGGTGGAGCCGCCCTGTTCCCGGGCGGCCGGGAAGTCCGCCGGGTCGATGCCCTCGCCCTGGGCGTCGTATTCCTCGCCGCCGTCTCCCCGTGTCCCCCGGCCGCCGATCTGCCGCCGCAGTTCGTCCTGCGCGGCCGTCCTCGGATCGGTTCCGGAGACGACGGCGTCGGCAACGCGTCGTGCGCTCTTCTTTGCCTGCGCGCGCGCTCGTGCCACGGTTCCCCCTTACGTTCACGAATGCCGGTGCGAACAGCCGTTCCACCGACGTGGATCCGGCCATCCCACACCATGGATCCGGACAAGCGTAAGGGCGGGGCCCGTGCAGTTACCGAGCGGTATCGCTGCCGGGACGCGGCAAGCTAGGAGGTCTGGCCCTGCGTCCGAGCCGTCTCGTCGACCACGTCGTCCTCCTGGCTGCGGTTCGCCTCCAGGTTGGCCTTCACGCGGTCGACCTTCTGCACGATCTGCACGGAGGCGCGATCGCGCTCCTTGCGCAGCACGACGAAGCTGATGGGCGCGGAGAGCAGCAGCGCCAGCAGGACGACCCACATGCCGTTGGAGTCGCCGAGGCCACGCGGGGCGAGGCCGGAGTAGACGAGGCCCCAGACGACCACGAGGCAGCCCACGAAGATCCCGAGGCGCATCAGTGTGTAGCGGAGCATCTCAATCCACTCTTCCGATTCCAAAAAGGGCCACTGTCCAGTGAAGCACGCAGGGCGGCCGATCTTGCAGGGGGGTCGGGGTGGGTCATTCGAGCGGCAGCAGCATGATCACGTCTTCCCGGTCGTCGCCCGGCGCGACCCGGATGGCGTCCGGGATCCGGCCGACCTCCTTGTAACCGCAGGAGCCGTAGAAGCGTTCCAGGCCGAGGCCGCCGCGGCAGGTGAGTCGGATCGCCTCGATGCCGTCGAAGCCGCGGGCGGCCTGCTCGGCGGCCGCCAGCAGGTCACGGCCGTAGCCCTTGCCCTGGTGGCGGGGGTGCACCATCACCGTGTAGAGCCACGTCCAGTGGGCCATCAGCCGGTGTGTGTTGAAGGTGAGGAAGGCGGTCGCGGACACCTCGCCCGCCTCGTCGTGCCCGACCAGCAGCCGGCTGCGTCCCTCCACCATCCCCACGAAGTGCCGCACCAGTTCCGGGCGGATCGCTTCCCGCGTCACCGGCGGCACGAAGCCCACGGCTCCGCCCGCGTTGGAGACGTCGGTCCACAGGTCGAGGATGCCGTCACGGAGGTCGGGAGTGACGGCCGGGTCGAGTGTGAAGGTAAGAGGCACGGCGCAATCGTAGCCATTACATGGAGCGCGGCGAAAGCCACTACGCCAACGCCCGCGCCGCCACCTTCAGGTCCGAGACCAGCCCCGCGTACGCCGCCTCCCGGTCGGCGTCGTCCTGGGCCCGCAGCACCGACGACGGATGCACCGTCGCCACCAGCTTCTCCGGCCGGCCGTGGATCTCGCGCTCCAGCAGCGTTCCACGCACCTCCCCGACCCGGAACGACGACCCCAGCAGCGCCTTGCCCGCGCTCGCGCCCAGCAGCACGATCAGCTCGGGCTCCACGACGGCCAGTTCGGCGGCCAGCCAGGGGCCGCACGCGGTCATCTCGCGCAGGGTCGGCGCCTTGTGGATACGGCGCTTGCGGGGCTCGGCCTGCGTGAACTTGAAGTGCTTCACGGCGTTGGTGACGTACGCGTCCGCCGGGTCCAGGCCGGCCTCCTCCAGCGCCCTGTCGAGGAGACGCCCGGCCGGACCGACGAAGGGCTTGCCCTTCCGGTCCTCCTGGTCGCCGGGCTGCTCGCCGACGAGCATGACGCGGGCGTTCCGGTCACCGACGCCGAAGACGGTCTGCGTGGCGTCCCGGTGGAGGGGACAGCCCCGGCATCCGGCGGCGGCGCGGCGCAGGGCGGGCAGGCCACCACGGTCGGGGAGGAAGGGTTCAGCGGTGTAGGCGTCCTCGGGCGCCTTGGTGCTCACCATGGCGGACGGGTACCACGGCCCCGCCCGTCGGAATCACACCCGCATCGGCTGGGGGGACTCGCGGCGCAGCGGGTCCGGGCCGTCGTACTCCCGGATGATCTCGTAGCGCGTGTTCCGCTCCACCGGGCGGAAGCCGGCGTCCCGGATGAGGTCCAGCAGGTCCTCGCGGGTGAGCTTGTTCGGCGTACCGAAGTTGTCCGCGTCGTGGGTGATCTTGTACTCGACGACCGAGCCGTCCATGTCGTCGGCGCCGTGCTGGAGCGCCAGCTGGGCGGTCTGGACGCCGTGCATGACCCAGAAGACCTTGACGTGCGGGACGTTGTCGAACAGCAGACGGGACACCGCGAAGGTCTTCAGGGCCTCCGCGCCGGTCGCCATCTGGGTCCTGGCCTGAAGGCGGTTGCGGACCTTGCCGTCCTTCATGTCGACGAAGTCGTGCTGGTAGCGCAGGGGGATGAAGACCTGGAAGCCGCCCGTCTCGTCCTGCAGCTCACGCAGGCGCAGGACGTGGTCCACCCGGTGCCGCGGCTCCTCGATGTGGCCGTACAGCATGGTGCTCGGGGTCTTGAGACCCTTCTCGTGCGCCAGGCGGTGGATGCGGGACCAGTCCTCCCAGTGGGTGCGGTGGTCCACGATGTGCTGCCGGACCTCCCAGTCGAAGATCTCCGCGCCACCACCGGTGAGGGATTCCAGCCCGGCGTCGATGAGCTCGTCGAGGATCTCCGACGCCGACAGACCGCTGATCGTCTCGAAGTGGTGGATCTCCGTGGCCGTGAAGGCCTTCAGCGAGACGTTCGGGAGGGCGGCCTTCAACTCGCGCAGGGAGCGCGGGTAGTAGCGCCACGGGAGGTTCGGGTGCAGGCCGTTGACGATGTGCAGCTCGGTGAGGTTGTCCGACTCCATCGCCTTGGCGAGCTTGACGGCCTCCTCGATGCGCATCGTGTACGCGTCCTTCTCCCCCGGCTTGCGCTGGAAGGAGCAGTACGCGCAGGAGGCCGTACAGACGTTGGTCATGTTGAGGTGGCGGTTGACGTTGAAGTGGACGACGTCGCCGTTCTTGCGCGTGCGCACCTCGTGCGCGAGGCCGCCGAGCCACGCCAGGTCGTCCGACTCGTACAGCGCGATGCCGTCCTCGCGGGACAGCCGCTCACCGGAGCGGACCTTCTCCTCCAGCTCGCGCTTGAGCCCGACGTCCATGCGTGCACCTCTCTCGGAAAGACTCCGTAAACCGTACTCCCCGCCCCTTCGGGCGGGGCGACCGCCATCAGGCGCTACGCGTCCTCTTCGTCGGGCAGCTGTCCGACCCGGTTCTCCCACTTGGTGGAGAGCACGATGGTCGTACGGGTCCGGGAGACGCCCTTGGTGCCGCTGAGCCGGCGGATGATCTTCTCCAGCCCGTCCACGTCGGCCGCCCGGACCTTGAGCATGTACGAGTCGTCGCCCGCGATGAACCAGCAGTCCTCGATCTCACCCAGGTCCCGCAGGCGGCTCGCGACGTCCTCGTGGTCGGTGGCGTCGGACAGCGAGATGCCGATCAGCGCGGTGACGCCGAGGCCGAGCGAGGCGGCGTCGACGGTGGCGCGATAGCCGGTGATGACGCCGGCCGCCTCCAGCCGGTTGATGCGGTCGGTGACGCTGGGTCCCGACAGGCCGACGAGGCGTCCCAGCTCCGCGTAGGAAGCCCGGCCGTTCTCCCTCAGGGCCTGGATGAGCTGCCTGTCCACCGCGTCCATGCGATCGAAGCCTTCCGGTGAAGATGTCCCGAAGTGATGAGAGGTACTGCGACTTGCTCAGATGGCGTTCATGTCGTGCGGGTTCCGCCGCCGAGTTCGCCCTTCCAGCGGCGGTAGAGCCGGTGCTCGACGCCCGCCGCGTCGAGCACCCGTCCGGCGACGAAGTCGACCAGGTCCTGGATGTGGGTGGCCCCCGCGTAGAAGGCGGGTGAGGCGGGCACGACGGTGGCGCCCGCGTCGTCCAGGGTCACCAGGTGCCTCAGCGTCTGGCCGTTCAGCGGGGTCTCCCTGACGGCCACGACCAGCTTGCGCCCCTCCTTGAGGGCCACGCCCGCCGCGCGTTGGAGCAGGTCCTTCGACAGGCCCAGCGCGACGCCGGCGACACAGGCGGTGGAGGCGGGCACGATCAGCATGCCCTTCGTGGCGTACGACCCCGAGGACGGCCCGGCGGCGAGGTCCCCGGCGTTCCAGTACCGGACGCCGTCGATGTCCGGCTCGAAGGTCCCGGGCTTGCCGTCGGCGCCCCGCCCGAGCCACTCGCGCAGGTCGTCCTGCCAGTGGGCGTCGCGGAAGGAGATCCCGGTCTCGTCGAGGAGCGTGAGCCGTGACGCCCTGCTGACGACCAGGTCGACGCTCTCCCCCGCGGCGAGGAGCGCGCGCAGCACCGCGGCGGCGTATGGGGTGCCGGAAGCGCCGGACACCCCTACGATCCAAGGCGTACGCGGCGTCTCTCCTGGCTTGACTGGGTTCACGACACCGAGCCTATCCGGCCTCACGGGGTGGGAACCGACCAAGGGGGGCCGGGCGTTCCCCAGGGGGACGAGTTGGGCGGTGGGGTGGCCATGGCGGGTACGTCGGGTGTGGCGGGTACGTGGGGCGCGGAGCGGCGCGAGTGGTCGCGGGGTGACCGCGCGCGGACCGCGGCCAAGCTGATGCTGGTCTGGGTGGCGCTGCTGTGGCTGCTGGAAGTGGCCGACGTGCTCAGCGGGCACGCGCTGGACGGCTTCGGCATCGTCCCGCGCACCCCGTCCGAGCTGGTGGACGTCGTCCCGGCCGCGTTCATCCACTTCGGCTTCGCCCACGTCGCCGCGAACACAGTGCCGTTGCTGGTCCTCGGCTTCCTGGCCGCGCTCGGCGGCATACGCCGGTTCGCCGCCGTCTGTGCCCTGATCATCGTCGCCGACGGCCTCGGCGTCTGGCTGATATCCCCGTCCGGCACCAACACCGCGGGCGCCTCCGGCCTGATCTTCGGCCTCTTCGGCTACCTCCTGGTCACCGGCTTCGTGGAGCGCCGCCCGCTCGGCATCCTGTCCGGCGTGCTGGTGGCCGCGATCTGGGGCACCTCGATCCTGGCGGGCCTCGCCCCGACCCAGTCCGGCGTCAGCTGGCAGGGGCATCTGGTGGGGCTGGTGGCGGGGGTTGCGGCGGCGTTCGTGCTGCGGCGCCGGGCGGACGGGGCGCTCAGGAGGCGCCGGGCGAGTCAGGGTCCACAGGAAGGCGGCTTGTATCGACCGTGAGGCGTCCGATCTTGGTCTCCACAGTGACCTTGCCGTCGTAAGGAATCGTGTCACGTCCGCGGTAGCCGTCGGGTCCGGGATTCCAGAGCGTGACGAGGTGGGCCTTCTGCGGATCGAAAATCAGGTAGTTCGGGATTCCCCGAGCGGCGTACTGCCTGTTCTTGATCTCGTAGTCGTTGCGGACGCTGCTGGGCGAAACGACCTCGATGGCGAGTTCGATGAGATCAGGCGCGTATGAGGTCAGGTTTCGGTTCTTCTCGGCCGCCGGGATGATCGCGAGATCGGGACAGAACTCGAAGTCGTCGCTGAAGGGGATCGCAACATCGCTGATGAAGCCCCACTCCGGGCCCATCTGAGCTTCCAGCTGCATCCACAACCGCACGATGGTCTCGTTGTGGAACGGCCTGAGCGGACTCATCACGATGTTGCCCTCGACAATCTCCATCCGGTATCCGCGGAACATGTCCTCGTACCGGGCGAGCTGCGAGTGCAGGCGGTCGCTGTCCGAGATGGTCACGTCGGCCTCCCTCTCTCTGCACTCGATGGTAGGCCGCACCGTAGTCAGACGGTCAGCCCCCGAACCACAAGATCCAGCAGTGCACACACGAACAGGGCAATCCCGATGAACCCGTTGACGCTGAAGAACGCCCGGTTCAAGCGGGACAGGTCGTGCGGGCGGACGATCGAGTGCTCGTAGACGAACGCACCGGCGACGATCAGCAGGCCCAGCCAGAAGAAGGTGCCCGCGTCCGTGACCACCGCGTACCAGACGAACAACCCCGTGGTCACCGCATGGCACACCCGCGCTCCCCAGACCGCCGCCGGGATGCCGAAGCGGGCGGGGACCGACATGACGCCGGTCTCGCGGTCGGCGTCGACATCCTGGCAGGCGTAGATCAGGTCGAAGCCGCCGATCCAGATGCCGACGGCGAGACCGAGGATGACCGCGGTCCAGGACCACTCACCGGTGATCGCCAGCCAGCCGCCCACCGGGCCCATCGCCTGGGCGAGACCCAGGATGGCCTGCGGGAAGTTCGTGAAGCGTTTGCCGTAGGGGTAGACCACCATCGGGATCACCGCGATGGGGGCGAGGGCCAGGCACAGCGGGTTCAGCAGCGCCGCCGAGCCCAGGAAGATCACCAGGGCGATCAGGGCGCCGGTCCAGGCGTGCCGGACCGACATCGCGCCCGTCACCAGCTCGCGGTGCGCGGTGCGCGGATTACGGGCGTCGATCTCGCGGTCGATGATCCGGTTCACGGCCATGGCGAAGGTCCGCAGACCCACCATGCAGACCGTCACCAGGAGCAGCCGCCCCCAGTGGATGTTCTTGTCCCACTGGAACATCGCGGTGAGCGCGGCGATGTACGCGAACGGCAGCGCGAACACCGAGTGCTCGATCATGACGAGGCGGAGGAACGCCTTCGTGCGTCCTGGCTGCGGGATCGCGGCGGAGGCGCTGCTCACAGTCCGTACTCCTTCCAGCGGCGGTCGACCTTCGCCGCCGTTTCCGGGTCGGACTCGACCATGTCGGGCCAGCCGCCGTCACGGGTGTAGCCCTCCTCGGGCCACTTCTCCGTCGCGTCGATGCCCGCCTTGCCGCCCCAGAACTGCTGGTAGGAGGCATGGTCGAGGTGGTCGACGGGGCCTTCGACGACCGTGAGGTCACGGGCGTAGTCGGTGTTGCCGAGCGCCCGCCAGGCGACCTCGTGCAGGTCGTGGACGTCGCAGTCGGAGTCGACGACCACGATCAGCTTGGTCAGGGACATCATGTGCGCGCCCCAGATCGCATGCATCGTCTTCTGTGCGTGCTTCGGGTACTTCTTGTCGATCGAGACGATCGCGCAGTTGTGGAAACCGCCGGCTTCCGGCAGGTGGTAGTCCACGATGTCCGGGATGATGATCTTCAGCAGCGGGAGGAAGAAGCGTTCCGTCGCACGCCCCAGCGGTCCGTCCTCCGTCGGAGGCCTGCCCACGACGATCGACTGGAGCAACGGCCGCTTCCGCATGGTCACGCAGTCGATCTTCAGCGCCGGGAACGGCTCCTGCGGCGTGTAGAAACCGGTGTGGTCGCCGAACGGCCCCTCCGGCAGCATCTCACCGGGCTCCAGCCACCCTTCCAGCACGACCTCGGCCTGCGCCGGCACCTGCAACGGCACCGTCTTGCAGTCCACCATCTCGATCCGCTTGCCGGAGACGAACCCGGCGAACAAGTACTCGTCGATGTCACCGGGAAGCGGGGCGGTGGACGCGTACGTCACGGCGGGCGGACACCCGAAGGCGATGGCGACCGGCAGCCGCTCGCCCCGCCGCGCCGCGACCTGGTAGTGGTTCCGGCTGTCCTTGTGGATCTGCCAGTGCATGCCGATCGTGCGCTTGTCGTGGCGCTGGAGGCGGTACAGCCCCAGATTCCGTACGCCCGACTCCGGGTCCTTGGTGTGCGTGAGCCCGAGGTTGAAGAAGGAGCCGCCGTCCTTGGGCCAGGTGAACAGGGCGGGCAGCTGCTCCAGGTCGACGTCGTCGCCGTGCAGCACGACCTCCTGCACGGGCGCGCCCGCCGACTTCACCTTCTTCGGCGGTACGTGCGTCATGGCGCCGAGCTTCCCGAAGGCCTCGCGGACCCCGACGAAGCCGTGCGGCAGCTCGGGCTTGAGCAGCCCGCCGATCTTGTCGGAGATCTCGCCGTACGACTTCAGGCCGAGGGCCTTGAGCAGTCGCCGGTCCGTCCCGAAGACATTCATCGCGAGGGGCATCGAGGAGCCCTTCACGTTCTCGAAGAGCAGCGCGGGACCGCCGGACTTCTGTACGCGGTCGACGATCTCCCCGACCTCGAGATACGGATCGACCTCAGCCTTGACGCGCTTGAGGTCGCCTTCGCGCTCCAGCGCCCTGAGCAGGGAACGAAGATCGTCGTAAGCCATGGGGTCAAGTATCCCCGAGCGGCTACCCTGGCCCTGAACCCGGGGGCCGCACCCCGGTCCGACGACCGTTTCGCTGGAGAGGGGCCCATGCTCCGCGTGCTGATGTTTCTCGTGCCACTGGCGCTGAGCGTGTACGCATTCATCGACTGCATCAGCACGAAGGAGGACGAGATCCGGCACATGCCCAAGCCGCTGTGGGCCATCCTCGTCCTGGTCTTCCCGCTGGTCGGCTCGATCTCCTGGCTCATCGCGGGCAAGAAGCGCAGCCCGGCGGCCGAGGGCTGGTCCGGGGTCAGGGACAACCGGCGCCGGCGGCAGTGGGTCGCACCCGATGACAACCCCGACTTCCTGAAGTCGCTGGACCAGGACGACGACGGGACGAAGGACGACAAGCCGAAGCGGGACGAGCCCTGACGCGGAGCTGCGGCTCCCCCGAGGGACGCGCGGAGCGACCGGTCTACGCCCCGTACAGCTCGCGCAGCTCCCTCAGTCGTGCCAGTTCCCGTGCCGCGGCCGCGCGATTGCCGAGGTCGAGGGCCATCGTGCCGCGGCCGTAGGCGTAGAAGACGTCCTCGCACGTCTGCGGGTCGAGTCCGCGCACCCTGCGCAGGGCGAAGAAGCAGACGTCCAGGGAGAGCTTCGTCCCCGACAGCCAGTCGCGGGCCGGGGTCGTGAGGTGCTCGCGCAGGACGTCCTTGACGTGGTCGCGCGTCAGGCGGTCGGCCTCGTCGGGGCGGGGGACGCCGGGATGGTGCGGGTGATCCGCGAGATCGTCCGCCCAGTCGACCAGCGTCCGCACGATCTCCTGGGCCGTGTCGACGTCGTCCGGATCCGACGCGAGCAACCGCACCGCCAGTTCCCTGGCCGCACGGCGCCGTTCCTCGTCGTCACCGCACGCGGCCACGAAGGCGGCCAGCGCACCACCTCGCTGACGCATCTCGGCAACCCGCCAAGCCCACTCCCGACTCGCCACAAAACCTCCCGCCCCGGTGTCCCTCGTGATCACCGGGCCACGCCACACAACACCCGACGCGGCCCGCCCCGCCACCGAATTAGCGGCGTCGAGTTCGCCGCCCACCCCGGCGAACGGCCTGCGTACGCCGGACACGGTGACGCGCTTCGCGCACTTCGAGGGGGGAGGGCCGGGGGAGGCTCCGTCGTTGCGGCGTTTGGGTAGTCATCCCAGGTCACCCCCGCGTCTCCCGCACAGGAAAGTGAGTGGCATGGAGCTCTTGGATCACGCGACGGCCCGCACCTGGCTGGCCACCGCCGTCGCGGAGGCGCGCGCCGGGCTCGCCGAGGGCGGTATCCCGATCGGTGCCGCGCTCCATGCCCCGGACGGGGCGGTCCTCGGCCGCGGCCACAACCGCCGTGTGCAGGACGGTGACCCCTCGATGCACGCGGAGACGGCCGCGTTCCGGGCGGCGGGACGGCAGCGGTCGTATCGCGGAACGACCATGGTGACCACGCTCTCGCCCTGCTGGTACTGCTCAGGACTGGTACGGCAGTTCGGGATCTCCCGCGTCGTCATCGGCGAGGCGGTCACCTTCCACGGCGGGCACGACTGGCTGGCCGAGCACGGCGTGGAGGTCGTGCTCCTCGACGACCCCGAGTGCATCGGGATGATGCGCGACTTCATCAGGAACAATCCGGCACTGTGGAACGAGGACATCGGTGAGTGAGCCACGAATTCCCACGATCGACCTCGGGCCCTGGCTCGACGGCGACGCCCGGACGCGCGGCGCGATCGCCCGCACCGTCGACGAGGCCCTGCAGACCGCCGGCTTCCTGCTGGTCACCGGGCACGGCGTGGACCCGGCGCTGCGCGAGCGGATCCGGGAGGCGGCCCGCGCCTTCTTCGTACTCCCCGCCGAGGCGAAGCAGGCCTACGAGGCCAAGGTCGGCGGCCGCGGCTGGCTCGGCCCCGGCGCCGAGGCCAACGGCTACGCGGAAGGCACCGAGACCCCGCCGGACCTGAAGGAGTCGCTGACCTTCGCGACGCACGAGCCCTTCGAGGACCCGGTCGTCAACGCCGAGTGGTACGCGCCGAACGTCTGGCCCGCCGAAGTGCCCGAACTTCAGGCGCTGTGCGAGGAGTACCTCGCGCGGATGGGCGAGCTGGAGAACCGGCTCCTCGCCCTGCTCGGCGAGGCCCTCGGCCTCGAACCCGACTTCTTCACCCGGCACATGGCCCACCCGACATACGGCTTCAACATCAACTGGTACCCGGGAGCCGAGGTGATCGGTGCGCCGGAGCCCGGTCAGTTCCGCATCGGGCCGCACACCGACTTCGGGACCGTGACGATCCTCGACCGGCAGGCCGGGAAGGGCGGGTTGCAGGTCTACACGGACGAGGGCGGCTGGGAGGACGCGCCGTTCGACCCTGACGCCTTCACCATCAACATCGGTGATCTGATGGCCCGTTGGACCGGTGACCGGTGGCGGTCCGGCCGGCATCGCGTCCTGCCGCCGCCCGCCGACGCCCCCGCCGAGGAGCTGATGTCCCTCGTCTACTTCGGGGAGTGCACGCCCGGCACCCGCGTGGAGTCGGTGCCCGCGCCCGTGGGACGGGTGGCGTACACGCCGGTGGACTCGCATGTGTATCTGCGGGAGAAGCTGGACTCGATCACCGTCAACTGATCGCCGCCCGCCGATCCTCGTCAACCGGCCGCCGCCCGTTAATGACCGTCGGATGATCACGGTCGGGTGATCGCAACGAGCCGTTTCCGAGAAAGGGTTGCCTCGTTGGGCGGGATACCACCCTTTCGGGTGTGTCCCCCGCCGCGAATGGAGCCGCCCGTGCGAATGACTGACATCCAGCGCTGCGAGGTCCGACCCGGACGACTCGTCGAATGGACGTTCAGTCCGGCGACCGTGGCGACGGCGACCGACCTCCCGGAGGACTCCCGCCCACCGGCGTACATCCAGGAGTCACACATCAGGACCGCCCGGTCCGTGCGCGAGGACGGCCTGTTCGTGCCGACCTGGCTCGGTACCGCCTTCGACCTCCTGGGCCGGGCCGACCTCGACGCGCTGGAGGAGGCGCTGCGCGGCTGGACGCTGCGGCACGAGACGCTGCGCAGCGGCTTCCGGTGGTCCGGCCGGCCCGGCGACGACGTACGCCGGTTCACGCTCGACGCCGATTCCGTGTCCCTGCACCGCACGGAGGTGGGCGAGTTCACCGACCCCACGCTCCTCGTGCAGCATCTCCAGGACCGCTTCGACGTCACCGCGGACGCACTGCGCTGGCCCAACCTCATCTACACGGCGGTCGTCCGCGACAACTCCACCAGCGTGTACATGGCCTTCGACCACAGCAACGTCGACGCCCACTCCATCCAGCGCATCCCCGCCGAGATCCAGGAGCTCTACGCCGCGTGCCTTGCCGGTGAGACCGTCGAAGGGGCGTCCGCCGGCAGCTACGTCGACTTCTGCGCGATCGAGCGGACGGACGCCGACCGGATCGACGGCAGCCACGACATCGTGGGCCGCTGGCGCGAGTTCATCCGGCGCTGCGACGGCAGGCTGCCCAAGTTCCCCGTCGATCTGGGCCTGGACCCCGAGGGCGGGCTGCCCACCCAGAAACTGCTGCGCGAGCCGCTCACCGACGCGGACACCGCCGCCGCGTTCGAGGCGTACTGCCGTCCCTACGGCGGCAGTTCGGTCGGCATCCTGGCCGCGACCGCCCTCATCGGCCACGAGATCGGCGACGAACCCGTCTACCGCACCGTCGTGCCGTTCCACACCCGCGTGAAGACCCGGTGGTCCGACTCCGTCGGCTGGTACGTCGGCGGCGCGCCCATCGAGATCCCCATGGAGCAGGCCCACGACCTGCCCAGCGCCCTGCGCACGGTACGCGCCGCGCTGCACGCCAACCGGCATCTGGCCCGCATTCCGCTGGCCCGGGTGCTCAGCCTGCTGGGCGCCGACTTCCGCCCCACGTCACCCGACCTGTACTCGATCGTCTCCTTCGTCGACACCCGCGGCATCCCGGGGTCCGGGCAGTGGGCCGAGCACAAGGCGTACGGGCTGATCAGGGTGTCGTACGGCGACCAGGTGTGCGCGTGGGTCACCCGGCTGCACGAAGGCCTGTGGTTCGCGAGCCGCTACCCGGACACCGACGTCGCGCAGAAGAACATGCGGCTGTACGTGGAGCGACTGCGGGACGTCATCGCCTCGACCGTCTCCTAGTCCGGGACGGCCCTCAGGAGCCGCCGCCCTCCAGCACCTCGATCAACCTCTCGAAGCGGGCCCGCCAGCGCTGCTCCGACTCCGTCTCGCCCTGGAACTCGTGCGTGAAGCGCAGGGCGGTCCCCGTCTCGCCGTCCCGTTCCAGGTGGAACCGCAGGCGTCCGCCGTCCTCCACCGTGTACTCGGCGACCCGCTCCACGTCCCATGCGGTGACCTGCCCGGATCCGACGTCCCGCAGTGCGATCGCGCCGCCGAGCCGGGGTTCCAGGACATCGGCGGGCGTGAACCAGGACGCGAGCCCTTCGGGGGTGCCGAGCGCCGGCCAGACCGCCTCGACGGGCCGGGGAAGCCGCACCAGGAAGTGCAGGATGTGCGTGTTCCCGTGGGTCTGGCTGATGCCCTGTTCTACGGAACCGCTCATGACACCAGCCTGACCCCGCCCGGGACGATGCGCACCCGTTACGGGCGCTGACCTGCACAGTCGGCTACGGCCCGCTCCAGGATCGCCGTGTTACTCGTGACCCGGCCCTTCTTGATCTTCGAGTCGAAGATCCACTCGTCCCGGGTCGGGCTGTCCGCGGCGGCCGTGTGCCTTCGGGTCGCGCGGCGCATGTTGCGCGTGACGCTGGTGGCGATGCCGAGCAGCCAGGGGCGTGGCGAACCGCCCTCCTCGTCGAGCCTGTGACGCAGCCGCCAGGCCTCCAGGAAGGTCAGCGAGACGACGTCCTCGGCCACGGACCACTCGCCGGTGAGCCGGAAGGCGTGGTTGTAGACGGAGCGTGCGTACGCGTCTAAGAGCTCACCGAAAGCGTCGTGGTCCCCCGCGCGGATGCGTTTCCGCAGATTCGTATCCGCGGCTTCTACCTGTCCGTACGACGAAGGCCGGTTCCCATGACGCGAGTCACAGGAACCGGCCTTGGCCGCAAGGGACTTACACCCCGGCGTAGGAGTGCTTGCCGGAGACGAAGATGTTCACGCCGTAGTAGTTGAACAGCCAGCAGCCGAAGGCGATCAGGGCCAGGTAGGCGGCCTTGCGGCCCTTCCAGCCGGCCGTGGCGCGGGCGTGCAGGTAGCAGGCGTAGGCGACCCAGGTGATGAAGGACCAGGTCTCCTTGGGGTCCCAGCCCCAGTAGCGGCCCCAGGCGTCGCCCGCCCAGATGGCGCCCGCGATGATCGTGAACGTCCACAGCGGGAAGACGGCGGCGTTGACGCGGTAGGAGAACTTGTCGAGGGACGCCGAGGCGGGCAGCCGGTCGAGGACGGAGTTCGCGAAGCGGCCGGGGGTGCCGCCGCTGGCGAGCTTGTTCTCGTAGCTGTCCTTGAAGAGGTAGAGCAGCGTGGACATCGCGCCGACGTAGAAGACCGCGCCGCAGAAGATCGCCGTGGAGACGTGGATGTACAGCCAGTACGAGTGAAGGGCGGGAACCAACTGGTCGCTGGCGGTGTACAAGACAGTGACGGCGAGGCCGAGATCGAGGAGGACCGTGGTGATCAGGAAGAGCCCGAGCCAGCGCACGTTCTTCTTCAGCGCGAGCAGCGACAGGTACACCCCGACGGCCACGGTGGAGAAGGTGATGTTGAACTCGTACATGTTGCCCCACGGCGCCCGCTCCACCGACAGAGCCCGAGTGAGCACACCACCGAACTCGATCAGGAAGGCGAGCGCGGTGAGGGAGATGGCGATACGCCCGTAGAGGTCACCCTGCGCGTCCCCACCGTGCGCCCCGGGCCCGTCCGGCACGTCCCGCTGACCGGCGGTGGCCCGTACGACGACCTTCGGCCGCTCCAGTACGGCGGTGGAGCCCTTCTTGTTCACGGTGACGGCGGGCGCGGCGGCTGCCTTGGCGGCCTTCGCCGGGGTGAGCGCGGCGGCCGTGCGGCCGACCTTGCTGCGGCTGCCGAGGAGCCACTCGGCGATGTACGCGAAGAACGCCAGGGTGTAGACGGCCATCGACGAGTAGATCAGCGTGTTGCTGATGTTCGCCAGGTTTTCGTTGGTGGCGGCGGCCAGCTCGGTCGCGGCGGCGAGAGTCACTTGGTGTCAGCCCCTTCGGCGGGTGCGACTTGGGGGTCGGGGGAAGCTTCGGAATCTGCGGGGTCGTCGACGGCGTCGGGAGCGCCCGGCGCCTGCTCGTACAGGATTCCGGCGAGGTCGCCGAGTTCCTCGGGCACCTTGGCGGACTCGCTGCGGCCGAGGCCGGCCATCTCGACGACGGTGACGCCGTCGGGGCCGGTGACTGCCCGCACCCAGACACGGCGGCGTTGGATGAAGAGGGAGGCGGCGAGACCGAAGATCGCGGCGAGGGAACCGGCGAGCGCCCAGCCACTGCCCGGCTGGCGGGCGACCTGGAAGCCGGCCCACTCCTTGATCTCCTTCTCCAAGGTGATCGAGCCGGCGCCGTCCGGGAGCTTCATGGTCTCGCCGGGCTTCAGGTTCTCCCTGAGCTGTGCGCCCTTGGAGTCCTTGAACCCCTTCAGGTTCTTCTTGTTCAGCTGGTACACGCTCTGCGGGAGGCCCGCGTTGACACCGAGGTCACCGTGGTAGGCCTCCAGGTTCAGCACCGGGTTCAGCAGCGCCGGGAACTGCGAGGCGATCTCGTTGCCCTTGACGTAGGAGGGGAGGAAGAAGGCCTGGAAGCCGAGCTGGTCCCACTTGCCCTTGGCGTCGCGGTAGCCGTCCATGACCTTGATCGCACCGGTGGAGGTGACGTTGCCGTCGAGCGGCAGCAGCGGCACCGCGTCGCTGTAGACGACCTTGCCCTTGCCGTCGCGGACGGTGACGACGGGGGCGTAGCCATGGCTGACGAGGTAGACCTTCGAGTCGCCGATCTCCAGCGGCTCGTTGACCTCGATGGTGGACTTCTCCTCCTTGCCGAAGGCGCCCACGCTGTAGGTGACGTCCGCCTTGTAGACACGCGGGGTGCCGCGGTTGGGGCCGGACGGCTCGTACCTGCCGACGAAGTTCTTCAGGTTGAAGCTGAACGGATCCAGGTCGTCCTGGCTGAAGAGGCTGCCGGACTTGAAGTCGTCGTACTGGGTGAGAGTGTTGGAGAAACCACCGCCCTCGACGATCAGCTTGTTGCCCTCGGACTTGAACAACTGGCCCCAGGCGAAGGCGATCAGCATCACGATCAGCGCGATGTGGAAGGCGAGGTTGCCGATCTCGCGCAGATAGCCCTTCTCGGCGGCGACGGCGTCACCGGAGAGATGGGCGCGGAAGCGGCGCTTCTCGAGCAGCGCAAGCGCGGCGTCGCGGACCTGCTCGGGCTCGGCCTCGGTGCGCCATGTGGTGTAGGCGGGCAGCCGGGTCAGGCGCCTCGGGGCGGCAGGCGGACGGCCGCGCAGCTGGCCGACGAACTGCCAGGTGCGCGGGACGATGCAGCCGATGAGGGAGACGAACAGCAGGATGTAGATCGCGGAGAACCACACCGAGCTGTAGACGTTGAAGAGGCCGAGCTTGTCGTAGATCGGCGCGAGGGTCTCGTGTGCCTTGCGGAACTCGGCGACCTTCGTCTCGTCGATGCCGCTCTGCGGGATGAGCGAGCCGGGGATCGCACCGAGCGACAGCAGCAGAAGCAGCAGCAGCGCGACCCGCATCGAGGTGAGCTGCCGCCAGAACCAGCGGGCCCAGCCGATGACGCCGAGGGAGGGAAGGTTGGAGATCTCCTCGGCGGGGGCGGTGGAGAGCTGGGCGCCCGCGGTGCCGAGTTCCTGGTCGTCGGCGGGCGGGGTCGTGTCGGTTGTCGTCTTGCTCATCGATCAGATCCCCACAGTGAAGCCGTTGGACCAGACCTGCATCTCCTGCACGATGCGGTCCCACGCGCCGGTCAGCAGCAGCACACCGGTCACGATCATCATGGTGCCGCCGATGCGCATCACCCAGACATAGTGGCGCTTGACCCAGGCGAAGGCGCCGAGGGCCTTGCGGAAGGCTACGGCAGCGAGCACGAAGGGGATGCCGAGGCCGAGGCAGTAGGCGACGGTCAGTATGGCGCCGCGTGCGGCACTGGCCTCGTTGATGGCGAGCGTCTGCACGGAGGACAGGGTCGGGCCGATGCACGGCGTCCAGCCGATACCGAACAGCGCGCCCAGCAGGGGCGCACCGGCGAGTCCGGTGGTCGGCCTGGTGTGGAAGCGGAACTCCCGCTGGGTGAGCCAGGGCATCATCCCCATGAAGAAGACGCCCATGAGGATCATCAGGACGCCGAGGATCTTCGACAGGACGTCCTTGTGCTCCTGAAGGGTCGAGCCCCAGTAGCCGAACAGCGCACCGCCGGAGACGAACACGACGGTGAAGCCGAGCACGAACAGGGAGGCCCCGGCGACCATGCGTCCGCGGCGGGCCTCCGCCAGGTCGGTGCCACTGACTCCGGTGACGTACGACAGATAGCCGGGGACGAGGGGCAGGACGCACGGGGAGAAAAAGGAGACGAGCCCGCCGAGCATCGCGATCGGCAGCGCCAGCAGCAGGGCACCGTGCAGCACGGTGCCGTTGTACTCCGCGGCGAGGGTGAGCGCTCCAGCCACGTCACTTCTCCGCGAGGACCGGCTCGATCATGCCCCGCAGCGACTCCTCGCTCAGGGGCTGCAGCGCACGCGCCGCGACCTTGCCGTCCCGGTCGATGACCAGGGTGGAGGGGATCAGCTGCGGGTTGAGCGTGCCCTTCTCGAAGCGGAGCATCAGCTTGCCCGTCGGGTCGTACAGGCTCGGGTAGGTGATCCCCTGCTCCTTCTCGAAGGCGAGCGCGGGGGTGGTGCTGGTGTCGCGGGTGTTGATGCCGACGAACTGGACGCCCTGGTCCTTGAGGTCGGTGGACACCTTCTCGAAGTTCTTCGCCTCGAGCCGGCAGGGCGGGCACCACGATCCCCACACGTTGACGACGAGGATCTTGCCCTTGTAGTCGGCGGTGGTCAGCTTCTTGTCGTCGACGGTCTTGCCGTCCAGCACGGGTGCCGTGGTCCGCTTGCCCTGCGCGACCGTGGCGATGCCGTTGTTGCCGGTGACGAAGTTGGTGTCACCGCCGCCGCCCGACGTGCCACCGGAGCTGCACGCGGACAGGGTCAGCGCGGTGGCCGCGGCTGTCGCGGTGAGCAGGACGAGACGTCGACGGTTCGAGCGCTGGGGGGCGCTTGCGGCACTCATGTGAAAAGTTTCGCATGCCCGTTCCGGGGATCTTGCACACCCCCCTTGCGGGTGGAAAACCGCATTTCAGGCAGCGTTTTGGGTGCTCGTGGAGCTGCCCGCGCCACCCTTCATGAATGCGCTCCAGCCACCAGCCGGCTCCTGTCCGACCTCCAGCGTGCGCAACTTGTCCAGAACATCCGGCTTCTGCACATCCATCCAGTCCACGAACTGCCGGAAGGAGACAAGCCGGACATCGCCGCCCTTCTCCTTCTCCCGCGCGATGTGCTTGAGGGCCTCCTCGACGGCGTCCATGTAGATGCCGCCGTTCCACTGCTCGAAGTGGTTGCCCACGAAGAAGGGGGCGCGGTTTGTCTCGTATGCCCGCTTGAACCCCTGGATGTACGCCTGCGCGGACTGCTCGCGCCAGCCCGGGTAGTTGTGGCTGGGCGCGTTCGTGGAGTTGATCGACTGGTTGGCGAGCATGTTGTAGTCCATGGAGAGGACCTCGAACGAACGGCCGGGGAAAGGTATCTGCTGCAACGGCAGATCCCACATCCCCTGCTTCTTCGTCGGCCACACCTGCCGGCCGCCGGGCGAGGAGGCGTCGTAGCGCCAGCCGAGCTCGCGGGCGGTGGGCAGCAGGTTGTCCTGGCCGAGAAGACAGGGCGTGCGGCCGCCGACGAGTTCCTTGTCGTAGTCGAAGGGCAGGGAGGGCAGGTCGGTCCACCCGGAGTTCGTACGCCACTCCTTGACGAAGGACTTGGCCTGGTCGATCTCGCTGCGCCACTGCTGCGGCGTCCAGTTGCCGACGGTGCCGTTGCCGGCGCAGAAGTGGCCGTTGAAGTGGGTGCCTATCTCGTGGCCGTCGAGCCAGGCCTGGCGCACGTTCTTCAGCGTGGCCTTGATGTGGTCGTCGGTGAGGTAGCCGATGTCGGAGGCGCCGCGCGGGTTGTTCGGCGGCTCGTAGAGCCGCTTCTTCGACTCGGGCAGCAGATAGAGCCCCGAGAGGAAGAAGGTCATGTGCGCCTCGTGCTGCTTGGCGAGTTCGAGGAAGCGTGGGAAGAGACCATTGCCGACCTCACCGGCACCGTCCCAGGAGAAGACGACGAACTGCGGCGGCTCCTGACCGGGCTCCAGCGGCTCGGGCTTGCCGGGCTGGCGCGGCTGCTTGCCGGTGTACGAGGTGGAGCCGTCGCCTATGGGCTTGGCGCGCTGGGTCTGGGTGCCGGGCCGGTTGTCCCGGCCGTCGCCGGAACCTCCACCCTGGTTCGACCCGTCTGACTGCGTGAAGGTGCCGCACCCTGCGAGTCCGAGCGCGGCAGCGGCTCCGGCACCGAGCCCGAGAACTCCCCTTCGGTTGAAGTCGCCCATTGCATTCCCGTCCGTCGCATCCTCTGGTGGTCACCCAGTCAGAGGGCGCGACGAACGGGGAGGTTCCTCCAGATCACGGAGGATTCGCAACAAATGTCACAAACGCGTCTTAGGCGCCGAAGGCCTTGTCCTTCCCCTTCACCGGCTTGGCGCCGGCGCGGAGATGGGCGGGGACGAGATCGATGGCCGGCTCGCTGTAGCCGACGGACACGATCTTGTCGCCCTGGTACGTGAAGCTCGTCAGGGACGCGAGCGTGCACTGCCGCTTGCGCGGGTCGTGCCACAGCCGCCGCTTCTCGACGTAGGAGCGCACGATCCAGATCGGCAGCTGATGACTGACCAGCACGGCCTCGTGCCCGCGCGCGGCGTCCTTGGCGGCGTCCAGCGCGCCCATCATGCGGATGACCTGCTCGACGTACGGCTCACCCCAGGACGGCTTGAAGGGGTTGACGAGGTGCTTCCAGTTCTCCGGCTTCTTCAGGGCGCCGTCGCCCACCCCGAACGTCTTGCCCTGGAAGACGTTGCCGGCCTCGATGAGCCGCGCGTCGGTCGTGAGGTCCAGGCCGTGCGCCTTGGCGATCGGCGTCGCGGTCTCCTGCGCCCGCTCCAGCGGGGAGGCGCAGACGTACGTGACGTCCCGGGAGGCGAGGTGCTCGGCGACCCGGTCGGCCATCTGCCGCCCGAGGTCGGACAGGTGATACCCCGCGAGACGGCCGTAGAGAATCCCGTCCGGGTTGGCCACCTCGCCGTGCCGCATGACGTGTACGACGGTGATGTCGCTGTCGCCGGTGGGGCTGTCGTTGGTCATGGGGGTGTCGCTGGTGATGGGGGTGTCGCTGGTGATGGGGGTGTCGCTCATGCTGCCGTGGCCTCCGCCGCCGCTCGGGCCGCCGCCGGGAGGGCGTCGGCGATCCGCTGGACGGCCTGCTCGTCGTGTGCCGTGGAAACGAACCAGGACTCGAAGGACGAGGGCGGCAGATAGACGCCCTGCGCCAGCATCGACTGGAAGAAGGCGGTGAAGCGGAAGGACGCCTGGCGCTTGGCGTCCTCGTAGTTGCGCACGTCCCGGTCCGTGAAGAACACGGAGAACATGTTGGAGGCGGTCTGCAGCCGGTGCGTGACGCCTTCCTTGGTGAGGGCGTCGGTGACGAGGGACTGGATCGTCTCCGACACGGCGTCGACCTTCGCGTACGCCGCCTCGTCGAGGAGCCGCAGCTGGGCGAGCCCGGCGGCGGTGGCGATCGGGTTCCCTGAGAGGGTGCCGGCCTGGTAGACGGGCCCGGCGGGCGCGAGGTGGGCCATGACATCGGCACGTCCACCGAAGGCGGCGGCCGGGAAGCCGCCGCCCATGACCTTGCCGAAGGTCATGAGGTCGGGCTTGACCCCGTCGACGCCGTACCACCCGGCGCGGCTGGTCCGGAAGCCTGTCATGACCTCGTCGGAGATATAGAGGGCGCCGTTCTTCCCACAGGCGTCCTTCAGCCCCTGGTTGAAGCCGGGCAGCGGCGGGACGACGCCCATGTTGCCGGGCGAGGCCTCGGTGATCACGCAGGCGATCTCACCGGGGAAGCGGTGGAAGGCCTCGTGGACGGACTCGAGGTCGTTATAAGGCAGGACGATCGTGTCGCCGGCCTGGGCGCCGGTGACGCCGGGGGTGTCGGGAAGGGCGAAGGTCGCGACCCCGGACCCGGCGGCGGCGAGCAGCGAGTCGACGTGCCCGTGGTAGCACCCGGCGAACTTGATCACCTTGGACCGCTGGGTGAACCCGCGGGCGAGCCGGATGGCGGACATGGTGGCCTCGGTGCCACTGGACACGAGCCGCACCTGCTCCAGCGGCTCGATCCGGTCGACCATCTCCTCGGCGAGCGCGACCTCGCCCTCACCGGGCGTACCGAACGAGGTACCGCGGGACACGGCGTCCTGGACGGCGGCGATCACGTCCGGGTGGGAGTGCCCGAGGATCATGGGACCCCAGGAGCAGACGAGGTCGACGTACTCACGTCCGTCGGCGTCGGTCAGGTACGGACCGCTGCCGGACACCATGAACCGGGGCGTTCCGCCCACGGCGCGGAAGGCACGGACCGGGGAGTTCACGCCGCCGGGTGTGACGGCTGCCGCACGGTCGAACAGGGCCTGCGAGGCCGGTGCTTCGTATGGGTAGGGCGATTCGCTCATGGCCTGCGACTTCTCCGACCTTCTCGGGCTCCGATTGCCAGTGACCTCCTCAGGGTAGGCCAGCGGGAGGTGACGGCAGCGGGGCCACCGCTGACCGGGCAACCGGTCTGCGCTCGCCCGCGATCTGCGAGACTGGGCGTGATACACACAGCTCATGCCGGGCGTGATGGCCGGGGACTGAAGAGATCCCGCGGACAGGTGTTTCAAGGCACGTTTCGGCGGACGGCCGTGGGGGAGGTCACTGACACGATGATCGGGTTGCGCGGCCGGGGCCACGCGTCCTAGAAAAGCAGTCGGGTGGAGATATGCATCGCGGTGGCGGACTGGGCGAGGGGACTGATGACCTGGGTCCTCGACGTGCCCGGCGGGGAAAGCACCGGCGCGAGGCGGAGGATTCGAACGAAGCACGTCAGGGACACGTAGTACCGGATATGCCGAGTGTTCCGAACGAATCAGAGCGGGCCGACCGACGCAGTGATCGGCTGAGGGTGAGCAGGAATGGTGGTCGGGTGGGGGTGACGTACAAGTACTTCGGCGCGCCGGACGGTGCGACCGCGGCCCGCGTCCCGATCTCGATGCGCCCCGAGGAACTCGGCGGCGACGAACTCGGCATGAACGGCATGTTCACCAAGATCAAGCCGGAGACCATGGCCGCGATGGTCCTCACGGGCATCGAGGGTGTCCCCCTGCACAAGGTGCCGCCACTGGAGCTGGTCGTCCTCCACCCCGACTACGCCGTGGTCAAGCTGCCGATGACGGTCGTGGACCCGCTCCGGGGCATAGGAGAGGAAGCCGTCGGCGCGGCGGCGTTCATCTGGTCGACGGTGCCGGACCGGGGTGGGCCCCGGGATGCGTTCAACGTGTACCAGCTGCTGCACGAGTGGCAGGACTTCAGCCATCGCCTGCACGAGGCGGGGCATCAGCCCTATTGCCTTGTCTGGCCCTGAGTCGGGGTTTCGCTGGTGGCGGGCGGGGTCTTTCGACCTCGCCCTTTTCAGTGCCGGAGCCAGGCCCTTTTCAGTGCCGGAGTCGCGCCGCAGCTGCGGTGAGGCGCGTCATCCCCGCCCCTCCTCCGCCTCCCCCTGAGGGCGGTACACGGGCGCCGTGGTGGCTCGGGGCATCACATGCGTCGGCAGCACGACGTGCCGCTCGTGCTCGTCCTCGGAGTCCTCGATGAGCCGCAGGGCCAGCTCGCCGGCCTCGCGGCCGATGTCCGCCGCGGACTGGGCCACCGTGGACAGGTCGAACCAGTCGGCGAGCGGCTGGTCGTCGAAGCCGAGGACGGAGATCCGTTCCGGAACGGCGATCTGTGTCCTGCGCAGGATCCGGACGGACGCGACCGCGACCTCGTCCTGCTCGGCGAAGATCGCCGTGGGCGGCTCGCGGAGGCTGAGCAGCGTGCCGAGCGCCTCGGCGATGCCGCGCCTGTCGGCGACCTGGACCGCGGTCACCAGGTCGTCGTCGAGCGGGACGCCCGCTTCGGTGAGCGCCTGCTGGTAGCCGATCAGCCGTTCGTTGGAGCTGAAGGAGAAGCCGCTGGCGCCCTGCGTCGCCAGGAAGGCGATCCGACGGTGGCCGAGGTTGAGCAGGTGCCGGGTGCCGTGCAGGGCGCCGGCCACGTCGTCGACGTAGACGCTGGGCCGTCCTTCGACGTGCTGGCTGACGTAGATGACGGGGATGCCGAGGCTGTCCAGCCGCGCGGTCTCCTCGTCGGTGAGGTCGAAGGAGAACACCAGCAGGGCGTCCGCGTTGCGCCGGGCCGGGAGGCGTTCGAAGAACGAGGTGCGCTCGGCCAGGTCGGGGATCACATAGACGTTGAGCTCCATGCCGGCCGCCCGCAGCAGCGGGGCCAGGCTGGACAGGGCGGCTCCCATGAACCATGCGTCGAGCGTGGGCACGAGCACCGCGACGTTCCCGGTGCGGCCCGTGACAAGGCTTGCAGCCTGTCGTGACACGGCGAAGTTCAGCTCGCGTGCGGCTTTCTCGACGCGTGCGCGCACGTCGGGCGAGACGGTGGACAGTCCGCGCAGGGTGCGGGAGACGGTGGATGTGGAGACCCCGGCCCGTTCGGCCACGTCGGCCATCGTCGGGTGCCGCTGAGCTGGTGGCATGAGCGGACGGTAGCACAGGGGACACAGCTTCCCCGGGTCCGGATGACAGCGCTTTCAGCATGCACTTCGCAGTACTACCGCCAAGTAGCACATTGACTTCCGGTTAGGCCGCCCCTAGCTTGCAAGCGTTGTCCCGATGGGACCAAATCGCCATCGGACCATCCCCAGAACCATTGCTGCCATTGCTCTGACCTGCCTAATTATTCGATCAGGGCGATGACAACGCAGTCTCAAGAGGATCCGCACGCCCAGGAGAGACAGTGACGACGACCAAGACCTCCCCCACGTCCAGGACCACCACCAGAGCGCTCCGGTGTTCGGCCGCGCTCGCTGCCGGCGGGCTGCTCATCACCGCCTGCTCCTCGTCCGCCGGCACCGACTCCGGGCAGTCCGGAGCGCCGTCGTTCGAGGGGCGCGGCCCCATCACGTACGTGGCCGGCAAGGACACCACCGGCTCCGTCCAGCCGATGATCGACCGCTGGAACAAGCAGCACCCGAAGGAGAAGGTCACCTTCATCCAGCTGCCGACGGACCCGGACGCCCAGCGCCGGCAGATGATCCAGAACGCGGAGACGAAGTCCGACGCCTACACGGTGTTGTCCCTCGACGTCGTGTGGACGTCGGAGTTCGCCGCCCACCAGTGGATCGACAGGCTGCCGCAGGAGCGGTTCCCGCTGAGCAGGATGCTGAAGCCAGTGGTCGAGACGGCCAAGTACCGCGGCGGCCTCTACGCGGTTCCCGGCAGCTCCGACGGCGGAATGCTGTACTACCGCACCGACCTGCTGAAGAAGGCCGGGGTCAGTCAACCCCCGGTCACCTGGGACGAGTTGAAGGCGGCCTGTGCCAAGGTGAAGAGGCTGCCCGAGGCGAAGGACATGTCCTGCTACGCCGGCCAGTTCCAGAAGTACGAGGGCCTGACCGTGAACTTCGCCGAGGCCGTGAACTCGGCGGGCGGCACCGTCACCGACGCGAAGGGCACGCCCGACGTCGACACCCCCGAGGCCAGGAAGGGCCTGGACTTCCTCGTCGGCTCCGCGAAGGACGGCACGATCCCGGCGGAGGGCGTCACCTACCAGGAGGAGGACGGCCGCCAGGCGTTCCAGTCCGGCAAGCTCGTCTTCCTGCGCAACTGGCCCTACATGTACGGCCTGGCAGCCAACAGCGGCATCAAGGGGAAGTACGCGGTCGCCCCGCTGCCCGGCCTGAACGGGCCCGGCGCCTCCAGCCTGGGCGGCCACAACATGGCCCTGTCCTCCTTCGCGAAGAACAAGGCCACGGCCCTGGACTTCATCAAGTTCTTCACCAGCGAGGAGAACACGGCCACCCAACTCAAGAAGGCCTCCGCCGCCCCGCCGTACGCATCCCAGTACGACGACAAGACGCTGATCGCGCAGTACCCGTACCTGCCCGTGCTCAAGGAGTCCATCCTGCGGGCCGTGCCGCGTCCGCGCGTCGTGCAGTACGGCGATGTGACCGCGGCGGTCCAGCAGCACGCGTATGCCGCCCTGACCGGTGACAAGAGCAGCGCGCAGGCGCTGAAGGACCTGCAGGCGGCGCTGCGGAAGTCCGTCGCGCAGTGAGGGGCGGGGCCATGACCAAGACCGAGATCCCGCCCGGTGTCGACGCCGGGCCGTCCCGCGAACCCGTGACCCGCCGTCGGCTCGCGGGGAAGCCTGCGCGCGCGACCGCCGGATCGGGGCGGCTGGCGGCCCTGCTGGTGTCCCCGACCCTGCTGGTGCTGTCGATCGTCGTCATCTACCCGACGCTCATGGCGCTGAAGGAGTCGCTGTACGGGCCGAAGGGCCTGGACCCGGCGACCGGATTCATCAGCGACACCGAGCCGTTCGTCGCCCTGAAGAACTACGCCGACATCTTCGGCGCGGCCGGGGAGCGGTTCTGGAACGCCTTCTGGAACACCACCTTCTTCACCGTCGTCACGGTCGGTCTGGAGACCGTGATCGGGGTGGCCATGGCCCTGATCATGCACAAGGCGTTCCGGGGCCGCGGCTTCGTGCGCGCCGGGATCCTGATCCCCTGGGCGGTGCCCACCGCGATCTCCGGTCTGCTGTGGCGGTGGATCTTCAACAGCGACGGCGTCGCCAACGCCCTGATCGGGCACCAGATCCTGTGGACCACCGAGGGCTTCCACGCCAAGGTCGCGGTCATCGTCGCCGAGGTGTGGAAGACGGCCCCCTTCATCGGCCTGCTCGTCCTGGCCGGCCTGCAGGTGATCCCGAAGGAGGTCTACGAGGCGGCCCGCCTCGACGGCGCACGTCCGCCCCGCCAGTTCTGGCACATCACACTGCCCCTGGTGAAACCGGCGCTGCTGGTGGCGGTGCTGTTCCGCTGCATGGACGCGCTGCGGATGTTCGACCTGCCGTACATCCTCGTCGGCGCTCAGAAGCACTCGGTGGAAACCCTGTCCATGCTCGCGCAGAACGAGGCGTCCAACGTCCGCTTCGGACCGGCCTCCGCCTATGCCGTGCTCCTCTTCCTCTACGTCTTCCTCATCGCCCTGGCCTTCGTACGGCTGCTCGGCGCGGACCTCGTCGGCGAGGGCGCCGCCCGCCGCCGGAAGAAGGCAGGACGCCGCCGCATGGAGGTGACGGCATGACGACCACCCTCACCGCGAAGACGACCGCCATCAGCACGAGGACGACGCCCGTCACCGCGAAGTGGCGCAGCGGACTGCTCTATGCCTCAGTCGTCGCCGTCGTCGCCTGCTGTCTGGCGCCCTTCTACTGGATGCTGGTCTCCAGCCTGCGCCGCACCTCGGACATCTTCGACACCTCGCTCGTGCCGTCCCCGGTGTCCTTCGAGAACTACCGGGCGGTGTTCGACCCGGCGCAGGGCTTCGGGCGGGCGCTGCTGAACAGCCTGGTCGTCGCCGGTGTCACCACCGTCCTGGCGCTGGTGCTGGCCACGTTCACCGCCTACGCGATGGCCCGGCTGGAGTTCCGCGGCAAGCGGCTCATCCTGACCCTCGTGATCGCGACCTCGATGTTCCCGGTGGTGTCGATCGTGGTCCCGCTGCTGAAGCTGTTCACGGACGTCGGCTGGATCAACACCTACCAGGCGTTGATCGTGCCGAGCATGTCCTTCGCGCTGCCGCTGGCCGTGTGGAACCTGACCACGTTCTTCCGGCAGATGCCGGACGAGCTGGAGCACGCGGCGATGGTCGACGGCTGCACACGCGGCCAGGCGTTCCGCAAGGTCATCATCCCGCTGGCCGCGCCCGGCATCTTCACCACGGCGATCATCACCTTCATCGCCGCCTGGAACGAGTTCCTCATCGCCCTGTCGATGACCAACAAGCCCGACATGCAGACCGCGCCGGTCGCCATCTCCAAGTTCACCGGCGCGACCACCTACGAGACGCCGTTCGGCAGCCAGATGGCCGCCGGCGTCCTCGTCACGGTCCCGCTGGTGGTCATGGTGCTGCTCTTCCAGCGCCGCATCGTCGCCGGCCTCACCGCGGGCGCGGCGAAGTAGCCGCCCCCCTCCGCGACTCCACGAAGCCAAGAGAACGTCCGAAGAAGAGAACGACCGAGGAGACACACCACCTTGTCCCCCACCTCCGCACCCTGGTGGCGCAGCGCCGTCATCTACCAGGTCTACATCCGCAGCTTCGCCGACGGGAACGGCGACGGCGTCGGCGACATCGCCGGCATCCGCTCCCGACTGCCGTACCTGAAGTCGCTGGGCGTGGACGCCATCTGGATCAACCCCTGGTACAAGTCCCCGATGGCGGACCACGGTTACGACGTGGCCGACTTCCGTGAGATCGACCCGGTGTTCGGCACGGTCACCGAGGCCGAGCAGCTCATCGAGGAGGCGCACGCGCACGGAATCCGCGTCATCCCCGACATCGTGCCCAACCACACCTCCGACCGGCACGCCTGGTTCCAGGAGGCGCTGGCGGCGGGCCCCGGCAGCCCGGAGCGGGAACGCTACGTCTTCCGTGCCGGCCGGGGCGACGACGGCTCCCTGCCGCCCAACGACTGGGTCTCCTGCTTCGGCGGCCCCGCCTGGACCCGGCTGCCCGACGGCCAGTGGTACCTGCACCTCTTCGCCCCCGAACAGCCGGACCTCAACTGGGAACACCCCGAGGTGCGCGCCGAGTTCGAGTCGGTCCTGCGCTTCTGGTTCGGCCGCGGCGTGGACGGCTTCCGCATCGATGTCGCCCACGGCCTGATCAAGCACCCGGAGCTCCCGGACCTGCCGCCCCGGCGGGACCCGGACGACGGGCAGGCCTGGCAGCACGTCGACCATCCGCACTGGGACCGCGACGAGGTCCACGACATCTACCGCGCCTGGCGCCAGGTGGCCGACGAGTTCCCCGGCGACCGGTCCTTCGTCGCCGAGGCCTGGGCGGACACCCCCGAGCGCCTCGCCGCGTACGTCCGCCGGGACGGCCTGCACACCGCGTTCAACTTCGACTTCCTGATGTCGAGTTGGCACCCGAAGGACCTGCGCGCGGTCATCGACGGCTCCCTGGAAATGCTCGGCGCGGTGGGCGCGCCCGCCACCTGGGTGCTGTCCAACCACGACGTCGTACGCCACCCCAGCCGCTACGGCCGCAAGGCCACCAAGCGCTGGGTGGCGAACACCTCGTACGAACCCGAGGGCCCCCTCGACCTGGAACTGGGCACCCGTCGTGCCCGCGCCGCCGCCCTGCTGATGCTGTCCCTGCCCGGCGGGGCCTACGTCTACCAGGGCGAGGAACTCGGCCTGCCCGAGGTCGAGGACCTGCCCGAGGCCGTGCTCCAGGACCCCGTCTGGGAACGCTCCGGCCACACCGACCGTGGCCGCGACGGCTGCCGGGTCCCGATCCCCTGGTCCGGCCGCGGCGCCCCGTACGGCTTCAGCCCCGACGGCGCCACCGGCGAGCCCTGGCTGCCGCAGCCCGTCGACTGGGCGCCGCACACCGTGGCGGCCCAGTCCGGGGACCCGGACTCCATGCTGGAGCTGTACCGCACCGCGCTGCGTCTGCGCCGCGAGCACCCCGCCCTCGGCGACGGCACGATGACCTGGCTGGAGACCTCCGAAGGTGTGCTCGCCTTCAGCCGCGAGCCCGGTTTCGTGTGCGTGGTCAACCTCTCGGCCGAGCCGTGTCCGCTGCCCGTCCACACCTCGGTGCTGCTGTCGAGCGGTCCCCTGGAGGGTGCGGTGCTGGCGCCGGACCAGGCGGCCTGGCTGACGGTGTAACTCAAGGGCGTGGTCGAGCCCGCATCACGTCAGGGCGGGTCTCCGGGTGGCTCCCGGGTCCCGCCCTGACCCTGATGTCCCCCACCGGACGGCCAGCACCCGCCGGATCCTTTCGAGTGAAGATCGACTGGCGGCACGCGTCCGCCCGGAGAGCCCAGGTCAGGAAGAAAACGATTTCACCGCCCTGGAGCGCAACCTCGTCCGACCGCGTGCCGGACTGCCGACGCTGAACTCATGTCGCAGTGGACGACCGTGAAGTGGCGGATGCGGCGGACAGGGTGGCTGCGGCTCTCGGGGCCGGAGGACTCCAGTTCGTCGAGCACCGCGACCGCCAGGTCCTCCGCGCTGATCCGCGAACGGCCGTCCGCGCCGGTGAGCGGGGTGTCGGTGCCCCGCCGGTAGCGGCCGGTCCGGTCGCCGGGTTCCAGCAGGGCGGGTGGGCTCAGATAGACCCAGTCGGCGTCGGAGTGGGCTTCGCAGGTCCGCAACTGGGCCGTTCCGGCCGCCGCCACGGCCCGCCACTCGGCCGGCACGTACGCGGGGTCGTCGGCCACCAGGAGGTCGGGGTCGTCCGGGCTGCGCAACGCGCCGGCGCCGCCGACGACGAGGACGCGGATGCCGAGTCGGGCGGCGACGTCCAGCACCGTGCGGGTGACGCCGACCAGCAACTCCTGGTCGACCGGAAGCGTCCGTACGGTGAGCACGACGGCGTCCGCCGCGGCGCCCGTGAGCGCCTCGCGTAAGGCGGAGGGGTCGTTCGCGTCGACCGCGATCGGCATCACGTTCGGGCCCTGGCTCGGGGGTTTCCGAGAGAGGGCGAGCACCTGGTGTCCGCGTGCCCCCGCCTCGTCGATCACCCGGCTGCCGACCATCCCGGTGGCCCCGAGTACGGCGATCGTCATGCCTGCCTTCATCGACCTCGTCGTCATCGAACCCGTCCTCATCGAATCCGTACTCATCGAATCCGTACTCATCGAACCCGTGCTCCTCTCATCAGCGCCTTCGGCGAATTGAGCTGTGCCGCCAGCAATGCGGCCAGGGCGAGCGCGAAGCCGGCGCTCTGCGGCAGGCTCAGCGACTCGCCCAGGGCGAGGCCGACGACGGTCGCGACCAGCGGGGACAGCAGCACCAGCGGTGCGGACGCCCCGACCGGCAGCCTGCCGATGCCGCGGAACCAGAGCGTGTACGCGATCAAGCCGCCCATGCTGCCGAGCCACAGGTAGCCGCCGGCCGCCCCGGCGTCGATCCGCTGCGGCACCCCCTCGATCGCGAGGGTGAGGGGGAGCAACAGCAGTCCGCCGGCGGTGAGTTGCCAGCCGGCCAGGGTCAGCGGGCCGACGCCCTCGGGACGGCCCCAGCGCTTGGTGAGGACGACCCCGCCGGCCATGGCGGCCGTACCGCCGAGGCCGGCGAGCACCCCGACGGCGTCCAGGTGGGCGTCCGGCCCGAGCACGACGAGTCCGACGCCGGCGACGCCGATCACGCCCCACGTCCATCGCCAGGCCGTCGGCCGGTCGTGGAGCGCGGCGATGGCGAGCCCGGCGACGAGCAGTGGCTGGGTGGCGCCGAGGGTGGCGGCGACACCGCCGGGGAGCCGTTCGGCGGCCACGAACAACAGGGGGAACATGACGCCGATGTTGAGCGCGCCAAGGACGGCGGCCCGCCACCACCAGTCCCCGCGCGGCAGCACGCGCGTGATCGCCAGCCCGAGCAGCCCGGCGGGCAGGGCGCGCATCAGTGCGGCGAACATCGGGTGCCCGGGCGGGAGGAGTTCCGTGGTCACGGCGTATGTGGTGCCCCACGTCGCGGGGGCGATAGCGGTGAGGGCGACGGTTGCGGCGGTCGCGGCGGTGGTCACCGGCAGCGCGTACGAAGGCCGTACCGGGCCCGGTGACCGCTCGGTCAAGGAGTGCATGTGACGCAGTCTCCGCAGTCGCCCTCCATGACTCCAAAGCATGGTTGTCATCACAGCCATGAAGCAGAACGATGGAAGCGTGGACCTCCAGCAGATGCGTTACGTCGTCGCCGTCGCCGAAACCCGCAACTTCACCCGGGCCGCAGAGCACTGCGACGTGGTGCAGTCGTCGCTCAGTCACCGGATCGCCGGACTGGAACGGGAGCTCGGGGTCCGGCTGTTCGCCCGCTCCAGCCGCCGTGTGGAGCTGACCAGCGCCGGGGAGGCGTTCGTCGCCGCCGCGCGCGAGTGTCTGGCCGCGGCCGACCGCGCGGTCGCCGATGCCGCCGCGGCGACCGGAGTCGTACGGGGCCGGCTCGCCGTCGGTGTGATCGTGACGACGGCTGCCGTGGACGTACCGGAACTGCTGCAGCGGTACCGCGCCCGGTACCCGGACGTCCATGTCGTCCTGCGCTCCGGACGCAGCGACGAACTGGCGACGGCCATCCGCGACGGCGACCTGGACATCGCCTTCCTGGGTCTGCCGGAGGGCGAGGCTCCGTCCGGCGTCGAATCAGTCGTCCTCGATCACGACGAGCACGCCCTCGTCGTGCCGGCCGGGCACCGGCTCGCGGGGGCTTCCCGGGTCAGGCTGGCGGAGATCGCCGACGAGACGTTCGTGGACTTCGCGGCCGGGACACCGGCCCGCGCCCAGTCCGACCGGGCCTTCGCCGCGGCCGGTCTGGTCCGGGACGTCGCGTACGAGGCCGGCGTCGTCGAGCTGATCTCCCGGCTGGTCGCCCGCGGACTCGGCATCGCGCTGCTGCCGTCGGCGTACATCGGCCCGCTGGCCGCCGACGACCCCGAACTGGCCCTGGTCCGGGTGCTCGACGGACCGCATCGCCTGGAGTACCTGGCGTGGAGCCGCTTCAACCCCAGCCCGGCGACGCGGGCGATGCTCGACGTTCTCGGGGTAGGACGTTCCTCAGGGAACTGACGGCGGCAGGGCGTACGGGGGAATGGTCACCGCAGATCACGCCCCGTCGATCACCGCCAGGTCATCGGCACCAGCGTCGTCGACGTCAGCAGGGCGCGGATCACGGCCGCCGCCGGGGGCGGGCCACGGTGTCGAGGGGCAGCGGTTCCTCGTCCCCGAAGGGCAGGCGGCCTGCGGGGCAGCGGATCGGCAGGCGGCCGGTGTTGCTGATCCACCAGTGCCCGTCGCGATGGGTGAGCGTGCCCTGGTGGCGGCTGACCTGGGGGTCGTCCTCGCCCGGACAGACGTGCACCTCGGGCCGGTTGCGCCCGAACAGCACCTCGCGGCCCGCCCCGGGGCCCAGCATCATGCCGCCGCCGATGGCGAGGGCGAAGAGCGTGCCGGGTACGGGCGCAAAGGCGCCGCGGGCGAGGCTGCCGTGGGTGGGAGGGAGGGCCCGGCCGCCGCCGGGGGCGGGCCGGGTGCGGGCGTGGTCGAGGGGGCGGTGGGGTCGGTGGCCTGCGATCATTTCGCCTCCGGCAGTTGGTCGGCGATGTTCTTCAGCGCGGTGGCCGTCAGCGCCTCGGCCGTGGCGCACTCCTGCTCGGCCGGCCGCTGCCCGAGTACGGTCAGCCGGATCAGCTCGGTCGTGCGGTCGCCGACGGAGTTGGTGTACGTGCGGTGCGGTGCGTACACGACGCAACTGCCCTCGCCCTCCTCCTCCGCGGAGACGTAAGCCGTCGTCCCGGCGAGGGACTTCGGCCGTCCGTCGTCCTCCAGCTGGTTGTCCCGGGTGAAGGACAACTCCACGAAGGCCTTGTCGCCGTCCGCGCTCGCCCATTCGCAGTCCCAGTCGGCGAAACCGTGGTCCGACGGCCGGGTCCGCAGGTCCGGTACGCGGTCGAGCGCGGCGGTGCCGAGCAGCTTGCAGGCGTCGAGGCGGGCGAGCGAGGTGGCCGGCCAGGACTCCGCGCGCCGGGGCACCGGGCCCCGGTCCAGCACCGTGACCGCGTAGTCGGTGGCGGCGTCGGCCAGGGCACAGGGATCGGGGGCGCCGGCCCCCCGCCGCTCCCCGCGGATGATGATCCCCCGGCGGTCGGAGGTCCGGATGTACCGCTCACAGTGATCGGCGACGCGCGTCAAGCTGGCGACCTGGACGTTGCCGACCCTACGGACCTGCACGCCGCCGTCGAACTCCCGGGCCTCACTGAGGAAGTTGGCCTCGACACCGGCGATCTCGTCCCCGTCGTCGCCGAGTACGAGCACGTCACAGCGGTCCAACTCACCGTAGTCCGGGTCGAGTTCGGTGTCTCCGAAGCGGCTCAGGGAGGTGGCGTCGAGCAGCCCGCACGGGTTGGCCGTACGGATGCCGCCGATGGCGCCGGCCTGCGCGGGGGCCGTGGCGGAGGGCTTCGCGTCAGGGGCGCGGGGGGTGTCGTCCGGGTCGCCGCCCGACGTGGCGACGAGGATCCCCGCCATGACCGCGGCCGCCACAGCCAGTGCCCCGGCCGAGATCGCCAGGGGGCGCCGCCGACGCCGCACGGCACGCGGCAGCCGCAGGGTGAGCGAGGCGAGGTGCGGGGTGTGGGCGTCGTGCAGTCTGCCCTGGACCTCCGGGGGCGGCGGGGCGGCCCGGGTCAGCAACCGGTGCGCCTCGGCGGCGTCGGGGCGGCGCCGGGGGTCCGGTGCCAGCAGCGCGGCCAGCGGGGCGGTGAGCCGGCCGGCCCGCTCGGCGGGTTCGAGGTGCCCCTCGATGGCCCGGGCGACGTAGGCCATCGGGTGGTCCACCACGCCGTACGGCGACTGCCCCTCGACCGCCGCGAACACGCTGGCGCCGAGGGAGAACACGTCGGCCTTCTCGTCCGCCGGCCGTCCCCTGGCCAACTCGGGTGCGAGGTACTTGGGCTTGCCCCGCACCACACCCGTCGTGACCGTGTGCGTCTGCGTGACGTCGCTCCACAGGGCGCGCGCGATGCCGAAGTCGGTCAGCCGGGCGACCCCGTCCTCGGTCACCAGGATGTTCTCCGGCGTGACATCGCCGTGCACGACGCCCAGGGCATGCGACTTCGCCAGCGCGGCGGCGATCTGGGAGCCGACGGACCCGGCGTCCTCGGGCGGGAGCGGGCCGCTGTCGGCCACGATCTGGGCGAGGCTGCGGGAGGGGACGTACTCCATGACGATCCAGCAGGTGGCCTCGCCGGATCCGGCGTCCGCCTCCTCGACGAAGTCGAAGATAGGAACGACGTTCGGATGGTGCAGCCGCGCGGCGTACTGCGCCTCCTTCCGGAGCCTTCTGGCGGCATGCTCGTCGTCCGGGCGCGCGCACTTGACCGCGACGATCCGCTTCAGCGTCTCGTCCCAGGCCTGCCAGACGACGCCCATCCCGCCGCTGCCGATGGGTTCACGGAGGAGGTAGCGGCCGGCGACTTCGTGCCCGGCCTTCAACGTCAACACGGTCACGGAGTGTACGTAGCCATGGCCCAACAGTGACTGTTTTCACGGGACTTCATGCGGACGAGCACAGGACCCTCTCAAGGCGTCGGCCTGCCGCCCCGGCCTCAGGGCGTCGGCCGCTCGGCCTACTTCGTGCCGACCGTCCGCAGCACCGTCACCGCCAGCGTCCGTGCCGCCTGCACCACTTCGGCGAGCGACACCCGCTCCCGCTCACTGTGCGCCACCCGGATGTCCCCCGGCCCGAACTGCAACGTCGGGATCCCCGCCCCGGCGTACAGCCGCAGATCGCTCCCGTACGGCGCCCCGCACTCCCGCAGCCCTCCGGCTCCCCCGGCGTCGGCATGGGCGCCCCGGATCACCTCCGGCAAGGGATGCCCCTCCGGCAGCCGCCCGCCGGCGAACTGCCCGCCCGGCCAGCTCACGGTCGCCGGATGCTCGCGCAGCCAGGGGTCCGCGGCGCACGCCCGCGCCACGCACTGCTCGAACGCGGCCCGCGCCTGCGCCGGGTCCTCCCCCAGCCGCACCCCCAGCCGCCCCTGGGCGACCAGCAGATCGGGCACGCTGCTCGCCCAGTCCCCGGCGCGCAGGGTCCCCACCGACAGCGCGTAGGGGATCGGGTGCTCGGCCATCAGGGGATGCACGTCCCGGTTGCGCTCGGTCTCCAGCCGGGCCAGCGCCCGGTGCAGCGGCAGATACGCGTCGAGCGCGCTCGTGCCCTGGTCCCGCGCACTGCCGTGGGCCGCCTTGCCGGGCACGGCGATACGGAAGGTCAGCGCGCCGGCGTTGGCGGTGACGAGTGCGCCGCCCGTCGGCTCGGCGATGACGCAGACGTCGCCCCGGTGGCCGCGCCGCAGCGTGCCGAACGCGCCGAGGCCGCCGTCCTCCTCGCCCACGACGAAGTGCACGCCGACCCGCCCGCGCAGCCGCACCCCGGCGGCCCGTATCGCCGTGAGCGCGGCGAGGTGGGCCACCAGGCCGGCCTTCATGTCGCAGGCGCCCCGGCCGTGGACGACATCCCCGACCACCCTGGGCACGAACGGATCGCCGGCCCAGGCGTCCAGGTCCCCCGGCGGTACGACGTCCACGTGGCCCTGGAGGACGAAGGTGGGCCCGTCGCCGCCGTCCTCCGTCACCCCGACCAGGCCCCAGGCCTCCTCGCGTTCGGCCTCCGCCCCCGGGAACCCGGGGTCCGCGCGCAGCGCGTCCAGGTCCATGGACCACAGGTCGACATCGAGGCCGAGCCGCTCCAGCCGCCCCGCCAGCAGATGCTGAAGCTCCGACTCGGCCGCGCTCCCGGTCACGCTGGGCACGGAGATCAGCTCCAGCAGCGTCCGTCCGATCCCGGCCTCGTCGATCCCCGCCAGTACAGCGCTCTCCACGTCGCTCAGCACGATGACGCTCCTCCCCTCGGCCGGCGGGCACGACGCACGCCCCGCCCGAACAGATAGTGGCCCATGCCACGAGATCCGATCCCGGGAGATCCGGTCCACGGAGTACGTGCCAAGGAGTACGAGCCATGGAGATCCGAGAGCGTGCGGCCCTCAGCCGGAACCGCCCACCGTGAACCCGATCGCCGTCCCGCCCCCGTCCCGCCGGAACGCGAACGGCGCTCCGCCGTGCGACAACGCCACCTCCCGCACGATCGACAGCCCCAGCCCGGACCCCGGCAGCGACCGTGCGTCGGCGGCCCGGTAGAAGCGGTCGAAGACCCGGATCAGGTCGTCCTCGGCGATACCGGGCCCCCGGTCGAGGACCTCGACGCGCACCGTCCCGGGCCGGGCGGGCCCGGCGACGTTGATCTCGATCGGCGCGGTCCCCTCGCGGTCGAACTTCGCCGCGTTCTCGACGAGGTTGGTCACCGCGCGCTGGAGCATCGCCGGCCGCCCCTGTGTCGTCGTCTCCCCGCACGCGCGGACCACGATCCGCCGTCCCGTACGCCGCCGGGCGAGCCCCGCGACGTCCTCGGCGATGTCGGCGAGGTCCACCCGCTGGGCCGGCTCGGCGTCGGACTGCCCGGCCGCCAGGTCGACCAGCTCATTGACGAGGTCGGTCAGTTCACGCGCCTCCTGGCCCAGGTCCGCGACCAGTTCGTCACGGGTGTCGGGAGGCAGTTCGTCGATGCGGCGCAGCAGGGAGATGTTCGTACGGAGTGAGGTGAGCGGGGTGCGCAGCTCGTGGCCCGCGTCCTGCACCAGCCGCCGCTGGTCCTCCTCCGACTGGGCGAGGCGCCCCAGCATGCGGTCGAAGGCGCGGCCCAGCCGGCCGACCTCGTCGTAGCCGGCGACCGGCACCTGGATGCCGAGCCGCCGGGTGCGGGCGACGTCCTCGGCGGCGGAGGTGAGGACGACCAGGCGGCGCGTGATACGCCGGGCCAGCCACCAGCCGAAGAGCCCCGCCAGGGTCACCACCGCCGCCATCAGCAGCAGTGTCCGCTGCTGGAGTGCCCGCAGCAGGTCCTCGGTGTCGCTGAACTCCTGGGCGATCTGCACCGCGCCCCGTCCGCCGCCGAGCGCGACGGTCGCGACGCGGTAGACGTCGCTGCCGACGTCGACGTCCTTGTGCTGGACCATCCGCCCGGCCGTCCCGTCGGCCGCGATCCGCCGGTCGGCCGGCGTGACCGGCAGTCCCGGTCGCCCGGGGTCGACGACGGCCCCGTCCGGGCCCAGCACCTGCACATCGGTACGGGCGGGCCGCACGAGATCGTGGCCCGGCGCGGAGGAGGAGAAGTCGTTCGGGGTCATCGGCCGCTGCCGGACCTCGCCCCGCAGGTCCTGTACGACCTCGTCGAACACGGACTCCTGGTCGACCCGCACCAGCCGGGCGGCGGCGGTGTACGACAGCAGGCCGACCAGGACGGTGACCACGGCGGTCACGGCGGCGAAGGACAGGGCGAAGGTGGTGCCCAGTCCTGTGCTGCGTCGCGCTGTCAGCAGTTTCCCGAGCCGCCGCCGGGCCGTGCTCACTCAGTCCTCCCGCAGCACGTAACCCACCCCGCGCACCGTGTGGATCAGCTGCGGCGCGCCCGGCTCGTCGAGCTTGCGGCGCAGGTAGCCGACGTAGACGGCGAGGTTCTTGGAGCCGGGGCCGAAGTCGTAGCCCCAGATGCGGTCGTAGATGGTGGAGTGGTCGAGGACGATGCCGGCGTTGCGGACCAGCAGCTCAAGGAGCTCGAACTCGGTCCGTGTCAGCTCCAGCTCCCGCCCGCCCCGCCACGCCCGCCGTGCCTGCGGGTCCATCCGCAGCCCGGCCGCCTCGATCAGCCGGCCGGAGGGCTCGGGGGCGGGGGGCTGCGGCTGCTTCGGTACGTCGACGGGGGCGCCGTTCGCCTCGCTGGTGCGGCGCAGCAGGGCGCGCAGCCGGGCGAACACCTCCTCGACGTCGAAGGGCTTCACCACGTAGTCGTCGGCGCCCGCGTCCAGGCCGGCGATGCGGTCCTGGGTCTCCACGAGCGCCGTCAGCATCAGGATCGGGGTGCGGTCGCCCTCGGCGCGCAGTACCCGGCAGACCTGGAGGCCGTCGATGCCGGGCATCATCACGTCCAGCACCAGCACGTCCGGCGGCGTGCGATGGGCCTGCGCCAGCGCCTCGACGCCGTCGGCGACCGCGGTGACCTGGTAGCCCTCCAGGGTCAGCGCGCGCTCCAGGGCGTGGCGGATGGCGCGGTCGTCTTCGGCGAGGAGAACAGTCTGGGACACGGGTTCAGTCTGCCAAGGCCTCCGGCGGTTCGGCCGTTTCGGGTGCGCTGCAGTTGCCCTTCTTACTGGGATCTCACCGTCACACGGCCGTCTCCGGGGCTCCGCCCCCGGACCCCCGTTTCGGCCTGAACGGCCTCGTCCTCAAGCGCCGGACGGGCTGGAAATGGCCGCCAGCTGCTCGGCGAAGGGCACCACCTCGAGCTCGGCCCTTCTCTGGGCGGGCCGTCCGGCCATCAGGCTGACCAGTTCCCCCGCCGCCCGCTCCACGCGCCCGTTCAGCCCTTCGGCGCCCCAGTCCTCCGAGGCGGCGTACACGCCGGTCGGGACGACCACGGCCCTCAGGTGGGCGAAGAGCGGACGCAGGGCGTGCTCCAGGACCAGGGAGTGCCGGGCCGTGCCGCCGGTCGCGGCGATCAGCACCGGGATGCCGGCCAGCGCGTCCTTCTCGATCACGTCGAAGAAGGACTTGAACAGGCCGCTGTACGAGGCCGAGAACACCGGCGTGACGACGATCAGGCCGTCGGCCGAGGTCACCGCGTCGATCGCGGCGGCGAGCTGCCGGCCGGGGAAGCCGCTGGTGAAGTTGTGCGCGATCTCCACCGCGAGGTCGCGCAGCTCGACCACCTCGATGTCCACCGGGTCGGCGGCCTGTCGGACCGTTGCCGCCGCCAGCCGGTCGCCGAGCAGCCGGGTGGAGGACGGGACGCTCAGCCCCGCGGACACGACGACGAGCTTCATGCGACGGTCACCTCTTCCGCACCCTTCTTCGCCAGCAGGGACGCGTGCGTGGGCGCCTGAGGCACCTCGGCCGGCCGCCCGGCGGCGAACTCCTTGCGCAGCACCGGCACGACCTCTTCGCCGAGCATGTCGAGCTGCTCCAGGACCGTCTTCAGCGGCAGCCCGGCGTGGTCCATCAGGAACAGCTGGCGCTGGTAGTCGCCCGCGTACTCGCGGAAGGAGAGCGTCTTCTCGATCACCTGCTGCGGGGAGCCGACCGTCAGCGGCGTCTGGTCCGTGAAGTCCTCCAGCGACGGGCCGTGCCCGTACACCGGCGCGACATCGAAGTACGGCCGGAACTCACGGATCGCGTCCTGCGAGTTCTTCCGCATGAAGACCTGCCCGCCGAGCCCGACGATCGCCTGCTCGGGGGTGCCGTGCCCGTAGTGGGCGTACCTGTTCCGGTACAGCTCGACCATCTGCTTGGTGTGGTCGGCCGGCCAGAAGATGTTGTTGTGGAAGAAGCCGTCGCCGTAGTACGCGGCCTGCTCGGCGATCTCCGGCGAGCGGATCGAGCCGTGCCAGACGAACGGCGCCACACCGTCCAGCGGGCGGGGCGTGGACGTGAAGCCCTGGAGGGGCGTACGGAACTTGCCCTCCCAGTTCACGACGTCCTCGCGCCACAGCCGGTGCAGCAGGGCGTAGTTCTCGATGGCGAGGTTGATGCCCTGCCGGATGTCCTTGCCGAACCAGGGATAGACCGGGCCGGTGTTGCCCCGGCCCATCATCAGGTCCACCCGGCCGTCGGCCAGGTGCTGGAGCATCGCGAAGTCCTCGGCGATCTTCACCGGGTCGTTGGTGGTGATGAGGGTGGTGGAGGTGGAGAGGACCAGCCGCTCCGTCCGCGCCGCGATGTAGCCGAGCATCGTCGTCGGGGACGACGGCACGAACGGCGGGTTGTGGTGCTCGCCGGTCGCGAAGACGTCGAGCCCGACCTCCTCGGCCTTCAGCGCGATGGCGACCATGGCCTTGATGCGGTCGCGCTCGGTCGGCGTACGGCCCGTGGTGGGGTCCGGCGTGACATCGCCGACGCTGAAGATCCCGAACTGCATGGTCGCTCACCCTCCAGATTGTTGACGCTTCAACTATACCTGGAGAACGGAGACCCGTCAGCGACTATTCCCGGCCCGCCGAAACCACCGCCGACCTGCCCGGACGACCCCGGTCCGCCGTGATCACCGCCAGCGCGGATCCCTGCCGGTTCGCGCGAGCAGGCGCTCGAACCGCGACGCGCCCTCCGGCTCGGGGGCCGGCTCCCCGAACACCCCCATCTTCCTGGCCGTCGGTGCCAGCGTGTCCACCGCGCCGGCGAGCTCCGTCACGACCGCCTCGTCGGCGCCCGGGTAGTCCTGGCCGGTCGCCCGGGCCAGGTCCCACACATGCACCGTCAGATCGAGCAGCGCCATCGAGCCGACCAGCCGCGCGGGCATGTCCATCCCGCCGGTCGTCCCCTCCTCGGCGCCGGGGACGGACCAGGCCGCCACCAGCCGGTCCGCCTCCAGCGCGAGCCCCTCGCGCCACTCGGCGTTCCCGGTGACCCGGTCCGGGGTGTCGCCGAAGTCCGACGCCTCCTTCGCGGCCAGCCGCTGGAACTGCACGATCACCTGGTAGAGGTGATTGACCAGGGCCTTCACGTCGTACTCCGCGCAGGGCGTGGGCGCGACGAGCGCCTCGTCGGAGATGCCCCGCACGACCACGACCGCCCGCTCGCGCGCCATCGCCAGCAGCTCGCCGATGCCGTACGTCTTCACACTGTTCGTGTCCATGCCTCGACGGTAGGGACATCGGCGGCTGCCCTTCTTGAAGAAACGCGACGTACGATCCCGCCATGGAGGCACCCCGCCACGACACCCGCGGGATCGTCGACCCGGCCGCGCTGCTGAACCGCGTCCGGTTCCGCCGCCACGAGCCCGCCGAGCCGCTGCGCCGGTACGTCGAGTGGTACTGGCTCATCGACTGGGACCTGCCCGCGCCCTACGCCTCGCACATCGTCCCGCACCCGGCCGTGAACCTCACCTTCCAGTGGGACGAGGACGAGGGGCCGCCGTATGCCGAGGTCACCGGCGTCGCGCTCGGCCTCTACACCCGGAAGCTGACCGGCCGGGGCCGGGTCTGCGGGGCGAAGTTCCGGCCCGGCGGCTTCCGGCCCTACGCCCCCGAGGTGCCGGTGTCGCGGTGGACGGGCCGCGCGCTGCCCGCCCACGAGGTGTTCGCGCAGGCCACGGGCGACGCCGCCCACACGATCGTCACCCCTGCCGACGACGCCGCCCGCGTGGCCGCCCTCGACGCCTTCCTGCTCGCCCTGCCCTGCGCCCCGGACCCGCAGGCCGACCTCGCCATGGACCTCGTCCGGCACATCCGCGCCGACCGCACGGTGCGCCGCGTCGGCGACTTCGCCGAGGAACAGGGCCTGTCGGTGCGGGCGCTGCAGCGCCTGTTCTCGACGTACGTCGGCGTCAGCCCCAAGTGGTGCGTCCTCGGCTATCGCATCCACGAGGCCCTGGACCTCACCGGCACCCGCACCGACGTCGACTGGGCCACCCTGGCCGGCGAACTCGGCTACGCCGACCAGGCCCACCTCGTCCGGGACTTCACGGCGACGGTGGGGGTGCCGCCGACGGCGTACGCGGCGGACGCCCGGTCCGGCGGCACCGACGGTTGAGGAACACCGACGGTCAAGGAACCAGGACCAACCGGCCCCGCACCCCGCCCTCCGCCAGCCGGGCGTGCGCCTTGGCCGCGTCGACCAGCGCGAAGATCTCGGCCACCCGGAGGGTCAGCACCCCGTCGTCCACCAGCCGGACCAGTTCGGCGAGCTGCGCCCCGTCCGCGCTCACCTCGACCGCACCGGTCCGCACCCCGCGCACGGAACCGGGCTGGGTGCCCGGAATGACGCCGATGTAGGCGCCCCCGTCCCGCACCCACTCAAGCGCCGTCTCGCCGAGGATCGCGGCGTCCAGCACGGCGTCGAAGCTGCCCGCCTCGACGGCACCCGCCGTGAAGCGGGTGGCCCCGAAGGACCGTACGAGTTCCTCGTCGGCCTCGCGGGCCAGGGCGGTCACGGACATCCCCCGGTGAGCGGCGAGTTGGACGGCGTATCCGCCGACCGCGCCCGCCGCGCCCGTCACCAGCAGCGAGTGATCCGCCCCCAACTCCAGCCGGTCCAGGGCCTGCGCGGCGGTCAGGGCGTTCAGCGGCAGCGTCGCCGCGTGGACGGCGTCGGCCGTCGCCGGGGCCTTGGCGACGGCGTCCGCGGGGACGACGACGTACTCGGCATGCGTACCGAGCGGCCTGAGCATGCCGTGGTGCAGCGCCACCACCTCGTCCCCGACACTCCAGGAAGCGGCCGGCCCCACCGCGTCCACCGTCCCGGCCACGTCCCAGCCGAGCCCGACATCAGCGCCGGCACCCCCGAAGACACCGGCCGCCAGCCCCGCGTCGACCGGGTTCAGCGCGGCAGCCGCGACCTTGATCCGCACCTGCCCCGCACCCGGCTCGGGCACCTCCCGCTCCAAGACCTCCACGGCGTCCGGTCCGCCGAACGTCCTCACCACAGCAGCGCGCATGGCAACTCTCCTGGTATGTGCAATCAGTGCATCTCGATGACTGTCGATGCATGTCGGGGAGGGTTTCCCCGCTGTTGCAACAACCCTAGGAAGAGTTACTATCTATTCGTAAGTAGTTACCTGGGAGTGCGTACATACCCGCGAGGTGAGCCATGCCGACCACGACAGCGGCCCAGCGGCGCGAAGAGGCCCGTATCGCCTACGACGCGTTCCTCAAGAGCTGCCCCACCAACCAGCTCCTGGACCGCCTCAGCGACAAGTGGGTCAGCCTCGTCGTCGCCGCCCTCTCCGCGGGCCCCATGCGCTACAGCGACCTCGGCCGCAAGATCGCCGGCGTCAGCCCCAAGATGCTGACCCAGACCCTGCGCTCACTGGAGCGGGACGGCCTCCTCACGCGCACCGTCACCCCGTCGGTCCCCGTCCGCGTCGACTACGAGCTCACGCCGCTCGGACACGGCCTGGCCCTGCTGCTGACCGCGGTGAAGGACTGGGCGGAGACCCACTTCGACGAGGTCCGCCAGGCACGCGAGCGCTACGACAGCGAGACCCCGGACGAGTAGGACGGGACCGAAGCGTCAGAAGTGGTACGAGTCCCCCGTGTCCAGCACCAGCACCCGCTGCTGGTCGTTCCCGCGGTCCGCGCCCGCCGCGCCACCGGTGCGCACGGTGTCGAACTCCACCAGCACCTCCGACGGCGCGCCCCGCAGCCGTACCCGCAGACCGACCGGCTCCCCCACCCCGTCCGCGTCCAGCGCCCCGACCCGGCACATCACGATCCGCTCCCCCGCCCGCGCACACCTCTCGGGCAGCGCCTGCCGGTCCGCCAGCGCCTCGGACAAGCGCAGCCGTACCAGCGCCAACGAGTCCGGCACGGCACCCGTCCCGAGCCGGTACGGCGTGAACCGTACGGCGACCCGGCCGCCCGACATGGCGGCGGAGCCGTGAAAGGCGAGAGCCGCCTCCGGCGCGCTCACCGCCCCGGCGGCCGGGGCCACGGCCATCCCGCCGACCGCCGCTATCACGGCCGCACCGCACACCGCAGCAACCCTCATCCGCCGCATCCGCCCACTCCTCACTCCAGCGTGGTCGTACGGATGTATCCCACGCGGAGCGCGCCGCAGGCGCCGTCCAACAGGTGACGTGCGCCGCCCGGCACCGCGGAACGGACACGCTGCCGCCCCATGGCAAGCTGCCCGCATGCTCATCCTGCGTTCCGCGGCCCTGTTCGTCGTCGCCGCCCTCTTCGAGATCGGCGGCGCCTGGCTGGTCTGGCAGGGTGTGCGCGAACACCGCGGCCTGCTGTGGATCGGCGCGGGCGTGATGGCCCTCGGCGCCTACGGCTTCATCGCCACACTCCAGCCCGACGCCGAGTTCGGCCGCATCCTCGCCGCGTACGGCGGTGTCTTCGTCGCCGGTTCACTGGCCTGGGGCATGGTCGCCGACGGCTACCGCCCGGACCGCTGGGACGTCACGGGCGCACTGATCTGCCTCGCGGGCATGGCGGTGATCATGTACGCGCCGCGAGGCGACTGACCGACGCGCTCAGGCCGGCGGCAGCAGCCCCAACTGCCCGAGGAACTCCATCTCGTCGAAGTAGAGCCGGTAGTCGACGATGTGTCCGCTGTCGTCGACGGTGGCGAAGTCGACCCCGCGGATCCTGATCTCCTTCTGCGTCGCGGGCAGCGTCTCTCCCGTGGGCAGCTGGATCGGTCCCGTGTTCCGGCCGGTGAAGACGCCCTCGTCGATGGCCGTGTTGCCGACCTCGTAGGAGTGCACCGACTCGTACCGGCCGTCGGGAATCATCTCCGCCATCTGGCGCCAGTACGCGGTGATGTCGTCTCGCCCGTGCAGTTCTCCGCCATCGGGGGTGACGGCGACCGCGTCCTGTGCGTACAGCTCGGCTATGCCCTTCGGGTCCGCCGTGGTGATCGCTGCGGTGAGCCGGTCCATGACGTCACGTGCCTGTCCCATGAGCCACCTCCTGGTTGGGGGATCACCCGTCTCATTGTCCCACCACTCCGCGCGCCTATCCTGGCCGGACAGTCCCTGGACTCGACCGAGCAAGAGGAGCAGCCATGCCCGCCGCAGCCCCGTCCACCGCCTCCCGCATCGCCGTCGTCACCGGTGCGAGCAGCGGAATCGGCGCCGCCACGGCACGGCAGCTGGCCGCGGCCGGCTACCGCGTGGTCCTCACCGCCCGCCGCAAGGACCGCATCGAGGCACTGGCCGAGGAGATCAACGCGGCCGGCCACTCGGCCGCGGCCTACCAGCTGGACGTGACCGACCGCGCGGCGGTCGACGAGTTCGCCCTGGCCTTCAAGACGATCGGCGTCCTCGTGAACAACGCCGGCGGCGCACTGGGCGCCGACCCGGTGGCCACCGGCGACCCGGCCGACTGGCGCACGATGTACGAGACGAACGTCCTCGGCACCCTGAACCTCACCCAGGCCCTGCTCCCGAAGCTGGAGGCGAGCGGCGACGGCACGGTGGTCGTCGTCTCCTCCACCGCCGGCCACGGCACCTACGAGGGCGGCGGGGGCTACGTCGCCGCCAAGCACGGCGCCCACGTCCTCGCCGAGACCCTGCGCCTGGAGATCGTCGGCCGCCCGGTCCGCGTCATCGAGGTCGCGCCCGGCATGGTCAAGACGGACGAGTTCGCCCTGACCCGCTTCTCCGGCGACACCGACAAGGCGTCGAAGGTCTACGAGGGCGTGGCCGCCCCGCTGACGGCCGACGACGTCGCCGACACCATCACCTGGGCCATCACCCGCCCCAGCCACGTCAACATCGACCTCCTGGTGGTCCGGCCCCGCGCCCAGGCGTCCAACACGAAGGTCCACAGGGAGAAGTAGGGTCACGCAGCGTGGACAGACACATACGTTTCGAGGCGCTGCACAACTTCCGCGACCTGGGCGGCTACCCGACGACCGACGGCCACCGCGTCCGCGCCGGCCGTCTCTACCGCGCGGACTCGCTCGGCAAGTTGAGAGAGGGCACCGCGGACTGGACCCGCTTCCGCGCCCTGGGCATCGGCACGGTCATCGACCTGCGCTACCCGTGGGAGATCGAGAACAGCGGCCGTATCCCGGACCACCCGTCGTTCACCTACCACAACCTCAGCATCGAGCACCGCCCGTACAACCAGGCGGCCTTGACGCCCGACGTGGACCCCGGCGGGTATCTGGCAGAGCGCTACAGGGAGGTGGCGCTGGACGGCACGAAGGAAATCCGCGGCGCGCTGGAACTCGTGGCGAAGGCAGCGGAGTCGGACACGCCCCTGGCCTTCCACTGCGCCTCGGGCAAGGACCGCACGGGTCTGCTGGCGGCACTGATCCTGGGCCTGCTCGGGGTGCCGGAGCGCACGATCGCCGAAGACTTCACCCTCACCGAACTGGCCGCCCCCGCCCTGCTGGCCGACTGGAAGGCCCGCAACGAAGGCCGCGCCCCGACCTGGCCGGGCTTCGGCCGAGCCCCCGAAGCGGTCATGCGCCTGTTCCTGGCGGAACTGGCGGGCCGTTACGGCTCCATCGAGGGCTACGTCTCCGAGGCGCTGTCCCTGGACCCACGGTCGTTGAGCGAGACGCTCCGGGCCGCACTGCTGGAGCGGTGACGCTCCCCCGGCTCCCCCGGCACGAGAGAGGCCCCCGGTGCACACCGGGGGCCTGCCTCGTTCAGCCCTTCACGCAGACGACCTGCTTCAGCTTCGCCACGACCTCCACCAGGTCCCGCTGCTGATCGATGACCTGCTCGATCGGCTTGTACGCACCCGGGATCTCGTCCACGACGCCGGAGTCCTTACGGCACTCCACACCCCGCGTCTGCTCCTCCAGGTCCTTCGTCGAGAACCGCCGCTTCGCCGCATTACGGCTCATGCGCCGGCCCGCGCCGTGCGAGGCGGAGTTGAAGGACATCGGGTTCCCGAGGCCCTTGACGATGTACGAACCCGTGCCCATCGAGCCCGGGATGATCCCGAACTCGCCGGAGCCGGCCCGGATCGCGCCCTTGCGGGTCACGAGCAGGTCCATGCCGTCGTAGCGCTCCTCGGCGACGTAGTTGTGGTGCGCGCTGATCTCGGCCTCGAAGGTCGGCTTGGCCTTCTTGAACTCCTTGCGGACCACGTCCTTCAGGAGCGCCATCATGATCGTGCGGTTGTACCTGGCGTACTCCTGCGCCCAGAACAGGTCGTTCCGGTACGCCGCCATCTGCGGAGTGTCCGCCACGAAGACGGCGAGGTCGCGGTCGACCAGGCCCTGGTTGTGCGGGAGCTTCTGGGCCACGCCGATGTGGAACTCGGCCAGTTCCTTGCCGATGTTCCGGGAACCGGAGTGCAGCATCAGCCAGACAGAACCATCCGTATCCGTGCAGACCTCGACAAAGTGGTTACCGCCGCCCAGCGTCCCCATCTGCTTGCCGGCCCGCTCCTGACGGAACTTGACCGCATCCGCGATCCCGTCGAACCGCCCCCAGAAGTCGTCCCACCCTGCCGTACCGAAGCCGTGCAGCCGCCCGGGGTCGACGAGATCGTCGTGCATCCCGCGCCCCACCGGAATCGCCTGCTCGATCTTCGACCGCAGCCGCGACAGGTCACCCGGCAGGTCATTGGCCGTCAGCGACGTCTTCACCGCCGACATCCCGCACCCGATGTCCACGCCCACCGCGGCCGGACACACGGCGCCCCGCATCGCGATGACGGACCCGACCGTCGCCCCCTTACCGAAGTGCACGTCCGGCATCACGGCGAGGCCCTTGATCCACGGCAGGGTCGCGACGTTGCGCAGCTGCTGCAGCGCCACGTCCTCGACCGTCGCCGGGTCGGTCCACATACGGATGGGAACCTTCGCGCCCGGCATCTCCACGTACGACATAACGTCCTCAATCCCCCGGAAAACACATACAAGTCTGAAATCGCAAAAACGGCACCAAGGTCGACGAAAGGGACAGCGGACCGGCGCCCACGGCAGTGCGTGCGATACACATTGTCTCCAGTGGGCGCCCCCGTGCGGCAAGCGAATAACCAGCGGGGACACTGAAAGACCGGCAACGGACCGACCACGAAGCCACCGTCGAGAGGAGCCTGACCGTGCAGCGGAAGGCCTACGTATCCGGCGTCGCCGCCCTCCTCGCGGCGCTGCTGGCCGGCTGCACCGGCAGCTCCGACGACGGCGGCACGACCGACGGCTCCAACCCCGGCGATTCCGGCACGGCGACCGCGGCGGCCGAGCCCGGCCGCTACGACACGCTCCCCGAACCGTGCGGCGTGGTCGGCGAGGACACGCTCGACTCGCTCCTGCCGGGCATCCGGCAGATCACGGACGAGGACCAGCGCGAGAAGGCGTACGAGGGCGCCCCGACGCTCACCTACGACACCGACCGCAAGGTCGGCTGCCGTTGGAAGGTCGAGTCGAGCGACGCCACGGACCATCTCTTCGTCGACTTCGAGCGTGTGGTGTCGTACGACACGTCGGTCAGCGACGACAGCGAGGCGGAGCAGCTCTTCGCGGCCCTGCTGGCGGCGGCCGACCTCCCCGAGCCGACGAGCACCGAGTCCGGCGGTACCGCGACCGGCGAGGGCACCCCCTCCGCCGACCCGAGCGGCTCGTCCTCCCCCTCGTCCCCGGCCTCACCGTCGGCGTCCGCGTCCTCCTCGCCCTCCGCCTCCGCGTCCACCTCCCCGTCCGCCTCGGCCTCGACCTCGGCCGGGCTCCAGCCCCGTGTGCTCGACGACCTCGGCGACGAGGCCTTCCTCGACGACAAGCTCAGCAGCTCCGGTTCGACGGCCCAGCAGCGCAAGGTGACTGTGGCGTTCCGCACGTCCAACGTGATCGTGACGATCGAGTACGAGGAGCAGCCGGCCACCGTCGGCACGGTCCCGGACAGCGAGGAAATGCAGGACAGGGCCCAGAAACTGGCGGCACAACTGGCCGACGAACTGGCGGAGTAGCGCCCTTCACGCGCCCTCGTACGCCCGAGTGCGACGTAACCGAAACGAGACCACACACCTTCTTCACCGCGTACGGTGGCCCCTCGGACCCGATCCGACCGCAGGGACCACGAGAGTCAGTCATGAGTGAAGGAACCATGCAGCGAGTAGCAGAGCGAGAACAGCGTGACGGGCGCGAGCAGCGCGAGCAGCGGGGGAAGGGCCTTCACGGCCTGCAGCGTGCCCTTGTCTGCGCGGCCGTCGTCCCCACGGTGCTGATCGCCGCGGGCTGTTCCTCGGACTCCGGTTCGGACGACAAGGCCGCCGGGGACACGAAGGCCTCGGCGTCGGCGTCCGAGTCCGCGAGCCCGTCGCCGACGGTGCAGGCGGCGGCGTACAAGGCGCTTCCGCAGGCGTGCAAGGCGCTGTCGAAGAAGACGCTGGAGGAGCTCGCCCCCAAGGCCAAGTCCGGCAAGGAGGGCTCGTCGGACGACGCGTCGACGCGTGGCTCCTGCTCCTGGAGCAGCCTCGACAACAACGGCGTGAAGGGCTCGCAGTTCCGCTGGCTCAACGTCTCCCTGCTGCGCTTCGAGTCGGACGCCTCGCGCGGCTCGGCCGACAAGCGGGCGCAGGAGTACTACGAGACGCAGGCCCAGGACGCGAAGTCGGTGTCGGGTGCGAAGAACACCAAGTCGGAGCCGGTCGCCGGGGTGGGCGATCAGGCGACGTCGGTGCGCTACGACCTGAAGAAGAAGGAGGGCTCCTTCCGGCAGGAGACGATCGTGGCCCGGGTCGAGAACGTCGTCGTGACGCTCGACTACAACGGCGCCGGTCTGGCCGGTGAGAAGACCCCGAGCGCGGAGTCCCTGGACAAGCTCGCGCGCAAGGCCGCCAAGGAGGCGGTGGCCGCGGTGAAGGACGCGAACGGCAGCGGCAGCGCGGGCACGCCGAGCAGCGCCCCGTCGAAGTCGGCTTCGAAGTCTCCCTCGAAGTCGCCCTTCGGGAGCTCCTCGAAGGCGGCCGGCTCCCCGTCCAAGTCAGCGTCGAAGAAGAGCTGACCGTCACACCTGCCCCACCGCTGAGTCACAACACCCAGCTCAGCCATGCCTGTTGCACGAGCCCGGCCCTCTGAAGGGACCGGGCTCGTGCCGTACCGGCAATCCGCACGCCGCACAGATGTGCCACCCTGTTGCGCGCAACAACATGCACTGGGAGGGGAGTACGAGTGGCCGCGCCACTGCAGCTGACTCGGACGCATCGCATTCTCATCGGTGTGGTCGTGTTCGGCGCCGTCATCATCGCCGGCATCGGCTTCGCCGGTTCGTACGCGGCCGTCCGCGAGCTGGCCATCCAGAAAGGCTTCGGGAACTTCAGTTATGTCTTCCCGATAGGCATCGACGCAGGTATCTGCGTCCTGCTCGCCCTCGACCTGCTCCTGACGTGGATCCGCATCCCGTTCCCGCTCCTGCGCCAGACGGCATGGCTGCTGACGGCGGCGACGATCGCCTTCAACGGCGCGGCGGCCTGGCCGGACCCGCTGGGCGTCGGCATGCACGGCGTGATCCCGATCCTGTTCGTGGTCTCGGTCGAGGCGGCCCGCCACGCGATCGGGCGCATAGCGGACATCACGGCCGACAAGCACATGGAGGGCGTCCGCCTCACCCGCTGGCTCCTTTCCCCGCTGCCGACCTTCCTCCTGTGGCGCCGCATGAAGCTGTGGGAGCTGCGCTCCTACGAGCAGGTCATCAAGCTGGAGCAGGAGCGGCTGGTGTACCAGGCCCGTCTGCGCTCCCGCTTCGGCCGGGCATGGCGGCGCAAGGCGCCGGTGGAGTCCTTGATGCCGCTGCGTCTGGCGCGGTACGGGGTTCCGCTGGCGCAGACGGCTCCGGCGGGGCTGGCGGCGGCGGGCATCGAGCCGGCCCTGCTGCCGCCGGCGCCGAAGCAGGCCCTGGACGCCGCCGCGCCGCCCGCCGACATGGCCGGTACACCGGGCAACGCCGTCGGCCCTCGCGCGGCCACGGCGGCGCCGGTCCCCCGGCAGGCGGCACCCGCCGGCGAGCAGCGCCCCGAGCTGGCCGGCCCCGAGCCGGTGGGCCCGCCCGGAGTCGAGCAGCCGGAGTACGTGCAGGACTGGTTCAACACCCCCCGGAACGTGGAGTACCAGGGCGGCTACGACGCCCAGTACGACCCCCAGGGCCACTACGAAGAGTGGTACGAGGAACAGCTCCGGGCGGAGCAGTACCAGGACCAGTACCAGCAGGAACCGCCCGTCCAGGAACCCTCGCCCGAGGACACCGGCACCTTCCCGATCCCGGTGACCGGCAACCGCACCCGCCAGCTCGGCGAGGGCGGCGGTCCTCCGGAGCCCGCGGAGCCGAACGACGACGACTACTACCAGATCTTCCGTCAGTCGATCGACGGCAGTTACCCCACGCCCCGTGTCCTGGGCGACAACATCCAGGCGACATACGGCACGTCGCTGAGCCCCAGCGCGCTGAAGACCCTCACGGAACGCTTCCAGAAGCGCCATTCGGCGGAGCTGGAAGAGGATCACATCGCCTGACCTTGAGCACAGAATCTTGAGCCCAAGACCTGAGCCAAAAAAAGGGGGCCCTTCACGGAGGGCCCCCTTTTCCCGTACCGCCTACTCCCCGAGCAGGGCCCGCACCCGCTCCTGCCCCACCGCAAGCAGCAGCGTGGGCAGCCGCGGCCCGGTGTCCCGCCCGACCAGCAGGTGGTACAGCAGCGCGAAGAACGACCGCTGGGCGGTCTTGATCTCGGCCGGCAGCTCCTTGGGCGTCGCGTCCGCGGAGAACCCGGCCTGCACCTTGGGCACGCCGTAGACGAGGTGGGTCAGCCCGTCCAGCGACCAGTGCGACTCCAGTCCGTCGAGGAGCAGCCGCAGCGACTGCTGGGACGCCTCGTCGAGGGACTTCAGCAGCTCGACGTCGGGCTCGTCGCGCACGATGGTCCGCTGGTCGGCGGGCACCTGCGTGTTGATCCAGGCCTCGGCCTTGTCGTACCGGGGACGCGCCTCGTCGAGCGAGCCCAGCGGGTTCTCCGGGTCCAGCTCGGAGAGGATCCGCAGCGCCTGGTCCTGGTGCCCGGCGGTGATGTCGGCGACGGACGCGAGCGTCCGGTACGGCAGCGGGCACTGCGTACGCGGCAGCTCACCGGCGGCCGTGCGCACGGCACGCGAGTGCGCGGCGACGTCGGCGGGCAGCGCGGACCCGTCCGCGACCTTCCCGTCGAGCTTGTCCCACTCGTCGTAGAGCCGCTGGATCTCCTGGTCGAAGGCGATCTTGAAGGACTGGTTGGGCCTGCGGCGGGCGTACAGCCAGCGCAGCAGCTGCGGCTCCATGATCTTCAGCGCGTCGGACGGGGTGGGCACCCCACCGCGCGAGGAGGACATCTTCGCCATGCCGCTGATGCCGACGAAGGCGTACATCGGGCCGATCGGCTGCTTGCCGCCGAAGATCCCGACGATCTGGCCGCCCACCTGGAAGCTCGACCCCGGCGACGAGTGGTCGACACCGCTCGGCTCGAACACGACGCCCTCGTACGCCCACCGCATGGGCCAGTCGACCTTCCAGACCAGCTTGCCGCGGTTGAACTCGTTGAGCCGGACGGTCTCGGAGAACCCGCACTCGTTGCAGGTGTACGTCAGCTCGGTGGTGTCGTCGACGTACGAGGTGACGGTGGTGAAGTCCTTGTCGCAGTTGCCGCAGTAGGGCTTGTACGGGAAGTACCCGGCGGAGCCGGAGCTGCCGTCGTCCTCGCCGGCCGCGCCGGAGCCCTCGGCGGCCTCCAGCTCGGCCTCGTCGACCGGCTTCTGCGACTTCTTGGCGCCGCCCTTGGGCTTGGTGCGGTACTGCGCGAGGACGGCGTCGATGTCGCCGCGGTGCTTCATCGCGTGCAGGATCTGCTCGCGGTACACCCCGGAGGTGTACTGCGCGGTCTGGCTGATCCCGTCGAACTCCACGCCCATCTCGGCGAGCGCCTCGACCATCGCCGCCTTGAAGTGCTCGGCCCAGTTCGGGTACGCCGAGCCCTTCGGCGCCGGGACGGAGGTCAGCGGCTTGCCGATGTGCGCGGCCCAGGTCTCGTCGACCCCAGCGACACCGGCCGGCACCTTGCGGTAGCGGTCGTAGTCGTCCCAGGAGATCAGATGCCGGACCTGGTGCCCGCGGCGCCGGACCTCGTCGGCGACGAGGTGCGGGGTCATGACCTCGCGGAGGTTGCCGAGGTGGATGGGTCCGGAGGGGGAGAGTCCCGACGCGACGACGACCGGTTTGCCCGGGGCCCGACGCTCCGACTCCTCGATGACCTCATCCGCGAAACGGGAGACCCAGTCGGTGGTCTCGGTGCTCTGAGCCACGATCGGCACGTCCTTCTTTCTCCAGGGCAGCCGTACGGTCAACGGCTGGCGCCCTCATTGTCCCAGCAAGGACGGCAACAACGAAAACGCCTTTGCAACAGCGCCCCCGAAGGGCCGCGGGGAACTGCGCGACAAGCCCCCACCGGCCTGCTGCCGCAAAAACCCCTTTACCCCCCATGGGATACTGACCGTGTCTATCAATCCCCCCGAGGAGAACGGCACCCATTCCTATGGCCCCGGTCACGCCCCTCAGCGCCTCCGTCAACCAGCACCTCGTCGACGCCCTCACGGCCACCCTCCCGGGCACCGTCGGAGACGCTTTGCTGCGACGTAGCGACCGGGCCGACTTCCAGGCCAACGGCATCCTGGCCCTCGCCAAGAAGGCCAAGGCGAACCCCCGGGAACTGGCGACGCAGGTCGTCGGCAACATCGTCACCGGTGACGTGATCAAGGACATCGAGGTCTCCGGACCCGGCTTCCTCAACATCACGATCGCCGACAAGGCGATCACCGAGAACCTCGCCGCGCGGCACACGGACGGCGATCGTCTCGGCGTCCCCCTGAAGGACAACCCCGGCATCACAGTCGTCGACTACGCCCAGCCGAACGTGGCGAAGGAGATGCACGTCGGCCACCTCCGCTCCGCGGTGATCGGCGACGCCCTGCGCGGCATGCTCGACTTCACCGGCGAGAAGACGATCGGCCGGCACCACATCGGGGACTGGGGCACCCAGTTCGGCATGCTCATCCAGTACCTGTTCGAGAACCCCGGCGAGCTGGCCCCCGCGGCCGACGTCGACGGCGAGCAGGCGATGAGCAACCTGAACCGGGTGTACAAGGCGTCACGCGCGGTCTTCGACTCGGACGAGGAGTTCAAGGAGCGGGCCCGCAAGCGGGTCGTCGCCCTGCAGTCCGGCGACAAGGAAACCCTGGAGCTGTGGCAGCAGTTCGTGGACGAGTCGAAGGTCTACTTCTACTCGGTCTTCGAGAAGCTGGACATGGAGATCCGCGACGAGGAGATCGTCGGCGAGTCCGCGTACAACGAGGGCATGCCCGAGACCGCCCGCCTCCTGGAGGAGATGGGTGTCGCGGTGCGCTCCGAGGGCGCGCTCGTGGTGTTCTTCGACGAGATCCGCGGCAAGGACGACCAGCCGGTCCCGCTGATCGTGCAGAAGGCCGACGGCGGCTTCGGCTACGCGGCATCCGACCTGACCGCGATCCGCAACCGTGTCACGGACCTGCACGCGACGTCGCTGCTCTACGTCGTGGACGTACGCCAGTCCCTGCACTTCAAGATGGTCTTCGAGACGGCCCGGCGGGCCGGCTGGCTGAGCGACGGCGTCACCGCGCACAACATGGGCTACGGCACGGTGCTGGGCGCGGACGGCAAGCCGTTCAAGACGCGTGAGGGCGAGACCGTGCGCCTTGAGGACCTGCTGGACGAGGCGGTGCAGCGGGCCGCGGAGGTCGTCCGGGAGAAGGCGCAGGACCTCACCGAGGACGAGATCCAGGAGCGGGCCGCACAGGTCGGCATCGGCGCCGTGAAGTACGCGGACCTGTCGACGTCGCCGAACCGGGACTACAAGTTCGACCTGGACCAGATGGTCTCGCTGAACGGCGACACGTCCGTCTACCTCCAGTACGCGTACGCCCGTATCCAGTCGATCCTGCGCAAGGCGGGCGAGACGAAGCCGGCCGCGCACCCGGAGCTGGAACTGCACGCGGCGGAGCGGGCGCTCGGCCTGCACCTGGACGCGTTCGGCGACACGGTCTTCGAGGCGGCCGCGGAGTACGCCCCGCACAAGCTGGCCGCGTACCTGTACCAACTGGCGTCGCTGTACACGTCGTTCTACGACAAGTGCCCGGTGCTGAAGGCGCAGACGCCCGAGCAGGTGCAGAACCGTCTGCTCCTGTGCGACGTGACGGCCCGGACGCTGCACCAGGGCATGGCCCTGCTGGGCATCCGGACGCCTGAGCGCCTCTGAGCGTCCGAGGACACGCGCGCGGCCCGTCGTCTCCCCGAGGGAGAGGACGGGCCGCTGTCTTGGTGCGGAACGGCTGTGCGCCTAGCTGTGCGCCGAGCGGTGCACCTAACGGCTGTTGGCGAAGTTCTTGAACGCGGCCTTGGTGCCCGAGCCGGCGATCCCGTCGATCGCGCCGGTGTAGCCGTAGTGCTGGAGCAGCCGCTGCAGCGCCTTGATGGTGCCCGAGCCGACGATGCCGTCGATGGCTCCGGTGTAGCCCCAGTACTCCTTGAGGCAGCGCTGGAAGGCCTTCCAGCTGTTGGTGCCGAGCTGCCCGTCGATCGCGCCGGTGTAGCCCCAGTACTGCTTCAGCCAGCCCTGGACCTTCTTGGCCTCGGCGGCGCTCAGGCCGAGGTTGTTCACCGCGAGGACGGAGACCTCGGAGCTCACGGCCGGCTGTGTGTCCGGTGCCGCGAAGCTGGTGCCCGCGGTGGCGAGGCTTCCGGCGGCAAGGCCGATCACGGCGCTGACGCTGACGAGGGTCCTCGTCCAGACATTCGGTCGCATGCGTTTCCCTCTCGCTCTGTCTCGGGTGGCGGCCCCTGCCGCCGGGCTGGCGAAACGAGAGTGCGGGGCGGGCGGCCAGGCCTGCCACAGTTGCCGCCGAAGTGACGTCACCGCGGGACGTCCCACCCGCTGACCTGCGGGTATCTGACGCGGTGTGACGGCAGGGCGGGACGCCCGTGGCGAGCGGTTGGCCGATTTCGTACCGGTACGCGCACCCACTCCCGGTGCGGGCCGTGGATGCTGATGCAGAATGCGACGGGGCATGGGGGCCGCTGACCACGGACCGCGTGCCGGACCGTGAACGCGAGTGGGGGGAACATGTCGCGTTGGGCAGTGCTGCCCGCGGAACTCGATCCGCGCGTGCGGCAGTTGGTGGTGCGGTTGCGCCGGCTGAAGGACCACAGCGGGCTGAGCCTGCGGCAGCTGGCCGCGAGGACGGAGTACAGCCCGAAGTCATGGGAGCGGTATCTGGGCGGCCGTTCGTTGCCGCCGCCGCAGGCCGTCGAGGCGCTGGCCCGGATCGGGGGTGAGGATCCGACCCGGTGGCTGGCCCTGCGCGAGGTCGCGGCGGAGGCATGGGGGAACAGACGCGGTGAGGCGCCCGCGGTGAACACGCCCGGCCCGGAAGCGACGATGCCGGAAGCAACGACGCCGGAGCCGGAGATCCTGACGGCCGGGGCTCGGACCGCAGCCGAGTCCCTGGCCGACGGGGCACGTTCGCCGACGCGTTCGCTGCGGGTCGCCCTGGTCGCGGGGACCGTGGCTCTGGTGCTGGCCGTCTCGTCGACCGTCCTCCTCGCCGTACGGCTCCTCGGCGGCGCGGGAGAAACAGCAGCTCCCCTCGCCGCGTCCGCCGCGTCGGCACCGGCATCGTCCTCGCAGTCGGCGCCCGCGTACGCCTGCCGTGTCGCGCGGGTCGACGGCCGCTGGTACGCCGGCATCAGCCCCACCCGGGGCGCCGTCCTGGCGAACGGCCACGCGGGGCCGGAGGTGGCCGAGGCGCAGTGTCTGCTGCGCCGGGCGGGCATCTCGCCGGGCGGCATAGACGGGATCTTCGGTCCGCTGACGGAGGCCGCGGTCCGGCGTGCGCAGCAGCGGGCGGGCCTGGTGGTGGACGGCATCATCGGCCCGCACACCTGGAAGGCCCTACGGCGATGACGACCCCGTCACCGGAACGGGCCCGACTGGCCTGCGCGCTCAGGGAGTTGAAGGTCCGCACCGGCCTGAGCCTGGTCGGCCTCGCGGCGAAGACGGCGTTCAGCAAGTCCTCCTGGGACCGCTATCTCAACGGCCGCACCCTGCCCCCGCGCGACGCGGTACAGGACCTGTGCCGTCTCGCGGGCGAGCCGGAGGGGCGCTGTCTGGCCCTGTGGGAGATCGCCGAGTCGGAGAGCAGCGGGCGGTCGAGGGAGGGCCCACGGTCTCCGTGTCCTGAGCAGGTCACGGGTGCCGGGAGTCCCGCGGACGGCCGTGCCGCCCACCGCGGTGCGACAGCCCTGGCGGTGCTCGCGTCGGTGTGTGCCGTGGTCCTCGGGGGCGTCGCGGCGGTGGTCCTGCTGCTGCCGTACCCGGAGGGGGAGCCGGGGTCGGCCCTGGCCCCGCCGCCGTCCGCGGCCGGGCCCCACTGCCGGGGGGCGGCCTGCGAGGGCAGGAGCCCGATGCACATGAAGTGCGCTGCGACGCCGGTCACCCTCGCCACGCACCACACCGCCACCGGCGCCTGGCTGGAGCTGCGCTACAGCGAGGAGTGCGGGACGAGCTGGGCCCGGATGTGGGGGACGCGCGTGGGCGACCGGCTGGAGATGTCGGCGGCCGACCGCAGCGGCGCTGACGTCACTGACGGTCCCGTCCGCGGCGCCGAGGTCCGGGACGCCATCGACGCGGACGCCTACATCTACACCCCGATGACCGCTGCTCGGCCCGGAACCGCAGTCCGCGCCTGCTTCCGACCGGCGGCGGGCGACGGGAAGGAGTGCTTCGACAGCCGAGTGGCCGGATGAGTTGTCAGTGCCGGCCTCTACAGTCACCGGCATGGCGACTCTTCCGAACCCGCTGCCGAAGCTCGCGACCGACCCGACGGGCGCCGCGCTCGGTCTCCAACTCCCGCCCGGCAGGCTCCTCGACGCGACCTGCGAGGACGAATCGCACGGGCCGCTGCTGTGGCTCGCCGAGCAGCCGGCGGTGCCGGGCGCCTGGGCCGCGCTGGCCCCGGCCCGGCGGACCGCCGGCCTGCTGCCGGTCGTCCTGGACGCGGGCGGCCGCCATGGCGGCCCGCAGACGTGGGAGCTGACGCCCGAGGCGATGTCGTACCCGGGAGATCACGACGCCGACGAGGTGCTGGCGGACCTGTGGGACGAGTACGCGGCCGGGGAGACGGAAGAGGAGTGGCCCGGCCTGGCCGACGCACCCGCCTCCGCCGGTGCCGCCGCCGACGACCCGGACGCGGTCGCCGTCGGCATCGCGGACTCCCTGCTGGGCAGCGGCGGCCTGCTGGAGGACCCCCGCCTCGCCCTCGTCCCGGCCCGGCGCAGCGCGGACGTTCCGGCGGCGATCGGCTGGACGGGCCCGGTGAACCACGAGGGCGACACCGCTCGCCTCTGCGCGGTGCTCCGCTCCTGGGAGGACCGCTTCGGCATACGGGTCGTGGCGCTCGGCTTCGACCACCTGCTCGTCTCCGTCGCGTTTCCGCCGACCACCGCGGCCGAGGCGGAGGCCGTCGCCGCCGAGCACTTCGCGTTCTGCCCGGACAACATCCTGCAGAGCGGTGACAGCACCGTGCGGGCGTATGCCGAGAAGCGGCTCCTCAACCAGCCGGCCTGGCACTTCTGGTGGGACTGACCGCCGCGCCCTCCGCCGTCACTCCGGCAGCACTCGCATCCCGTCCGGCACCTCGATGCCGAACTCCTCGTCCAGCAACCGCCGCGCCTGCTCCTCCTGCGTCACCTCCCGCTCGACGACCGCCCCGTCCACCGGCGTCCTCGTGAGCAGCCGGCCGCTGAGCAGGAGGTGACGTTCGGCGGTGACGCTCTGGACGTAGACACGCTGGGTGAAAGGCGAGCGCGGATTGGTGCCGATGTGCCAGTTGATGACCTCGAAGTCGGGCTTCTCGAACGGCTCCAGCGTGAACGCGTACTGATCCGCCCAGTCGCCCTTCGCCCGGTCGTGGGCCTGGAGCACCCACAGCTCCAGCGGCCCGTGGTGCGGGGCGTGGACGAGCCGGTGCCGGCGTTCCGCGTCCCGGAACTCGACACCGGCCGTCAGCGGCACCGGCTCCAGCAGCGCGCCGATCGCACCGAAGCCGACGTCCGCGAGATACGGCTGCGGGTCGCCGGGCTCCTCGACGAGCAGCGCCATGTGGGTGCGCGGGCGGCTCTCGACACGGTCCGCTCCCACGACCACGCGCGCGGCCAGCCGGGTCACGCCGAAGCCCAGCGCCTCCAGCGCGCACGCGAGCAGCGTGTTGTGCTCGTAGCAGTAGCCGCCGCGCCGGCTGTGGACCAGCTTGGCCATCAGGTCGGCCGGGTCGAGGGAGGGCGCCGTGTGCCGCAGGGCGTCCAGGTTCTCGAAGGGGATGCCCCTCATGTGCGCGAGGTGCACGCCCCGAAGCGTCGCCATGTCGGCCCGCCGCTCGCCCTCCCAACCGATCCGCCGGAGGTACGCGTCGAGGTCGAATCCCGCCGCCCGAACCGTCTGCGCTGTGTCGGCCATGCCCTAAGCCTGACGCAAACCCTCCCCGAGCCGCCTGAGCCCCTCTCCGATCTCCGCGGGCGTCTGCGTCACGAAGCACAGCCGCAGGGTCGACCGGTCGGGCTCGCCCGCGTAGAAGGGCGCGCCGGGGACGTACGCCACGTCCTGCCGCACCACCTTCGGCAGCAGAGCCGTCGTGTCGTACGACTCCGGCAGCCGGGCCCACAGGAACATACCGCCCTCGGGACGGGCCCAGGCCGACCCCTCCGGGAGGGCCCCGGGCAGGCCGGCGAGCATGGCGTCGCGGCGTACGCGGTAGACGTCCCTGACGCGGGCGACGTGTGCGTCGAGGCCGGTCAGGTAGCGGGCGGCGGCGAGCTGGTTGAGGGTCGGCGTGTGCAGGTCGGCCGCCTGCTTGGCGACCACGCAGGCCCGGCGCAGGGCTGCCGGGGCGCGCAGCCAGCCCAGCCGCAGGCCCGGCGCCATCACCTTGGAGAAGGAACCGAGCAGCACCGTACGGTCCTGGGCCCCGGGGTAGGACGCGATCCACGGCACGCGCTCGCCCTCGTAGCGGAGTTCGCCGTACGGGTCGTCCTCGACGATCCACACCCCGCTCCGTGCGGCGGCCTCGGCGACGGCCGCTCTGCGCTCGGCGGGCAGGGTCCTGCCGGTCGGGTTCTGGAAGGTGGGCACGGTGTAGAAGAGCTTCGGCCGCTCCCGCGCCACCAGCTCCTCCAGCGCCTGCGCGTCCACCCCGTCCGCGTCCCCCGGCACCGCCACGACCCGCGCTCCGGCGAGGCCGAAGGCCTGAAGTGCCGCCAGATAACAGGGGTCTTCGACGAGGACCGTGTCCCCGGGATCCAGCAGCGCGGTGGCCAGGAGTGACAGACCCTGCTGGGAGCCGGTGGTGATGAGAAGGTCGTCGGCGTCCGTCGCCAGGCCCCCGGCCGATATGCGCGCGGCGAGCCCGGTGCGCAGGCTCGGCTCGCCCTCCGTCGTGGAGTACTGCAACGCCCGCTCCGGCGTCTCGGCGAGCACATCACGGAAGGCGGCCGCGATGCCCTCCCGGTCGAACAGCTCCGGCGCCGGCAGCCCGCCCGCGAAGTTGATGACCTCGGGCCGCGCGGTGACGGCGAGAATGTCCCGCACGGGCGACCCGCCGACCGCCCCGGCCCGCGCCGCGAGCGGCGGCACGGCGGCCGCGGTGTGGCGGTGTGCGGGAGGCGCGGGCTCGGTGACGGTCATGACACGGCTCCTTCGGCTCGACGACGAGCGTGACGGCTCGTGCCGGGCAGCCTAGAGAACTACGTGTCACCTACAGGCAGCCTTTCGGTATCCGGACTCCGCCGCCGCACGGCGGGCTCTTTCAGCACTCCGGACGTCCCACACCAGGCCGTTGGGACATGACGTCCCCGCAGCTCAACCCGCATACCGCCGCTCAGGCGTCCCGAAATCGCGGGGAACCCTGGCCGCGGCGAGGGATGATCACGCAGGCTGGGGGCCGACCCCAACCCCCACCCAAGGAGAGGGCCCAGCGCATGTCCGCGTCCGCACCCCCCGCACGTCGCCCGTACGCCCGGCTCCTCGCCGCCACGCTGGTGACGATCGCCGCGCTCACGCTGACCGCGTGCGAGGACGGCGAGGGACTGCGCGACGAGGGCCCGGCCGCCCTCCATGACCCGGGGACGGCGAAAGGCCACCCGGACGACATCCGGGCGGCCTTCAGGCCTTGAGGCCCACATCACCGGCTCATGGCATCACGCGTGCGCCGGGATCTCCTTGGGGCTCGGGCCGTACTTGTTCGCGCCCGGCTGGGTGTCCGAGCACAGGAAGACCAGCATGACGATGAAGCCGACGAGCGGGACGATCCCGATGAGGATCCACCAGCCCGAGCGATCGGTGTCGTGCAGTCGGCGCACGGTGACGGCCAGGCTGGGCAGCAGGAGCGCGACCACCAAGACGCCCACGAGGGCCGGGAAGTCGATCGCGTAGCCGACGGCCATGAACACGATCTCGAAGATCAGGTAGAACAGCGTGAACATCCAGTATTCCTTGCGGCGCGCACGGCCGCTGAACACCGCGTACTTCTTGAGCACCTCGATGAACCAGTTCACTGCATCCCCCCCAGGGATCGACATATGACTGGCCGTCCGAAACGGATCAGGCCAGGCGCAGAAGCTACGAACACTGACGGGAACCCGTCAATTCGGTTTGTCTGCGCAGCTCATGGCGCCGAAACCTGATCACCCGCCCGATCCCGCCCGTCTGGGACCGTCGAATTCAGGACAGATCCATCGAAGATCACCGAGTATCCCCGCGCGCGTCCCGCGGGGATGCGGCGCCGCAACCGGAACTGCCCCGATCCGAGTTCCAGTCGTGGCCGAAATGAATGCGTTCCGATGCCGGACCGATCCGGAACCGTTGCCGTGCCGTCGGCCGTTTCGTCGGCGAAGTCTTCGTCAGCGAAGTCCCCGTGCCGCCTCGACGGCCCAGTAGGTCAGAATGTTGCGGGCTCCGGCCCTCTTGATGCCGGTCAGCGCCTCCAGGATGGCCCGCTCCCGGTCGATCCAGCCCTTCTCGGCGGCGGCCTCGATCATCGAGTACTCGCCGGAGATCTGATAGGCGGCGACCGGCACGTCCACCGCGTCGGCGACCCGCGCCAGGATGTCGAGGTAGGGCCCGGCCGGCTTGACCATCACCATGTCGGCGCCCTCCTCCAGGTCGAGGGCGAGCTCCCGCAGCGACTCCCGCGCGTTCGCCGGGTCCTGCTGATACGTCTTCCGGTCACCCTGCAACGACGAGCCGACGGCCTCCCGGAACGGCCCGTAGAAGGCGGAGGCGTACTTGGCGGTGTAGGCGAGGACGGCGACGTCCTCCCGCCCGATCTGGTCGAGCGCGTCCCGGACGACGCCGATCTGCCCGTCCATCATCCCGCTGGGCCCGACCACATGGGCCCCGGCGTCGGCCTGTACCTGCGCCATCTCGGCGTACCGCTCCAGGGTCGCGTCGTTGTCGACACGCCCTTCCGCGTCCAGCACCCCGCAGTGCCCGTGATCGGTGGTCTCGTCGAGACACAGATCGGACATGACGAGCAGCTCGTCCCCCACTTCGGCCCGCACATCCCGGATGGCGACCTGCAGAATCCCGTCCGGATCGGTCCCAGGAGTCCCGAGGGCGTCCTTCTTCGCCTCCTCGGGCACCCCGAAGAGCATGATCCCGGAGATGCCGGCCTCCACCGCCTCGGCGGCGGCCTTCTTCAGGCTGTCCCGCGTGTGCTGGACGACCCCCGGCATGGCCGCGATCGGCACCGGCTCGCTGACGCCCTCGCGCACGAAGGCCGGGAGGATGAAGTCGGCGGGGTGCAGCCTGGTCTCGGCGACCATCCGCCGCATGGCCGGGGTGGTCCGCAGACGCCGCGGCCGCGTACCGGGGAAGGATCCGTACGTCGTCATGCCACCTACGCTACGCCCGCGTCGGAGCCGCCTTTGCCGACGCGGCGTCGGACGGAACGCGGCCCCGGCGGCCCGCATGCGGCCCCCCACCCACCGGGTCCATCCTGAAGTAGAGACCTCCCAGGCCCCGCAGGCCCGCAGGCACCCGGACACAAGGACCCCGACGGCCCCGCCCCACCCGCCTCGCCGCCGCCGTCCCTCCGTATGTACGCACTCCACGGAGGACGCGATGACCGCCACCCACCACAACACCCCCGACCTCTTCGCCCTGTCCGAGATCCACGGCCCGGTCCTGCGCCCCGGCGACGACGGCTACGCCGACGAGGTCACCGGCTTCAATCTGGCCGCGTTGCACACGCCCGACGTGGTCGTGGGTGCGACGGACGCCGACGACATCGTGACGGCGCTGCGCTGGGCGTCGGCCACCGGCACACCGGTCGCCGTGCAGGCGACGGGCCACGGCGCGAACTTCCCGATCGACCACGGCCTGCTGATCAGCACGGCCCGCATGACGGACGTACGCATCGACCCGGACCGGCGCCTCGCCACCATCGCGGCCGGCGCGAAGTGGCGCCACGTCCTGGAGGCCACCGCACCGCACGGCCTCGCCGCGCTCTCCGGCACGTCCACGGACGCCGGCGCGGTCGGCTACACCCTGGGCGGCGGCCTGCCGGTCCTCGGCCGGGCCTACGGCTACGCGACCGACCTGGTCCGCTCGTTCCAGGTGGCCACACCCGACGGCACCCTGTACGAGTCCGACCCCGACCACGAGCCGGAACTGTTCTGGGCGCTGCGCGGCGGCAAGGGCAATGTGGGCGTGGTGACGTCGATGGTCTGCGAGTTGCTGCCCCTGTCCACGATCCTCGGCGGCGGCATCTACGCCTCCGGCGAGCACACAGAGGCACTGCTGCACGCCTGGGCGGACTGGACCAGGACGGTCCCGGACGAGATGTGCAGCACCTTCTCCCTCCTCCGGCTCCCGCCCATCCCGGAGATCCCCGAACCCCTGCGCGGCGGCTTCTGGGCCCGCGTCGCGATCGCCTGGCCCGGGGACCCGGCCGAGGGCGAGCGCCTTCTGGCCCCGATCCGCGCGGCGGCGCCGGTGGCGGTCGACATGGTGGAGGAGATGCCGTACGCGGCCCTCGACCGCATCCACATGGAACCGCAGGACCCGCTGCCGGCCCGCGAGGCATGCGCCCTGCTACGCGACCTGACACCCGACGCGATCGGCACGTTCCTGTCCGAGGCGGGCCCGGACGTCCCCGACTTCCCCCTGCTCGTGGTGGAGATCCGCCACATGGGCGGCGCCCTCGCCCGCCCCGCCCGCCTGGAGGACGCGATCTGCTCCCGGGACGCGAACTACCTGCTGGAATCGGTGGGCGTCCTGGCAGCCCCACCGGCAGCGGAGGCCATAGAGATGGCCACAAGGTCCCTGTACACGGCGATGGCCCCCTACGGCACGGGCCACACAATGATCAACATCCACGGCACCCCCGGCGACTCCGAGGACCGGGCCCGGGCCTGGACGCCCGAGACCTGCACCCGCCTGACCCAGGACAAATCCACCTACGACCCGTCGAACCTGCTCCGCTTCGGCCACACGGTGCCGCTATAGCCGCTACAGCCCGTCCGGCGTTAGAGGACGAGGCCGTTCAGGCCGATGAGAGTCCAGGGGGCGGAGCCCCCTGGACCCGCACACCTACGTCGTGGACCGCCGCCGCCGGGCCCCCGGCCGCCGCTCACTCGGCCGAGTAACGGGGTCCCCCGCCTCAACCGCCGCGGCCCGCCGCCGCAACCCGAACTCGGCCAACGCCTCAGCCAGCTTGTGCACGGACGGCTCCGGAGCCATCACATCCACCCGAAGCCCATGCTCCTCGGCAGTCTTCGCGGTAGCCGGCCCGATACAGGCGATCACAGTCACGTTGTGCGGCTTGCCGGCAATCCCCACCAGATTCCGCACAGTCGAGGACGACGTGAAGAGAACGGCATCAAAGCCACCGCCCTTGATCGCCTCCCGCGTCTCGGCCGGCGGCGGCGAAGCCCGCACGGTCCGGTAGGCCGTGACGTCGTCGACCTCCCAGCCCAGCTCGATGAGCCCGGCGACCAGCGTCTCCGTAGCGATATCGGCCCGAGGCAGGAACACCCGGTCGATCGGATCGAAAACGGGGTCGTACGGCGGCCAGTCCTCCAGCAGCCCCGCAGCCGACTGCTCGCCACTGGGCACGAGATCCGGCTTCACACCGAACGCGATCAGCGCCTTCGCGGTCTGCTCCCCCACCGCGGCGACCTTGATCCCGGCGAACGCCCGGGCATCGAGCCCGTACTCCTCGAACTTCTCCCGCACGGCCTTGACCGCGTTCACCGAGGTGAAGGCGATCCACTCGTACCGCCCGGTCACGAGCCCCTTGACCGCCCGCTCCATCTGCTGAGGCGTCCGCGGCGGCTCGACGGCGATCGTCGGCACCTCGTGCGGCACGGCCCCGTACGACCGCAGCTGGTCGGAGAGCGAAGCCGCCTGCTCCTTCGTACGCGGCACGAGCACCCGCCACCCGAAGAGCGGCTTGGACTCGAACCACGACAGCTGGTCGCGCTGGGCGGCGGCGGAACGCTCACCGACCACGGCTATCACCGGCCGCCCGCCTTCGGGCGAGGGCAGCACCTTGGCCTGCTTCAGCGTCTGGGCGATGGTCCCGAGGGTCGCGCTCCAGGTCCGCTGCCTCGTGGTCGTACCGGCGACGGTCACCGTCATCGGCGTATCGGGCTTGCGCCCCGCCGACACCAGCTCACCGGCGGCCGCGCCCACGGAATCCAGCGTCGTCGACACGACGACCGTCCCGTCCGACGCCCCGACCTCGGTCCAGCACCGGTCCGAAGCCGTCCGGGCGTCCACGAACCGCACGTCCGCGCCCTGCGCGTCCCGCAGCGGCACGCCGGCATACGCGGCCACGCCCACGGCAGCGGCGACACCCGGCACGACCTCGAACGGCACGCCGGCCGCGGCGCACGCCAGCATCTCCTCGGCGGCGTACGTGTCGAGCCCGGGATCCCCGGACACCGCACGCACGACCCGCCTGCCGCCCCGTGCGGCCTCCATGACAAGATGTGCGGCATCCCGCACTGCGGGTAGCCCAGCGGTTGTTGACGCGCCGTCAACAACTGCTAGCTGAGGCGTGCCTGTGCCCACGGCGGCGTCCGAATCGGGACCCGTGTCCGTGTGCACTTCGGCGACGCCCTGCCTGGCGTGCTGACGTACGACGTCGAGCACCTCGTGCTCGGCGACCAGTACGTCCGCGTTCGCCAGCGCTTCGACGGCGCGCAGAGTCAGCAGCCCCGGATCCCCGGGTCCGGCACCGAGGAAGGTGACGTGCCCGTGTTCAAGGCCGGCGGGAAGAGTGGTGGGGCTCACTGTGCTCGCTCCCCCATCAGACCGGCCGCGCCCTGGGCAAGCATCTCGGAAGCGAGTTCGCGACCGAGCGCCAGCGCTTGGTCGTGCGTCTCGGGCACGGGACCGGTGGTGGACAGCTGCACCATGCGAGTGCCGTCGGTCGTGCCGACGACGCCCCGCAGGCGCATTTCCTTGACAATCTGCCCGTCGGCCAGAAGGTCGGCCAGCGCACCCACAGGTGCACTGCAACCGGCCTCCAGGGCGGCGAGCAGTGAGCGCTCGGCGGTCACGGCGACCCGCGTGAACGGGTCGTCGAGTTCCCCGAGCGCGGCGATCAGGTCCGCGTTGTCCGCGGTGCACTCGATCGCCAGTGCCCCCTGGCCGGGGGCGGGCAAAACAGTGTCGACCGACAGGAAGTCGGTCACTTCGTCGATGCGGCCGATGCGCTGCAGACCCGCCGCAGCGAGCACCACCGCATCCAGCTCGCCGTCGCGCACGTATCCGATGCGCGTATCCACGTTCCCGCGGATCGCGACCGTCTCGATGTCCAGCCCGTGGCTGCGCGCATACGCGTTGAGCTGCGCCATACGGCGCGGCGAACCCGTACCGATGCGCGCCCCGCGCGGCAGGTCGGTGAACTTCAGGGAGTCCTGCGCGACGATCACATCACGCGGGTCCTCCCTCTCGGGAACGGCCGCGAGGGTCAGTTCCTCGGGCTGCGTGGTCGGCAGGTCCTTGAGGGAGTGCACCGCGAAGTCGACCTCGCCCTTGAGGAGCGCGTCGCGCAGGGCGGTGACGAAGACGCCGGTGCCGCCGATCTGCGCGAGCGCCTCGCGCGAGACATCGCCGTACGTGGTGATCTCGACCAGCTCGACGGGCCGTCCGGTCACCTGGCTCACGGCGTCCGCGACCTGCCCGGACTGGGCCATGGCGAGCCTGCTGCGCCTGGTGCCGAGCCGTAGTGCCTGCTGAGTCATCGTGGGCCTCGGTCTTTCTCGGTGCTGTCCTCGGCGCGCGAGACGGAGGCCACCGTCTCCTGGTCGAGGTCGAACAGGGTCCTCAGGGCGTCCGCGTACCCCGCGCCGCCCGGCTCTGCCGCGAGCTGCTTGACCCGCACGGTCGGCGCGTGCAGCAGCTTGTCGACCACACGCTTGACGGTCTGCGTGATCTCGCCGCGGTGCTTGTCGTCGAGCCCGGGCAGCCGCCCCTCCAGACGGGCGATCTCATTCGCCACGACGTCGGCGGCCATCGCGCGCAGCGCGACGACGGTGGGCGTGATGTGCGCGGCCCGTTGAGCCGCCCCGAAGGCCGCGACCTCGTCGGAGACGATACGGCGGACCTGGTCGACATCGGCCGCCATCGGGGCGTCGGCGGAGGCGTCCGCCAGCGACTCGATGTCGACCAGCCGCACCCCGGCCAGCCGGTGCACGGCGGCGTCGATGTCGCGCGGCATGGCGAGGTCCAGCAGGGCGAGCACCGGCGCGGGGCGGGAGGCCTCGACCGGCTCGGGCTTGCGGCGCTCGGGGATCCGGCCGACGGTGGCCACGGTCGCGGCGAGCGCGGTGATCAGCTCGGCGTCGGCCTCGGGGCTGCGCCGGACGGCCTCACGGCGGTCGACGGCTCCGCCCGCGGCCCAGGCCGCGTGCTGCTCCAGGGTGGCCGCGTCCATACCGGCGACGGCGGCCTCCCCCATGACAGAGAAACCTCCCTGCACGGAGCCGAGGTCCAGCGGGCAGTCCTCGTCGGTGCCGACGCTGGTGGGCGGCAGCGGGGTCTGTCGTGCGTCGGCGGCGTCGGCGGCGCTCCTGGCGGCCGGCGCCTTGGCAGCCGTACGGCCGCTGTCGCCGGCTTCCTCGAAGGCGACCGGCTGACCGGTACGGCCCTCCACGCCCGCGGCGATCTCCTCGGCCGTGAGGACGAGTCCGGTCGCGCCGGTGCAGGACACGACGACATCGGCACGTGTCAGCTCGACCGGCACCGACTCCATCGGTACCGCGCGGGCCGGCACGTCCGTACCGCCGGTCTCACCGAGACCCTGTCCGTACTGCTCTCCGAGCAGGGCAGCGAGGCGCTCGGCGCGGTCGTACGTGCGGTTGGCGACGACGATCTCGGCGACACCGGCACGCGCGAGCGTGGCGGCGGCCAGCGAGGACATCGAGCCGGCCCCGATGACCAGGGCCTTCCTGCCGCGGGCCCACGCCGTGACGTCCGCCCCGGCGGCGAGCTGCTCCAGGCCGAAGGTGACCAGGGACTGCCCGGCGCGGTCGATGCCGGTCTCGGAGTGGGCGCGCTTGCCGACGCGCAGGGCCTGCTGGAACAGGTCGTTCAGCAGCCGTCCGGCGCTGTGCAGTTCCTGCGCCTTGGCGAGGGAGTCCTTGATCTGTCCGAGGATCTGCCCCTCCCCGACGACCATGGAGTCGAGCCCGCAGGCCACCGAGAACAGATGGTGGACGGCCCGGTCCTCGTAGTGGACGTAGAGGTACGGCGTGAGCTCGTCGAGCCCCACCCCGCTGTGCTGGGCGAGCAGCGTGGACAGCTCGGCGACACCGGCGTGGAACTTGTCCACGTCGGCGTACAGCTCGATGCGGTTGCAGGTGGCCAGCAGGGCGGCCTCGGTCGCCGGCTCGGCGGCGACGGTGTCCTGCAGCAGCTTGATCTGGGCGTCCGCGCTCAGCGCGGCGCGCTCCAGGACGCTGACCGGGGCGCTGCGGTGGCTCAGCCCTACGACGAGGAGACTCATGCCGGCATCACGGCGGGTACGTCCCCGTCGGGCCCCTGGTCGGTGGATCGGTCGGACTCGCGGGTGACGGCGGCCGGTCCGGCACCGTCGGCGTGGGCGTGGGCCTCCTCGCCTGCCTTGCGCTGCTCGTGGAAGGCGAGGATCTGCAGCTCGATGGAGAGGTCGACCTTGCGCACGTCGACGCCGTCCGGGACGGTCAGCACGGTCGGCGCGAAGTTCAGGATGGAGGTGACCCCGGCGGCCACGAGCCGGTCGCAGACCGGCTGGGCGGCACCGGCGGGGGTGGCGATGACACCGATCGACACGCCGTTGTCCTGGATGATCTTCTCCAGGTCGTCGGAGTGCTGCACGGGAATCCCGGCGACGGGCTTGCCGGCCATGGCCGGGTCGGCGTCGATGAGCGCGGCGACCCGGAAGCCACGGGAGGCGAAGCCGCCGTAGTTGGCGAGCGCGGCGCCGAGGTTACCGATACCGACGATCACAACCGGCCAGTCCTGGGTGAGCCCCAGTTCGCGGGAGATCTGGTAGACGAGATACTCGACGTCGTAGCCGACACCGCGCGTTCCGTACGACCCGAGGTACGAGAAGTCCTTGCGCAGCTTGGCGGAGTTGACCCCCGCCGCGGCCGCGAGCTCCTCGGAGGAGACCGTGGGTACCGAGCGCTCCGACAGTGCGGTCAGGGCGCGGAGGTACAGCGGAAGCCTGGCGACGGTGGCCTCGGGAATCCCTCGGCTGCGGGTCGCCGGTCGGTGAGTTCGGCCAGTTGCCACGGTGCTCCTGCGGGTAGAGCGTGGGGGCAGGCGGTCACACGTACCTAGACCGCCCCGTCGAATGCAGGCTATGTCTTTGTGAACGCGTGCACAAAGATGGTGTCCGATTTGCCCGCCCAACGTGACCGGGCTCACGCACGCCCGGCGCACTGGTGTGGAACCGGCGCATACGCACCACCGTTCCTCAACTCTTGGGGGCAAAACCGCACACTCTCCTCAACGATGCCCGCCCCCGAGACCAAGTCGCCGTCGATCCTAAGCCCGTTTCGGAGTAGTTGGACTACCCGGTCAGTGCTTTGCGGAGGCGATTCTCGTTCACACGCCAGAACGTGTGCTGGGCTCCGTCGACGAGGACGACGGGGATCTGTTCCCAGTACTGGTCGTGGAGTTGGGGGTCCTGGTTGATGTCCTTCAGCTCCCACGGAACCCCCAGTTCGTCACACACCTTCTCGACGACGATCTGTGCGTCATCACACAGATGACAATCGGGCTTGCCGATCAGGGTGACGAGCCGGTCCGGGGAGGACTTGGCTGCGGCGCGACGAAAGAGGGGACTCATGTCAGCCATTCTCGCGCGCCGGCGCGCGTGTGCGGAGCTGACGCCGAACGGGTGCTGACGGGACGCATCACCACGCTGTTTAACTACGCGGTCGCGGAGAGTTCACAACCTCCAAACCTCTCGACTCCGGAAGCACCGAACAAACTGGCTATGCTCACGGTCATGGCCGCTCTTGGATGGCTCACTCCCCGTAGGCGCTCCGCCACGGCGCGGAGCGTGTTGGCTGGCGAGGCTTCGGCGGAGGCAGCGCGCAAGTCGTCGCAGGAAGCGACAGCGACAGAGGTCTCCGACGTCGAGCCGGAGTTCCCGGTACTCGGCGACGAGCAGGCTGCCGCCTTCTTCGACCTGGACAACACCGTCATGCAGGGTGCTGCCCTCTTCCACTTCGGCCGCGGCCTGTACAAGCGGAAGTTCTTCGAGACGCGCGACCTCGCCCGGTTCGCCTGGCAGCAGGCGTGGTTCCGGCTGGCGGGGGTCGAGGATCCGGAGCACATGCAGGACGCCCGCGACTCGGCACTGTCGATCGTGAAGGGCCACCGGGTCGCCGAGCTGACGTCGATCGGCGAGGAGATCTACGACGAGTACATGGCCGAGCGCATCTGGCCGGGTACGCGCGCCCTCGCCCAGGCGCACCTGGACGCCGGCCAGAAGGTGTGGCTGGTCACGGCCGCCCCGGTCGAGATCGCTCAGGTGATCTCCCGCCGCCTCGGCCTGACGGGTGCCCTCGGCACGGTGGCGGAGTCGGTGGACGGCGTCTACACCGGCAAACTGGTCGGCGAACCGCTGCACGGCCCGGCGAAGGCGGAGGCCGTCCGCGCCCTGGCCGCCGCGGAGGGCCTGGACCTCTCCCGCTGCGCGGCCTACAGCGACTCCCACAACGACATCCCGATGCTCTCCCTCGTCGGCCACCCCTACGCCATCAACCCCGACACCAAGCTCCGCAAACACGCCCGCAAACTGGACTGGCGCCTACGCGACTACCGCACCGGCCGAAAGGCCGCGAAGGTCGGCATCCCGGCGGCGGCAGGAGTGGGCGCGGTGGCCGGCGGCACGGCAGCGGCGATCGCATTGCACAGGCGGCGGCGCTAGCGGGGACTTCGACCGCGGGCCGATGCCTGCGGCAGCCTGTGCCGCCAGGTGGGGTTCGCGCAGCGCCAATGGTTTCGTCGTGGGTCGGGGACGTGCCGGGGGCGCCCCCTTGCCGCCATGGGCGACTACGGCGCCGACCCAGCCAATTCTCAGCCCGTCCGGCATCCGAGGGCGAGGGCTGCGCCATCCCAATTCAGGAGGCGCCGAGTTGACCACGCCCGGGCAGCGAGCCAATCCGCACCCCCTACCCCCACAACCCCCTGTCCAGTCCCCTTGGCTGCACACGGCCACAACACGCGCCGGAGTAAGCCGGAACACGGACGACTTCGATCAACAACCTGTCACTCTCCGGCACTTGATAGGACGTCAATCGGTTACAGAAGAGACGCAATCGATGATTTGAGCAACTGGGCGTAGCAGTGCCTGCACGAAGCGTTATTCTCCTCAGACGCAATCCGGTACCCCTCCGTCGCTACGACGGGTGAACGGTCCCGCACTGCACGTGATGGAAGCTCTGCCTCTGGGAGTCCCGTGTACCCACACGTCGGGGTTGACGCCTCGGGCCTGGCTACGCTGCGCGCAACGGTCCACAACCTGTTGCGCGGCTTCGTCCCCACCGCGTACGCCGTCCCCGCCCTCGCCGTAACCACCGTGCCCGTAGGCCCGTGCTACGCGCTCGCCGACGGCAGCGCCGCCGTCGGCAGACGCGGACGCTCGGCCGGCGCGGCAACCGCCCGCCGGCCGGCCGCGGACAGCGACAGCGCTCGAATGATGGATCTCGTGGAACGCGCGCAGGCCGGCGAGGCCGACGCGTTCGGCCGGCTCTACGACCAGTACAGCGACACCGTCTATCGCTACATCTATTACCGGGTGGGAGGTAAGGCCACCGCCGAGGACCTCACCAGCGAGACCTTTCTGCGCGCACTCCGCCGGATCGGCACCTTCACCTGGCAGGGCCGGGACTTCGGCGCCTGGCTCGTCACCATCGCCCGCAACCTCGTCGCCGACCACTTCAAGTCCAGCCGCTTCCGGCTCGAGGTGACCACCGGCGAGATGCTCGACGCCAACGAGGTCGAGCGCTCCCCGGAGGACTCCGTCCTGGAGTCCCTTTCCAACGCCGCCCTCCTCGAGGCCGTACGACGCCTCAACCCGCAACAGCAGGAGTGCGTCACCCTCCGATTCCTCCAGGGCCTCTCGGTCGCCGAGACCGCCCGCGTCATGGGCAAGAACGAGGGCGCCATCAAGACCCTCCAGTACCGCGCCGTACGCACCCTCGCCCGGCTACTCCCGGAAGACGCCCGCTGAGCGGCCCCCTACCGAACCAACACACTCCGCAACCTTCAACTCACCCTCGGTGAAAGTCCGTTGACTTCGCGGCTCGTTCATCCTCCGTCCGTAACCCAAGTGCCAAGCCGCTCGTTGTGCGGGATGCAGGCTCCCTGTGGTCACTCTCTGGCCGACTTTGATCACTCGATCGTGTGGATTCGGTCAGGGCGTGCAACCCTCAGGACCCCCTGGGGAGTCGACCGTCATGACGAGAGGAGGTGCCGCCAGTGATCGCGAACGTATCGGCGCACCGGCGGGCGAGCGCCTTCGCCCAGGCCCTGGAGGAGCTGACCGACCGGGTCTCGGCGGCCGAACAGGCCGAGCAGCCCGATGGATCGGCACCGGCACCGGCAGCTGCGGAACAGACCGAGCAGGGGCGCTTGTTGGCCCTCACCACGAGTCTGGACGAGCTGCCCAAGCCTGTGCTCGACCCGGAGGTCAAGGTCGTCCAGCGGGCCCAGCTCGTGGCCGCGATGGAGGCCATGCTGCAGGAGGGCACCGCGGAGGGCGGGGCGAGTCCCGCCCTGCCCGAGCAGCGTTCGCATCGGGCACGGGGCGCGCACCGGGCGTCCCCGCTGGGCAAGCTCCGGCCACGTTCCCGGCTGGCCAAGGGCCTGACCGCGGGCGGGCTGAGCGTGGGAGTCGCCGCGGGGGCCTTCGGCGGAGTCGCGGCCGCGAGTTCCGAGGCCCTGCCCGGTGACTCTCTCTACGGCCTCAAGCGCGGCATGGAGGACTTCAAGCTCAATGTCCTGGCCGATGGCGACGACGAGCGCGGGCGAACGTATCTCGACCAGGCCTCCACGCGGCTGAGCGAGGCACGTCGGCTGATGGAGCGTGGCCGTGGCGGACACCTCGACCACGAGTCGGTCGGCGAGGTCCGTCGCGCCCTGTCCGGCATGCGCCACGACGCCTCGGAAGGGCACCGCCTGCTCCGTGAGGCGTACGAGCGCGACCCTGGCTCCCTGGGGCCCATCCAGGCCCTGTCCGCCTTCTCCCGCTCGCACCGAGCGGCGTGGGGCGTCCTGCGCGAGCGGCTTCCCCTCCAGCTCGGGGACGTCAGTGACCAGGTGTCGTCGGTCTTCGACGCCATAGACGAAGAGGTCGCCCCGCTGCAGTCCCTCCTCCCGCCGGCTCCAACACAGGGCGGCGACGGAAAGCGGCAGGGCGGCTCCGGATCGGCATCCACCGGTACGTCCGGCTCCGACCGGTCGGCCCGCCCCAGCGCGGGCGGCGGCGGTTCCTCCGACGGCAACCGGTCCAGCAGCCCCAGCAAGTCGGCCGAGGGCTCCACCGGCGAGGGCGAAGGCCTGCTCGGCGGAAACACCGGCGGCCTGCTCGACCCGCCGAAGGACACCGGCAGCGCCGGCGCCTCACCGTCCACGTCCACCCCGAGCACCGAGCCCGCCGTCACACTCCCGCCCCTGCTCCCGGGCCTCCTGCCCGGCCTGGGCATCGACAGCGAGGACGCGAACTAGCAGCCGTGGAGCCACGTCGTACGTCGATGGGGGCGCCCCTTTTCACAAGGGGCGCCCCCATCGACGTATCAGTACACCGACGTATCCGACGTAACTGACGTAACTGACGTATCAGAAGAACACCGACCGCCGCTGCACCAGCAACTTGTACAGCGTGTGCTGGATCTGCTCCCTGACCTGGTCCGTCAGGTTGAACATCAGCATCGGGTCCTCGGCCGCCTCCGGCGGGTAGCCGTCCGTGAGGATCGGCTCCCCGAACTGGATCGTCCACTTGGTCGGCAACGGGACCGCCCCCAGCGGGCCCAACCACGGGAACGTCGGCGTCAACGGGAAGTACGGGAAGCCCAGCAGACGGGCGAGCGTCTTCGCGTTGCCGATCATCGGGTAGATCTCCTCGGCCCCGACGATCGAGCACGGGATGATCGGGGTTCCCTGCCGCAGGGCCGTGGAGACGAAGCCGCCGCGGCCGAAGCGCTGCAGCTTGTAGCGCTCGCTGAAGGGCTTGCCGATGCCCTTGAAGCCCTCCGGCATCACACCGACCAACTCGCCCTGGCCCAGCAGGCGCTCGGCGTCCTCGGCGCAGGCGAGGGTGTGGCCGAGCTTGCGGGCGAGTTCGTTGACCACCGGCAGCATGAACACCAGGTCGGCCGCGAGCAGGCGCAGGTGCCGGCCCGCGGGGTGGTGGTCGTGCACGGCGACCTGCATCATCAGGCCGTCCAGCGGCAGCGTGCCGGAGTGGTTGGCGACGATCAGCGCGCCGCCCTCGGACGGGATGTTCTCGACGCCCTTCACCTCGACCCGGAAGTAGTTCTCGTACACCGGGCGCAGCAGGGACATCAGGACCTGGTCGGTGAGCTCCTCGTCGTACCCGAAGTCGTCGACCTCGTAGTCCCCGGTGAGGCGGCGGCGCAGGAAGGCCAGGCCGCTCGCGATCCGCCGCTCAAGGCCGCCGTCGTCCTGGGCCTTGCGGGGCGGCTGTTCCTCACGTGTCACAGGAACATCATCCTGCGCGAGAGGCCTTCCCGGGAGGGGCTGGACCTCGCGTACCAGCGCGGATTCACCGCTCTTGCGCCGGTTCCCCGCACTCCGGCGCCGCGGCGGCCGCTGCACGGCGCTCCCGCGGGACCGGTCGTCGTCGAACGGAATGACCTTGGCGTCCGCCATTGTTGATGCGCTCCTCAGTTGGCGCTCTGCGTCGGGAGGTTTCCGCCGCCCAGGACGGGCAGTGCGGCGATCCGGTCGACGGCCCCCGCAAGGGCCTCCGGCGGCAGCAGGCCCGGCGCGCGGCTGCGCGCGAAGTCCGCGAAGGTCTCCGCCGTCGTGTACTTCGGCTTGAATCCGAGCGTCTCTCGCATCTGGTCCGTCGCCACCACCCGGCCGTGCGTGAGCAGCCGGATCTGCTCCGGCGAGAAGTCCGACATACCCAGCGTACGCACCAGGGAGCCCGCCCATGTCACCGCGGGAAGCAGCAGCGGCACGGTGGGGCGGCCCAGGCGCCGGGAGCACTGCGAGAGCAGCAGGACACCGTCGCCGGCGATGTTGAAGGTGCCGCTGTTGAGCGTGCCCCGCGCCGGCTCGTGCGAGGCGATGCGCAGCACCTCGATCACGTCGTCCTCGTGGACGAACTGCAGCCGCGGGTCGTAACCGAACACCGTCGGCAGTACCGGCAGCGAGAAGTACGAGGCGAGCGGCGTGTCCGCGGTCGGGCCGAGGATGTTGGCGAACCGCAGCACGCAGACGGCCACGTCCGGGCGGCGCCGCGCGAACCCGCGGACATAGCCCTCCACCTCGACGGCGTCCTTTGCGAAGCCGCCGCTGGGCAGCGACTTGGGCGGCGTCGTCTCGGTGAAGACTGCCGGGTCACGGGGCGCGGACCCGTAGACGTTCGTGCTGGACTTGACCACCAGCCGCTTGATGTTGGGGGACTTCTGGCAGGCGCCGAGCAGCTGCATCGTCCCGATGACGTTGGTCTCCTTGACCATGGTCCGGCTGCCGCTGCCGAGCGCGGTTCCGGTCACGTCCATGTGTACGACGGTGTCCGCGCCGCTCTCGGCCAGCACCCGCGCGATGGTGGGCTGCCTGATGTCGGCCTGGATGAAGTCGGCGCCGCCCAGATGATGCTCGGGCGGTACCGCATCCACGGCAACAACCCGGTCCACCTGGGGGTCACGCTGGATCCGTCGTACGAACCTGCCCCCCAGTTGACGGGCCACTCCGGTCACGAGCACGACCTTGCCCAAGATCAGCGCCTTCCTTCCAGCACTCGTACCCTGCCGAGTTCCCCGAGTTCCCCGTGTGCGGCCAACTTAGCGGGTCGATGTTGCGCTGTGATGACCGCCCAATGCATGAAGTGACGGGAATTCCTTGCGTACGACCAGACGGGCCAGGCGGGCGTACAGGCATACGCACGAAGTTCGGCTCATCGCACAAATCCCGCTCCACGATCTGGCCCATGGACCCCAAAAGCGTGTGGCCCCCCACCGGATCCGGTGGGGGGCCACAAACACGCCGCTTTCGCAGCGCGCCGCTTACTTCTTGTTGCGACGCTGAACGCGCGTGCGCTTGAGCAGCTTGCGGTGCTTCTTCTTAGCCATCCGCTTGCGCCGCTTCTTGATAACAGAGCCCACGACTACCCTCGCTCACTTCTCATCACTCGGCGTTGGGCGCCATGGGCCCATACGACCTACGAGGGGCTAGCCTACCCGCCCGAGCGCTGAGGTCGTAATCGAGGGGACGAGGGGGAATCCTGCAAAGCCCTGAGGAGTCCCCCTCACCCGTCGCCGTCAGGCGGTTTCCACCCCCACGTAACTCTCGCGGAGGTACTCGTGAACCGCTTGCTCGGGGACGCGGAAGGACCGCCCCACCCGGATCGCGGGCAGATGACCACTGTGCACCAGCCGGTACACGGTCATCTTCGACACTCGCATCACCGAGGCGACTTCCGCCACGGTAAGGAACTGAACCTCGTTCAGAGGCCTCTCGCCTGCTGCAGCCATGACACACCTGAACCTTCCGCACTCGACGGCCACCGGCTTCCCCTTCCGGTGACTCTTCGTCGTTGCGTGCTCACTCCCCAGGGTAGGGGCGGGTGATGCGAGTGGGGAAGAGGTGCAGCCATCGGCGACCTACTGTGACAGACACGCTCGATTGAGTACGTAGCGGGTAAGCGGCCGGTAGTAACCAGACCGCACAGCGTCATCAAGTGGAACGACGACGGACACGACCCCCTCCGCCTCCCCCACGAAGAGCGCCGGGTCATCGGTATCGGCCAGCCCAATCGCCTCAAACCCCAGCTGACCTGCCCCGCAGACCCACCCGTGATCCCCGATCACCAGCTCGGGCAACGGCCCGCCGGCCTCCGCCGCGGCAGCCAGCGCGGTACGAACCGGGAGCGGTGAGTGCGTGTGTGCGCCGGGCTCACAACCGGGGCGAGAGGGGTCGGGTTCGCGCACCAACGCGACTCCTCGTACGTAGGCAAGGTTGTACGTGCGTAGGCCGAACCGGGTCGTTATGTCGACACAACGACCATGCGCCGGGGTGAGGACGGCACATCCCGCCGCCGACAACGCGTCCGCCAAGGCGGCGTAGAACCCGAGCAGTCGATGCGGGTGCCCGGTACCGAGCAACACGGGCGCGCTGCGCTGGGCGGCAGCCGCGATCCGATCAGCGAACGCATCCAGAGCAGTCAAAGTCCGCTCCGGATCGATCACATCCAGTCCAGATACGCATGCCGGATCGGCCGAAACTCCACATCTGTCCGCCATCAACGCAATCAAATCCCGCTGCCGCCAACTCCCCGCAGGATCAAGCCCAATGACCACACGCGGATCACGAGCCGCGAACAGCCGATAACTCCTCAGACTCACCTCCCGAGAAGTAGCCACGACCCCGGCAAGCCGAGCATCCAGAAGATGGGCACGAAGCGCTCCGCGACTCACCACGAGAGCGATGCTGTCGGACGGAACGGGAGAGAGGCGGAGGAACGGGGAAAGGCCGCACAGTTGGGCTAACAGGGACGGCGCTTCTCGACGCGTCCGGGCATTTCAGCCCGTCTGGGGGTACCCCCTCTGGGGGAGTTTGAGGACGAGGCCGTTCAGGCCGACCCCGGTCCCTGGGGGCGGCAGCCCCCAGGGACCGGGGTCGAAGGGGCGGAGCCCCTTCAAGGACGGGACGGGTAGGGGCGGCGGGGCGAAAACTCGCCCCCCACACACCTACGGCAACAACCCCCGCAACGGAAACGCGGCCCGCCGAGTAGCCAACACCGCCTGATCCAACCGATCCGCAGGGTCGTACCCCGCCTCCCACTCCCCCCAGGAAATAGGCCACCGCCCATCAGTCATCCGCGCCGGCCCCAACTGCCGAGTCCGCGCGAAGACTTCCTGCCGCCACCCCTCCGGAATCATCGCCTCAGGCTCAATCGCCCGCCCCGCGGCGATCCCCACCAGATGAGTCCACGACCGCGGTACGACCTCCACCACGGCATATCCGCCCCCACCCAGCGCAACCCACTTCCCATCCGCGTACTCGTGCGCCAGCTCATGACAGGCCACCTGCACAGCCCGCTGCGCATCCAGCGACACCGCAAGGTGCGCCAGCGGATCCTCGAAGTGCGTGTCGGCCCCATGCTGGGTCACCAGCACCTGGGGCCGAAAGTCACGGATCAGCTCCGGCACGACAGCATGGAACGCCCGCAGCCACCCCGCATCCCCGGTCCCGGCCGGCAACGCCACATTCACGGCAGACCCCTCAGCCGCCCCCGCACCCGTCTCCTCCGGCCACCCGGTCTGCGGAAACAACGTACGAGGATGCTCGTGCAGCGAAATCGTCAGCACCCGCGGATCTTCCCAGAACGCCGCCTGCACCCCATCCCCGTGATGCACGTCGACGTCGATGTACGCGACCCGCTCGGCCCCCAACTCCAGCAGCCGGGCAATGGCCAGCGAGGCGTCGTTGTAGATGCAGAAACCCGACGCACCCCCCGGCATCGCGTGGTGCAGCCCACCCGCGAAGTTCACTGCATGCAGGGCCTCGCCCCGCCACACGGCCTCCGCCGCCCCCACGGACTGCCCGGCGATGAGCGCCGACACCTCATGCATCCCCGCGAACGCGGGATCATCCATCGTCCCGAGCCCGTACGACTGATCCGCCGCCGCCGGATCCGCGGAGGCCGCCTTCACAGCCTCGATGTAGTCCTGCCTGTGCACCAGCCGCAGGGTCGACTCCCCGGCCGGTTGCGCCGAGACGACGTCCACGTCCTTGTCCAGCCCGAAGGCATCGACGAGTCTCCTGGTCAGCGCGAGCCGGACCGGGTCCATCGGATGGTCCCGGCCGAAGTCATAGCCCGTTACTGCCTCGTCCCACATCAGCTGTGCTCGGCCGCTCATGCCCGCCACCGTATCGGTCCGGTTGAGCGGCGAACGAACGGGCGTACACGAGCGTCACCAGCACCAACACCATCGGCACAAGCATCGCCCCGCGATAGCTCCACGCATCCCCCAGCGCTCCCACCAAAGGCGAACCGATCAAAAACCCCACGTAATTGAACACATTGAGCCGCGCAATGGCCGTATCGGAAGCCCCCGGGAACAGCCGCCCTGCCGCCGCGAACGTCTGCGGCACCAGCACACACAACCCCAGCCCGAGCAGCGTGAACCCCAGCATCCCCACCCACGCCCCCGGCGCCCCGGCCACCACCGCGAACCCGACGGCCGCCACCACGGCCCCCATCCGCACGACCGCGACAGCCCCGAACCGCCGCACCCCGAAGTCCCCGATGGCCCGCCCCAGCAGCGTGGTGACCATATAGACGTTGTACGGCACGGTCGCCATCTGCTCCGAGCTCCCCAGCACGTCCTGGAGGTACTTCGCGCTCCAGTTGGAGACGGTCGAGTCGCCGATATACGCGAAGGTCATCACCAAACACAACGGCAGCAGCATCCTGAACACGACGGGCCCACCCTCACCCGCTTGCTCCGCCACGACGACGCCCCTGCCACCCCCACCGTCGACGTACCACCGACTCCCCACCAACGCGGCCGGCAACAGCACCACGACAACCGGCAGATACGACACGACCAGCGCCAGATCCCAGTGCGCCCCCACCCAGGCCAACGAGGCCCCGACGATCCCGCCCAGGCTGTACACGGCATGGAAGCTGAGCATGATGCTGCGCCCGTACGACCGCTGCAGGCTCACCCCGAGCATGTTCATCGAGGCGTCGAGCGCACCCACCGCCAGTCCGAACGCGGCCAGGGCGAGCCCCAGCTCGACCATCCGCTCCCCCGCCCCGACCCCGAACAGCGCCAGGAGCACGACGGGCTGGGACCACCGCAACACCCGGCTCGGCGGTATTCGTTTCACCAGCCGCTCGGTCGCCACACTCCCGACGCCGGCCAGGATCGGTACGGCGGCCAGAAAGGCGGGCAGCAGCGCGTCGGAGACCCCGTACCGGTCCTGGATGGCCGGAATCCGGGTCACGAGCAGGGCAAAAGCGACTCCCTGAGCGAAGAAGCCGAACGCCAACGAGGCCCTACCGCGCCGCAGCACATCAGTCATGGCGGCGAGCGTAGGGCCCCGGGGTACTGGTGGGTAGATCCAGCCAAAGATGAATTTCCCTCAAGTTCGCGGATCGTCACGCCGATCACATGACACCAGCAGGTCGACCAACTCCCCCATGTCGGCGAAGAGTCGACTGGCCCGGCCCAGCTTCGCGGCGGGCGTCATCGCGGTGAACCCGTACACGTCCATCCCCGCCGCCACGGCAGCCTCCACCCCCAGCGGACTGTCCTCGACAACGACGCACCGCTCCGGCGCGACCCCCATCCGCTCAGCCGCGTACAGAAACAGATCCGGCGCCGGCTTCCCCCGCCCCACGTCCTGCGAGCTGAAGATCCGCCGCTCATCGAAGAACCGCTCAAGCCCCGCCGCCCGATGCCCCACCCGAATCCGCTCATGACTCCCGGACGACGCCACGCAGTACGCCACACCGTCCCCACGAAGCTTCTCGAGCACGTCGGCCGCACCGGCCACCGCCTTCAACTCCCGCTCGAACGCGTCGAACACACGCGAATGGAAGACGTCGTCAAAGTCCCCGGGAAGCTGCTGCCCTGTCCGCTCCAGCACCAACTCATGAATCCGATGCATCGCCGAGCCCATGTAGTCCCGAATGGACTCCTCGTACGAGGTCGGGTGCCCCAGCTCGGTGAGGTACGCGGCAAGGAGCCGGTTGGAAATGGGTTCGCTGTCGACGAGCACACCGTCGTTGTCGAAGATGACGAGGTCATAGCGCATGCGTTTGACCTTAAACGCAGAAAGGCCCACACCATAAGGTGTGGGCCTTTCTCACAATTTGTTCGGCGGCGTCCTACTCTCCCACAGGGTCCCCCCTGCAGTACCATCGGCGCTGTAAGGCTTAGCTTCCGGGTTCGGAATGTAACCGGGCGTTTCCCTCACGCTATAACCACCGAAACACTATGAAACTGTCAGCCGCACCGCATGTGGCCATACGGGGCTGTTCGTGGTTTCAGAACCAACACAGTGGACGCGAGCATCTATGGACAAGCCCTCGGCCTATTAGTACCGGTCACCTCCACACGTTACCGTGCTTCCAGATCCGGCCTATCAACCCAGTCGTCTACTGGGAGCCTTACCCCATCAAGTGGGTGGGAATACTCATCTCGAAGCAGGCTTCCCGCTTAGATGCTTTCAGCGGTTATCCCTCCCGAACGTAGCCAACCAGCCATGCCCTTGGCAGAACAACTGGCACACCAGAGGTTCGTCCGTCCCGGTCCTCTCGTACTAGGGACAGCCCTTCTCAATATTCCTACGCGCGCAGCGGATAGGGACCGAACTGTCTCACGACGTTCTAAACCCAGCTCGCGTACCGCTTTAATGGGCGAACAGCCCAACCCTTGGGACCGACTCCAGCCCCAGGATGCGACGAGCCGACATCGAGGTGCCAAACCATCCCGTCGATATGGACTCTTGGGGAAGATCAGCCTGTTATCCCCGGGGTACCTTTTATCCGTTGAGCGACGGCGCTTCCACAAGCCACCGCCGGATCACTAGTCCCGACTTTCGTCCCTGCTCGACCCGTCGGTCTCACAGTCAAGCTCCCTTGTGCACTTACACTCAACACCTGATTGCCAACCAGGCTGAGGGAACCTTTGGGCGCCTCCGTTACTCTTTAGGAGGCAACCGCCCCAGTTAAACTACCCATCAGACACTGTCCCTGATCCGGATCACGGACCCAGGTTAGACATCCAGCACGACCAGAGTGGTATTTCAACGACGACTCCCCCTGAACTGGCGTCCAGAGTTCACAGTCTCCCACCTATCCTACACAAGCCGAACCGAACACCAATATCAAACTGTAGTAAAGGTCCCGGGGTCTTTCCGTCCTGCTGCGCGAAACGAGCATCTTTACTCGTAGTGCAATTTCACCGGGCCTATGGTTGAGACAGTCGAGAAGTCGTTACGCCATTCGTGCAGGTCGGAACTTACCCGACAAGGAATTTCGCTACCTTAGGATGGTTATAGTTACCACCGCCGTTTACTGGCGCTTAAGTTCTCAGCTTCGCCACAACGAATTGTGACTAACCGGTCCCCTTAACGTTCCAGCACCGGGCAGGCGTCAGTCCGTATACATCGCCTTACGGCTTCGCACGGACCTGTGTTTTTAGTAAACAGTCGCTTCTCGCTGGTCTCTGCGGCCACCCCCAGCTCACCGAGTAAATCGGATCACCGAGTGTGGCCCCCCTTCTCCCGAAGTTACGGGGGCATTTTGCCGAGTTCCTTAACCATAGTTCACCCGAACGCCTCGGTATTCTCTACCTGACCACCTGAGTCGGTTTAGGGTACGGGCCGCCATGAAACTCGCTAGAGGCTTTTCTCGACAGCATAGGATCATCCACTTCACCACAATCGGCTCGGCATCAGGTCTCAGACTATTGCCAGGCGGATTTACCTACCTGACGTCCTACACCCTTACCCCGGGACAACCACCGCCCGGGCTGGACTACCTTCCTGCGTCACCCCATCACTCACCTACTACAGGTCTGGTCCGTCGGCTCCACCACTCCCCTTTGCCCGAAGGCTCCAGGGCGGCTTCACGGACTTAGCATCGCCTGGTTCAATGTTTGACGCTTCACAGCGGGTACCGGAATATCAACCGGTTATCCATCGACTACGCCTGTCGGCCTCGCCTTAGGTCCCGACTTACCCTGGGCAGATCAGCTTGACCCAGGAACCCTTAGTCAATCGGCGCACACGTTTCTCACGTGTGAATCGCTACTCATGCCTGCATTCTCACTCGTGAACCGTCCACCACTGCCTTCCGGCGCGGCTTCACCCGGCACACGACGCTCCCCTACCCATCACAGCCGCCGTTGGGCGTATTGCTGCAATGACACGACTTCGGCGGTACGCTTGAGCCCCGCTACATTGTCGGCGCGGAATCACTAGACCAGTGAGCTATTACGCACTCTTTCAAGGGTGGCTGCTTCTAAGCCAACCTCCTGGTTGTCTCTGCGACTCCACATCCTTTCCCACTTAGCGTACGCTTAGGGGCCTTAGTCGATGCTCTGGGCTGTTTCCCTCTCGACCATGGAGCTTATCCCCCACAGTCTCACTGCCGCGCTCTCACTTACCGGCATTCGGAGTTTGGCTAAGGTCAGTAACCCGGTAGGGCCCATCGCCTATCCAGTGCTCTACCTCCGGCAAGAAACACACGACGCTGCACCTAAATGCATTTCGGGGAGAACCAGCTATCACGGAGTTTGATTGGCCTTTCACCCCTAACCACAGGTCATCCCCCAGGTTTTCAACCCTGGTGGGTTCGGTCCTCCACGAAGTCTTACCTCCGCTTCAACCTGCCCATGGCTAGATCACTCCGCTTCGGGTCTTGAGCGCGCTACTAAATCGCCCTATTCGGACTCGCTTTCGCTACGGCTTCCCCACACGGGTTAACCTCGCAACACACCGCAAACTCGCAGGCTCATTCTTCAAAAGGCACGCAGTCACGAGAATGTGCAAGCACATTCCGACGCTCCCACGGCTTGTAGGCACACGGTTTCAGGTACTATTTCACTCCCCTCCCGGGGTACTTTTCACCATTCCCTCACGGTACTATCCGCTATCGGTCACCAGGGAATATTTAGGCTTAGCGGGTGGTCCCGCCAGATTCACACGGGATTTCTCGGGCCCCGTGCTACTTGGGTGTCTCTCAAACGAGCCGCTGATGTTTCGACTACGGGGGTCTTACCCTCTACGCCGGACCTTTCGCATGTCCTTCGCCTACATCAACGGTTTCTGACTCGTCCTGTTGCCGGCAGACAACAGAAGAGAGATCCCACAACCCCGTATACGCAACCCCTGCCGGGTCTCACACGTATACGGTTTAGCCTCATCCAGTTTCGCTCGCCACTACTCCCGGAATCACGGTTGTTTTCTCTTCCTGCGGGTACTGAGATGTTTCACTTCCCCGCGTTCCCTCCACTTGCCCTATGTGTTCAGGCAAGGGTGACAGCCCATGACGACTGCCGGGTTTCCCCATTCGGAAACCCCCGGATCAAAGCCTGGTTGACGACTCCCCGGGGACTATCGTGGCCTCCCACGTCCTTCATCGGTTCCTGGTGCCAAGGCATCCACCGTGCGCCCTTAAAAACTTGGCCACAGATGCTCGCGTCCACTGTGCAGTTCTCAAACAACGACCAGTACACCGTCACACACCACCACTGTGGTGCTACACCGGCGCCGGCAACCGAAGCACAACCTTGCGGCCGTTACTTCAGACACCCAACAGCGTGCCCGACCAGATCCCGTCCGAAGATCATGCTTTCCACGCTCTTGCGAGCAGTACTTGCAGCCTCCGACCCGGAAACCCGGCCGAATAATCAACGTTCCACCCATGAGCAACCACCGCAGAACGTTTGCCTGCGTAGTGGCCTCTGACCTCGTCCCGAAGGACTCGGTGAGAAGTGCT